>NZ_JBDVLG010000040.1:0-12912 GCF_039970775.1 Roseobacter sp.
GCCATTTTTGGTGTGCTTGCGTGTCGGGTTATAAAATATCTCGATGTATTCGAACACGTCCCGCCTTGTATCGTCGCGTGTGAGGTATGTTCGCCGCCTGATCCGTTCCCGCTTCAGAAGTTGGAAGAAGCTCTCAGCAACGGCGTTGTCATGGCAATTTCCACGACGGCTCATGCCGGCGACCAAATTGTGTTTGCCAAGGAACGATTGCCACTCCCCGCCGGTAAATTGGGAACCTTGGTCGGAGTGGATCATGACCTTTTGCTTTGGTCTGCGCCGCCAAATGGCAGCCAATCATGCTTGCAAGGAGAGGTCCGTGGTCATCCGTGACTGCATCATTGCCCGGCAGGCGATTGCAAAGCAATCTGCCGAGAGGGGGACCATCCAACGACCCGCCTTGAGAACAGATCAATGACAACCGCTAGCTTGCCGCCGTAGCGGCCCGGGCGACGTTTGTATCCGATATGCGCCGCGATGCTTGCGATACTGGCCAAGCCCGCCACACGGCTCTCAGAGCAGGTCTCACCAGCATCACGCAGGTTATCCGTCAGTTTGCGATAACCATAAACTTTGCCGCTGTCGGCCCATGCTTGATGGATGAGATCTGTTTGTCGTGCATCTTTCTTCGCATGCGGACCAGTTCGCGCTTCAAACGCCTTATCTCAGCAGTCTGATCTGCCGTCTCCGACTTGACACGCGGTGACTTAGAAAATTGCGCCTTCCACGTGTACAACGACTTAGTGCTGATCCCTAGACGTTCGGCAACTTCGCTGACCGCGTAACCACGCTCAACTACCTGTGCCACAGCATCCTGCTTAAACTCATCTGTAAACCGTATTCCCTTGTTCATATCCGTCTCTCCTTGGTTCCAAAATTACCAAGAAATCCGTATACAAATCTAGCGGCACCTCATTGGCCATGATTGCCACAAGATACAGGAACCCACGGCGCATAGAGATGTAGGTGATACCTTCGTACCAGGCCTGTCGATTCTGAGCAAACCTCACTAGACACCGATGTTAATCCCGCCGAGATTTAGTGGTGTCTGTAAGCGAGCCGCCAACGTCTAATATAATCCAGACGCCGCGGCTAACCATCGAAAACGCGCGGCGGCAGGAACTGTGGCAGTTTAAAACTGTCGACTGAGTGATGTTAATCCGCGCGAATGATGGACCCGGCGCCATGTTCTGTGAACAGCTCTAGCAGGCAGGCATTGGGTGCGCGCCCGTCCAAAATGACCGCAGCGCGGACACCGCTATCAATGGCGGCCAGCGCGGTTTCGGTTTTGGCGATCATACCGCCTGCGATTGTTCCGACCGCTGTCATCTCGCGGATCTGGCCCGCGCTCAGGTCTGTGACGACGTTGCCGTCGGCGTCTTTCATGCCTGCAACATCAGTCAACAGCAACAATTGGCGAAGAGCTGGCAAATCACATATCAGTTGTTCGGAAATATCAATTTGGACGCATATCTCATGGTATCAAAGCCATCATTTCGTCGTTAAATGCACCGTAGCAACTGATGCAAACGTCCCGCGGCACGGCGAATTAGGGCAACCGGCTTTGGGTCCGCGTGGTTTCACCGGGGATCATCTCCAACGGTTGCAGTTTCGTCCGTTCGACCTGCGCGCCGTTGATCCGCGCCAAAAGATGCGTGGCGCCGGTGACGCCCATCTGACGCCGCAACGTGCGGATCGTCGTTAGTTTTTTGGGCAACACGCTGGCCAGATCCAGTTCGTTGAACCCCGCAATCCCGATGTCCTGCGGAACCGACAGCCCCCGCGCCTGACAACACATCAACCCGCCAAAAGCCATGTGGTCGTTCAAGTAACAAATAATATCGGGCGCATCGCCGTCCAGCAAAGCAGCGGTGCCCTCAAACCCGGTGGCAAACGAATTGCCCGACGCCGGGCGCGCCGACAAGACCGCCGTAGATGTCGCGCGCGAAAACACATCGCGCAGCCCCGCCAGCCGCGCGTCTGCCCGTGTGTCATGACCACGGGGGGCGCTGACAAACGCAGGCTGCCGGTACCCAAGATCTAATGCATGCTGACCAATCATCTGGCCCGCTTTATGGTGATCAACCCCCACGCAAATGTCGATCGGGTGATCCGTGTGCTCCCAGATTTCCAACACCGGAATGGGCGCGGTTTCCAGCAGGTCAATCGTCTCTGGTTTGTGGTCCAGCCCGGTCAGGATAATCGCCGCAGGTTGCCATGACAGCAGCCGCCGCACCCAGTTTAGCTCGGCCTCGGGGCTGTATTCGGTGGTGTCGATCACGCTAGAATACCCCGCCAGATCAAACGTCCGCCGCATCCCGCTGAGGATGTCGCCAAAGACCTCACCGGCGAAGGTGGGCAGCGAAATTCCAATGAGATTAGAGTTCGCCACAGCCAAAGACCGCGCGTTGCTATTGGGCACATATTTCATCTGGCGGGCGATCTTTAGGATCTTGGCACGGGTCTTTTCAGACACGCCTTCCACCCCCCGGATCGCACGCGAGACGCTCATGATACTGACGTTGGCGCGGGCTGCGACGTCTTCGATTTTGACCGTAGCGCCTTTTTTACTCATGTTCATCGCCACACGGCACTGCGCTATTCATAATATATTTCAATATTTTACCCCGTTATTACGTTAAC
This sequence comes from Roseobacter sp., assembly GCF_039970775.1. Classification (GTDB taxonomy): domain Bacteria; phylum Pseudomonadota; class Alphaproteobacteria; order Rhodobacterales; family Rhodobacteraceae; genus Roseobacter. The sequence goes on from NZ_JBDVLG010000040.1 coordinate 2,641, forward strand.
GCTAACGTTCATTGTGTCTTTTTCCCTTCGTTATTGGAAGCCCTTTGGGCACTCTATCCCCCAAAGCTGGGAGGCTTTTGACAGACATCGGCGCCATGGGGGGACATGTGCCACGTATCGTTTTTGATCAGGTATCCAAAAGCTATGGTGCAATAGAGGTTCTACCGCCCTTTGACCTTAGCCTTGAGGACAGTGAATTCACCGTTTTGGTGGGTCCATCGGGGTGTGGCAAATCGACGACCTTGCGCATGCTCGCAGGGCTCGAGACGGTCACCAGCGGCGAGATTTACTTTGACGACACACCCATCAGTCGTCTGGATCCAAAGGAACGCGATCTGGCGATGGTGTTTCAGGATTACGCGCTTTATCCGCATATGAATATCGCCAAGAACATGTCCTTTGCGTTGCGGTTGGCCAAGGTGCCCAAGCCCGAAATAGAAACCAAAGTTCTGCGCGTGGCCGAGATGTTGAACATCGCCCATCTGTTGGACCGAAAGCCTGCGGAATTGTCGGGCGGGCAACGTCAACGGGTGGCGATGGGCCGGGCGTTGGTGCGCGATGCGGGCACGTTTCTGTTTGACGAACCCCTATCGAACCTGGACGCCAAGCTGCGTGGCAAAATGCGCGCCGAACTGGCCGAAATGCGAGATACCATTGATAAAAACATGGTCTATGTGACCCACGATCAGGTCGAAGCGATGACATTAGGCGACCGCATTGTCGTCATGAGCGACGGTCTGATCCAGCAACAAGGCACCCCAGAAGAGCTGTTCAAAGCACCCGTAAACACCTTTGTGGCCGGGTTCATCGGCGCGCCGACCATGAACTTTGTTGATGCAGATTTACGCGACGAAAACGGCACCCTTTGGGCCCGTGGTGATGGGTTTGCCCTGCCGCTGCCGACACAGACAGGCGCGCGGCTGGCGGCTGCCACCGACCGTGCGGTCACCATGGGGGTGCGGCCGTCCAGTTTTACCACGGATGCCACCCAAGGCGCCCCGATAGACCTGAAGGTCGTCGTGTCTGAATATCTGGGCGCGCAGTCGGTGTTGGTCACCCAATGTGGCGGCGCCGAAATTTTGGTGGAAACACAAAGCGCCGTGCCTGTGCGTTCCGGTATTCAGCAAACCTTTGGCGTGCTGACAGATGAGATCATGATCTTCGACAAGACGTCGGGGCTGCGGCTCTGACACATTAAAAATAGCATCAGGGAGGACTGACAATGCTATCATTCAAGACAATCCTGACGGGGGCTGCGGCCTCGGTCACGCTGGCCGGCGCGGGGTTCGCCAACCCCTATGCCCCCTACGCAGGCACCACATTGGTGATCAACGTGCCTGCGCACCCGCACTATAACGCGATGATGAAGGTCTTGCCCGCCTTCATGGAAGAAACCGGCATCGAGGTCGAAGTGGACCAGTTGCAGTATTTGAAGATGCGCGAACGTCAGACCTTGGAGTTGACCAAAGACGAGGGCGATTATGACATGATCGCCTATGTGGTCTTTTCCAAGGCGGACTACGTCTATGCCGACCAGCTTGAAAACCTCGCACGGTATTTCATGAACCCCGCCTTGGCAGACCCAAACTATGATCAGGGCGATTTGATCGACGGGTATGTGCAAAACATCGGCGTGGCGGGTGGCCAAAAGGGGTACCTGCCCGGGCAGCTTGGGTCGGCCTACGGCATTCCGTTTGGGTCGGAAACATCCGTTTTGGCGTACCGCAAAGACATTTTTGAAAAGCACGGCATCGCGGTGCCTGAAACCTATGACCAACTGCTGGATGCGGCCTGCAAGATCCCGGATGTGGAACCCGGCATGGGCGGCATGGCATCGCGCGCGGCATCGGGCCATCAGGCCAGCCACGCGTTTTTATTGCATCTGGCGCCGCTGGGTGGTCGCGTGTTTGACGACACATGGGAGCCGATTATCAACAACGAGGCCGGTGTCGCCGCAGCCAACGCGTTGAAAACCATCGTGGATTGTGGCCCAGAGGGCAGCCAGACCTTTGGCCCCGCCGAAGCCGCCGCCGCATTTCAGCAAGGGCAGGCTGCGATGTTCATGGACAGCATCGCCTTTGCCGCGGGCTTTGAAGACCCCAGCAAATCAACCGTTGTGGGCAAGGTCGGCTATGCGTTGCATCCCCAAGGCGTGCGCCGTGGCAGCCAGACGGGTGGGTTCGGCATTGCCATCCCCAAGAACGCCCAAAACAAAGAGGCCGCGTTTTTGCTCATGCAATGGTTGACCTCGAAAAAGGGCGATCTGATGGTGGCCATGGCGGGCGGCAACCCATCGCGGTTCTCGACCTATGAAAACGCGGACCTGAACGCGAAATACCCCTATTCGACCACCTTTGGCCAAGCGTTGCAGCACGCCGACCCCGACTGGCGCCCCATCATCCCCACATGGGGCAAGATCAACGCGGACATCGGCACCACGATGAGCCAGGTTCTGACCGAAGATCTTGACCCGCAAGAGGCGTTGGATGGTGTGGCCACACGCGCCCGCGCGATCATGGACGAGGCAGGTTACTACACCTGGCAATAACGGCGAAACGCAGGTTTCACCGCTTTCAAAGACCCCGGCGCGCGTCTTCTAGCGCCGGGGGCCCACCCGCAGCACGGACCCCCCTTATGCAAATCGCCAATGCAAATCGGTTGACCCCTTACCTTTTCCTTGCGCCCGCCGCAGTGATCATGGCTGTCGCGCTGCTGTATCCGATTGGGTATATGATCTACGCCAGCTTTCTGGACTGGAACCCCAGCCAACGCATCGGCGAGGCCGAATTTGTCGGTCTGAAAAACTACATCGGTCTGCTCAGCGACGCCGCATTCCGCGAGAGTTTTTTCGTGACGGTCAAATTTGCCGCCGTGGTTGTGACCCTAGAAATGATGTTGGGCGTTGGCCTTGCCCTGCTGCTGGACCGCAACATTCGCGGCATGTCGATGTTGCGTACGTTGTTTATTTTGCCGATGATGATCGCCCCTATCGTGGTGGGTTTGATGTGGCGCTATATGTATCACCCATCCGTAGGAATCTTTAACAAGACACTGAAATCACTGGGGTTTGAGGCGATCCCGTGGCTCAGCGATGGCAGTTGGGCGTTTGCATCCGTGGTGATCGCGGATGTCTGGCAATGGACCCCGTTCATCTTCATTCTGTCGCTGGCTGCCCTGCAATCGCTGCCGCAATCCGCGATGGAAGCCGCGCGCATTGACGGGGCCACCGGCTGGCAACAGATCGTCTATATCAAGCTGCCGTTGATGATGCCCGTGCTGATTGTCACGCTGCTGTTGCGGCTGATTGATGCGTTCAAGGTGCTTGAGGTGATCTTGGTGCTGACCAACGGCGGGCCGGGCCTGTCGACCGAAATATTATCGTTGCGGATATCGCGCACGGCATCGGAATTCCGCGAATTGGGCGAGGCGGCGGCCATGTCGAACTACCTGTTGATCTTGTTGGTCGTCCTGACCTTCGCCATGTTTGCCTACAACAAAGCCGTCGAGGCGCGCACCGCCCGGCTGCGCAAAGCCGCGCAAGAGGACCTCTGATGGCCAAGACCTACGACAAACAGAACCCTGCGTTTTATGCCCTGCTGGTGGCGCTTGTGGTGATGGCCATCGGGCCGATCATGATGATGTTAACCACCTCGTTGAAATTGAACGTGGATATCATGTCTGACAGTTCATCGCTGCTGTTCATGCCGACCCTGCGCAATTACGAGACCGCGCTGTGTGATTTCCTGTGGTATGATGCGCCCCATATTGAATATTGCGACAAGACCTTTGGCCGCGCCTTGGTCAATTCCCTGATCATCGCGCTGGTGTCCACGGTGCTGACGCTGGTGATCGGCTGCATGGCCGCCTACGCGCTGGTGCGGTTCCGGTTTATGGGGCGCGATGCGGTGTCGCTGTCGACGCTGGCGATGCGCATGGTGCCGCCCGCGGTGTTGTTGGTGCCCGTCTTTGGCATCTGGACGTTTCAGTTTGGCATTGATGGCACGCGGGCCGGTATTATTTTGGTCTATGTTGCGATGAACCTGCCGTTTGTCATCTGGATTTTGCAAAGCTTTATCATCCAAGTGCCCATCCAACTGGAAGAGGCCGCGCGCATGGATGGCGCAGGCCCGTTTCAGGTGTTTTTCCTAGTCGTGTTGCCCCTGATCAAACCGGGCTTGGCGGCGGCGGCCATCTTTACCTTCCGGGTCGCATGGAACGAATTTCTGCTGGCCAACGCGCTGGCCGATCGCAATTCGCGCACCGTACCGGTGACAATTGTGAATTCCATCACCGAATTCGATATCGACTGGGGCGTGATCATGGCCACGGGCATGTTGCTGGCCATCCCACCGATCATCTTTACCTTTGTCGCATCACGGCAGATCATCACCGGTATGACAGCAGGCGCGGTCAAGGGCTGATGTGGGACTGGCTATTCGCCCCGATGGATGCCGCCCGCGTTCATGACGTTGGCTTGCATCTGAGCTGGCACGCCCGTCTGATGGTTGTGGGTTGGGGCGTTTTGGTGCCGCTGGGCATTTTGATTGCGCGGTATTTCAAGGTCACACCGGGGCAAAACTGGCCACAGACATTAGACCACAGGTTTTGGTGGAACACCCACCGGCTGTGCCAATACATCGCCACGGTACTGATGCTTGCGGGGCTGGGGTTTATCCTGACCGCCCCCGCTGTCACGGCCATTCCCGGGCCGCATAGGGTGTTGGGCTGGACGGTTCTAACCTTGGCGGGCGTGCAGATACTGGGGGGGCTGCTGCGGGGCAGTAAAGGTGGGCCAACAGAACCCGCCGCCAATGGCACGCTGCACGGCGACCACTACGACATGACACCCCGTCGATTGGCGTTTGAATACGTCCACAAGGGTGCAGGGTATCTGGCGTTGCTCTTGTCGATGCTGACCATCATGTCGGGTTTGTGGCAGGCAAACGGACCCAATTGGATGTGGGTTTCATTAGCCATCTGGTGGGGCGGGTTGACGGCGGGCGCATGTGTGTTGCAGCGGCGCGGTATGGCCATCGACACCTACCAAGCGATATGGGGGCCTGACCCGGACCTGCCGGGCAACCGGCGCAAACCCGTGGGTCTGGGCGTGCGCCAGATCAAACCCGAAAACCCACGCACCAACACCTAGGTAGGCGCCCCCAAGCGGGCCAGGACGGCACCAAAACTTACTATAATTCGTTAAAAGTGTAGGTTTACCCTTAGAGTAACCTATCGCGTGTAAGCAGGGCCGAACGTCGCAAGGGCCAATGCATGCAGCTGTCCGACATCTTGGAAAATTTCCTGTCTATGACGCAGGATGCCGTGGGGATTAGCTATTTGGCGCCCAACGATGATTGCCCGCGTGTTGTGCATGTAAACCCGTCTTACTGCGACCTTTTTGGTCAAACCGCCACCGACGTGATTGGCAAACCCGTATACTCTATTCATGACCCCGAAACCTGGGATCAGATATCAGTGCAGGTGGGCCAGCTGCTGCGCCAACACACCAATAAAATACAAGTAGACTCGCGATGCCTGCGGGCCGATGGCACCAAATTTTGGGCCAGCATATCGTTGTTTACCATCCCAGACACCAAAACCGGGGGCCTCTATACCTGCGCGACCTTTCGCGACATCTCGGATCTGAAAGACCGCGAGAAAACAGCCGTAAACGCCGTAAAAGATCGCGACCTTTTGCTTTCAAAGCAAGAAGTTATCAACACACAGCTAATGGTATCCCAAACCCGTTTGGTGTCTGCCATCAATGCCTACCCCGACCCCTTTGCGATCTATGACAAAGACATGCGGTTGGTTATCAGCAACGCCGCATACAAAAAATCTATGGCGGTGGATCCAAGGTCCGTTCGTATTGGGATGACAATGCACGACGTGTTGAACGTCGCGTTTGACGACGGAAAAATTATCGTGCCTCCCCAAGACCGGCAGGCCTATTATGACCGGATCAAACATCTCAAACGGACAGAACATTCCGTCGAAGACATCGAATTTTCCGATGGGACGCATCACAGGATCCTACGCAGTGTCGCCGAAAATGGTGATTTGGTCATTATCCGGCTGGATGTGTCCGAACTGGTTCATCAACGCCGCCAATCGACCGCATTGTACGACCGCACAATCGCCGCACTCAACGCCTATCCCGACCCTTTTGCGATATACGACGCGGATACCCGCCTTGTGATGTGGAACGACGCGTTCACCACATTGGTCACTGATACCCCCGATGATTTGGCCGTTGGGATGACTAACGCCCAAGTCGAAGCGTTGGCCGCGCGCAGCGGTCGCATCATCGCGAGCCATGCGACCGGCACGCAGGAAGAACCGCAAGGGTCTGATACTGCGCTCTGCCCCTCCGCTCCGACGGATCTGGAATTGCCTGGCGACGTGCACCGGCGCGTTCTGCGCAGTCAGGCCCCCAATGGGGATTTTGTTGTTATTCAAATGGATACAACCGAATTGGTCCAACAACGTCGCGCAGCAGAGGCCCTACAAGAACGCCTTTTGGCCGCGATAAGCGCGTACCCTGCGCCGTTTTGCATTTATGACAAGGCGCACCGGCTTGCTGTTTGGAACGACAGCTACACAGCTGCGCTGACCGACGACCCATCAGAGCTTCGCGTTGGCATGTCCGTCGAAGACGTCCTGCGAACGGGGCTAAAAAACCAACGCTTTCCACAAGCCAAGGGGCGCGAAGAAACATGGTTGCAGACGACATTGGAAGCGACCCTTAGTTTGCAGCCGGTCGAGGATATCGAACTGCCCAATGACCAACATTTCCGGTTGCTGCGATCAAAATCGCGCAACGGTGATCTGATTTTTGTCCGTCTGGATACCACCCAGCTGGTTCGTCAAAAGCGCACCTTGCAGGAAACGCAAGATCGACTGATCTCTGCCATCAATGCGTTTCCAGATCCGTTTTCGATTTATGACCCGGATCTGCAGCTGGCAATATGGAACCCCGCATTTGCAAATTCCATCACCGATACCCCCGAAGATATCTATGTGGGCATGTCCGTCCGTGACGTCCTGAAGCTTTCCATTCAGCAGGGGCAGATCCCGGCTGCAAGAGGGCGTGAAGACGCGTGGCTAAACGCCTACGCCCGGCCAAGTATAGTTGATACGTTAGAAGAAGACTTCGAGATGGCCAATGACACCCACTATAGAATAGTGCGGTCGCGGTCTGAAAATGGCGAACTCCTTGTGTTACGCCTGAATGTAACAGAAAGCGTACGGCAACGACGCGCGTTGGAAACCTATGCAAGTCAACTCGAAGATGCCAATCAACAAATCACATTCAAAGCCCTACATGACCAACTTACGGGTCTCGGAAATCGCCGTTATCTATCTGAAAAATTCGATGCGCTCTCGGAATTGCGTCGCAAAACCGGCGGCGAACTGGCGGCCCTTCATATCGATTTGGACCGGTTCAAACAAATCAACGATACAATTGGGCACTCGGCGGGTGATCATGTTTTGATGGATGTGGCCCACCGCATCCAGTCAAAAGTGCGTGGTGACGACGTCGTTGCGCGGATCGGCGGGGACGAATTCGTGGTGCTTTTGCACATTCCCGAAAACGGTGACCGCCCCGAACAATTGGCCGAAGCGTTGCTGGCTGACCTGATAAAACCGTCAACGTTCGAGGGGCGAGAGTGCCGATTTGGTGCGTCCATCGGCATTGCGCGAACGCCGCTTGCCAACGAAAGCGACCTGTTGATCAATTCGGACGTCGCCCTTTACAAAGCAAAACGTGCTGGCCGAAGCCAGGTTGCGATATTCGACACCTCCGACATCGAAGACATGCGCAGCACCAAACGATTGGCAGACGATATTATTCGAGGGTTGGAGCACCATGAATTTATCCCGTATTATCAACCACAAGTAGATGCAAAAACCGGGCGGGTTGTCGGCATTGAGGCGTTAGCCAGATGGCGCCACCCAACCAATGGCGTCCTTTCCCCTGATCAGTTTCTTGGTGTCGCTTCGGATTTGAACGTTGTTTCCGACATTGACCGGGTCATTTTCGAAACCGCGATTTCAGAATGCGAACATGCTTTTTCGGGGGTTGATGGTTATCCCAGCCTCTCATTCAACGTCAGCGCCAACCGAATTCAAATAGACGGTATCTCAGACATTGGCCGTTTGGCCGCCAACTATTCGGGGCATGTTGCGTTTGAACTTTTGGAAACCATCTTCTTGGAGGAAGAAAGCGACGCCTTCATGATGCAACTCGATCAATTGCGCGAGATGGGCATTTCTTTGGAGGTAGACGACTTTGGCAGCGGGCGGGCCTCTATCGTTGCTTTACAAAGAATAGCACCGGATCAACTCAAAATCGATCGTCGTTTGATCACACCGATGGCTCAAGGCAATAACGCGACCCGTTTGGTGAAATCAATTATCGAAATAGGGCATGCTCTTGATATTGGCATCATCGCTGAAGGCGTTGAGACCGCCGAACATGCCCGTATCCTGAGCCATCTTGGTGCCCAACGTTTGCAGGGGTACTATTTTTCGCGCCCCTTAAACCTCCCGACGCTCGTTCAATATGTGAAAGAGAATCGAAAAAGCAGACAACGTAGTTAAGTCAACCTCTGTACCGGCTATCTTAGGCACACTCTTTTATGCCGCGCCTTAGCGCGAATGTAGATGCACGCACTTACTGAAAAATATGAAACTTCAAGCGGCTATTTTGGACTCCGATTTCATACCCGACGCACCCGGTCGTACGCATGTGCCCTTAAAAAGTGCCATTTCCACGCGGGCAAAGTAATCTCTACTTGGCATCATTTTCCGTAAGCGGTGCGCCGCTTCCAGCTGTTTGTTGTAGTTACATGGTAGCAAGTCGTTGATCTGGCTTTGTTTGTGACTAGCGCAGATGGCTATGAGCGTGTCTGTTGAATATGCGTGGGGATTGACTGCGTTGAGTTTGTAGGTCTCGATCAGGGATGCGATGACGCCCCAGTCTACGGCTCAAGGCGATAGGACGGATCGTGCGCTCGACCGCGTTATTGTCCATCTCGATGCGGCCATCGGTCCGGAAGAGGCAAAGCCCCTCCCGATATTTGGCGACGTACTTGAGCGCCTGACCCAAGGGCGCTTTGGCCGATGCGCGGGCGCAGTGGACTTTTAACCACGTTTCAAAATCGACAATCAATGGTGCTGCCCGGCCTTGCCGCGCGGCCAACCGGGCTTCGGTTATCAGGCCCCGGATGTCTTGCTCGATACGCTAAAGGATGGCGATCTGCTTTAGCCCCCTTCCGCGATGGGGGCCGTGCCGGATTGCGCAACCTCGTGCAGTTTGCGCCCCGCATGCGCCCAGCATTACGCCAAAGCAACATTGTTATCGACACGTTTGAGCAGGCGATTGTAATCTGCATATCCATCCACCTGAAGGATGCCCGAGAAGTCCTTCAAAATGTCATCGGTATGTTGGCCGGGCCGCCCTGACGCATATATACAGGCCGCGCGGGGCGGAGCCGCGCAAGCCCATGGTCTGTCATCGCGGTCCAGTGCCCAAATGGTTTTGCGTTTGTCAGGGTCCAGCACTGGAGCGCGGGTCTCGCCCATGAAGAGCTTGGTGGACTGCTTCAGGTCGGCGATCAGCGCACCAGACACGGGCCGCAGTTCATAGGCCGCTTTGCCAGACAGGGCTCCACCCGTTGAAGGTTGGTTTGATCCACTGCATCAAACTCAAGACGCCCTTCACCCCATCCCGCAAGGGTGGAACGGTCCAGATCAATACCTTGGCGGCTGTAAATCTGTGCTTGGCGATTTAACGGCAAATGATCAGCTTACTTGCTGACCAGCACTGCGCCACCGTGGCATCTGTTGGCATACCGCCATGAATGAGCCGCGCGGGTGCAGGAGCCTGAACAACACCGTGCGTGCAGGACCGGCAGGCGAACTTCAGGCGACGGGTGACAACCACGCGGAACCGTGCAGAGACGATGTCTGACTAGTTCTGAGTAATGTAGGGATTTTTTTCCCTAACTTTGAGGCAAGGAGGCCGTTCTGGGGAAGCTAAATTCCAGTGAAGACTTCAAACGTGATGCGGTGCATCAGATCACGGTACGTTGATATCCAGTTCGCGAGGTTTCAGACCGTTTAGGCGTTAGTACTTACTCGCTTTGCAAATGGATGAAGTTTTACGCGAAGGCCGCGTCACAAGCATCATCTGTGGACCATGAGGCTGAGAACCGGAGGCTCAAGCGTGAGCTGGCGCAGATGACTGAGGAGCGCGATGTCTTAAAA
>NZ_JBDVLG010000041.1:0-135420 GCF_039970775.1 Roseobacter sp.
GGAAGTGTCTGAAACTCTTTGTATGGGGTTCGGCCCATGCTATTGAGACGGGTCATCTGTTGAACCGTTCTGGATAAAGAATGGCGAACTGATTGCGAGCGGCAACCCATTCCCTGACGCACCACCCAGCTTTCTCAAAGCTGCCGATTGCGGGATAGATCAGCTTTGTCGCGGCCTCGTCGGTTGGCAAGCTGCCGCGCGTTTTGGTGGTTTTTCGGATCACCCGGTTCAGACTTTCTATGGCGTTGGTGGTGTAGATGATTTTGCGCACCGCTGGCGGGAAGGCAAAGAACGGGATGACCTCCTGCCATGCGCGTCGCCAGCTTGGACCGATTGAGGGATATTTACCGCCCCATTCGGCCTCGAAATCATCCAGCGCTTTGGCGGCTTCCTCGTCGTCAACGGCCTGATATATCCGCTTCAAGCTCCTTGCGACCTTTCCATCCGCAGAAGTTCAGGGAATGGCGAACCAGGTGCACGATACAGGTCTGGACGATAGTGTCGGGGAAGGCTGCATTGATGGCGTCAGGAAAGCCTTTCAGGCCATCCACTACGGCGATCAGGATGTCCTCCACTCCCCGGTTTTTGAGATTGTTCATGATTGAGAGCCAGAATTTGGCACCTTCGGTGGCTGCGATCCACAGGCCCAGAACCTCGCGCTCGCCTTCCGGAGTGACGCCCAGGGCCACGTAAGCCGCCTTGCTTTTGACCTGTCGGATTTCCGCATCGCGGATTTTGACCCTGAGCGCATCAAGGAAAACGATAGGATACATCGGTTCCAGTGCCCGGTTTTGCCAATCCGACACCTCCTCCAGAACGGCATCAGTGACGCGGCTGATAAGGTCGGTTGAAACCTTCACGACCATAAACCTCTTCAAGATGGGCACGAATATCGCGGGTCGACAGACCAGCCGCATAAAGCGCGATAATCTTGTCATCCATCCCGTCAATCCGGGTCTGACCCTTCTGGATCAGTTCCGGCTCGAAACTGCCGTCGCGGTCACGCGGGATGTCGATGGGAACCGCACCATCATTGCCCTTCAGCACTTTGCGGATCGCCCCATTGCGGAGGTTGGCCTGCTGACTGGCAGGTTCTCCGTTCGGTTCATAGCCAAGGTGTTCGGTCAACTCAGCACCCAGCATCCGTTCCATCAGCCGAACCTTGAGTTCCTTCATCAGACCTTTGTCACCAACAAATCCTCGGGGCGTTCAACCCCGCTAAGCAGCTCGTCCAGTAGTTCCTTGGAAATCGTCATTGTCGTCATTGTCGTCATGCTCCTTCAATTTGGTAGCATGGGTCAAATTACTCTGACACAGAAAATCGGGCACTCTCCAACGCTTTGCGGCGGCCTAACATGGTGGCGGATAGAAAAGCCTTACTTGGATCGTCTCAATACTAAGGAACCCAGCTAAAACGCGCGTTCAACGGACGGATACTCTGCTATAGGTGATGTCGATCTCCAACTAGCATAGCCGCGCCTCTCAGCGATCCGCGCCAACTTACGAACAACACCTTCGCCCGACAACGATGTATCAACCACGGCAGTCATACATTTGCAGCTGAAGTCGTCGATAACGTTCAGAAACTGTCTCAAAGGCAAACAAGTAGACGCATCCACACTTCAGGAACTGCCACAGGCCTTCGATCATCTGATCGTCACGCGACGCGCCTGTTTCGTCGATTGTCAGCAGGTGGTTGTATCAGATCACCAAAAGGCATGCCGCCCCGAGCCAGCGTATCCATCACGCCTCTCGAACTTACCCCGCAAATGCCTATCGGGCAAGGATAACTACGTACGTAGTACAGAAAACCACCTCCGTAGCGGTATGAATAATTTCAGCGCGAGATAGTCGGCCAACAAATGACTACCTGCACCTCAATTATTAAACAAGAAATGCAGCACGTCCCCATCGTTTACAATATATGATTTACCTTCAGCCCGCATTTTACCGGCCTCTTTTGCGCGCTGCTCCCCGCCCACCTCGACATAATCATCATAGGCTATCGTCTCGGCGCGAATAAACCCTTTCTCAAAATCGCCATGGATGACCCCGGCAGCTTTTGGCGCAGAAGTTCCGCTTCGGATTGTCCAAGCGCGCGCTTCCTTTGGCCCCACAGTAAAATAGGTTTCGAGATGTAGCAAAGCGTAGCCCGCCTGGATCAGGCGATCCAACCCCGCCTCTGCGAGCCCCATTTCTTCAAGAAACATCTCTGCCTCATCGGGTTCCAGCTGGCTAATTTCTTCTTCAATTTGAGCCGAAATAACAACATGGGAATTACCTTCAGCAGCGGCCATTTCGGCCACTTTGTCAGCATGGGCATTCCCTTCGGCGGCTTCTGCTTCTCCAACGTTGCATACGTAAAGAACAGGCTTGGTCGTCAAAAGCTGAAGCATTTTCCATGCTTTAGCATCATCTTCATCTATCTTCACAACCCGGGCCGGTTCACCCGCTTCTAATGCAGAAAGCGCCGCATTCATCAATCGCTCTTGCTGAACCGCCTCTTTATCGCCTCCACGCACTCTGCGAACAATATTTTGCAGCCGCTTTTCAATGCTCTCTATATCGGCCAACATCAACTCAGTCTCGATTGTCTCGGCGTCTGCGACGGGATCAACCCGCCCGTCTACATGGGTGACGTCCCCGTCTTCAAAACACCGCAAAACATGTGCAATCGCATCGACTTCACGAATGTTTGCTAAGAATTGGTTGCCCAGCCCCTCGCCTTTTGACGCTCCTTTGACCAACCCGGCAATATCAACGAAGGTCATTCTGGTCGGGATAATCTGCTTGGATTTGGCAATATCAGCCAATTTGTCTAATCTGGCATCCGGGACCGCGACCTCGCCCACATTGGGCTCAATGGTACAGAATGGAAAATTCGCAGCCTGCGCTGACGCCGTCCGGGTCAGCGCGTTAAAAAGGGTCGATTTTCCCACATTCGGCAAACCAACGATACCCATTTTGAAACCCATGTCAGCGTCCTTTCCTGATTAGCGCTGTCCTATGACCTCTTAAGGGGCAAAACAAGTCCCCGCGCAGCCTGGGATGTTTCCGCAGATCCCGCACAAAAACGCCGTACGAGCCCAACGTCACGAAAACCGCGCGCCAATGCACCATACTGTAAGTTGCAGGCCTCTTTGATGCATTGATTTCCCGCGCGCTTTTAGGCATTGCGTGGCACAGATAGTGAGAGGAACGTGCCATGAGCCGCATTGACGCCAAATTTGCAGAACTCGCAACCGCTGGGAAGAAAGCCTTTGTTGCGTATGTCATGGCCGGCGATCCTGATTTTGACACGTCGTTGGAAATTGTGCGCGGGTTGCCTGCCGCGGGTGTCGATGTCATCGAGCTTGGTCTTCCGTTTACAGATCCTATGGCAGATGGGCCGACCATTCAGCTGGCCGGGCAACGTGCATTAGACGGCGGCATGACTTTGCAAAAAACGTTGGAACTGGCGCGCAGTTTTCGCGAAACGGACCACACTACCCCCATCGTATTGATGGGATATTACAATCCGATTTACAGCTACGGCGTGGATCGCTTTTTAGAGGCTGCCAAGGCTGCGGGCATCGATGGTCTCATTGTTGTCGACTTACCGCCCGAAGAGGACAGCGAATTGTGTTTGCCTGCTCAGGCAGCGGGTTTGAATTTCATACGTCTCGCAACACCCACCACCGACGAAAAACGTCTTCCGCGCGTTTTGCAGAATACATCCGGGTTCGTTTATTACGTGTCCATCACAGGGATTACCGGTGCGGCTGAAGCACAGGCAGTGGACGTGAGCCCGGCCGTTGCGCGGATCAAATCGGCCAGCGGTTTGCCCGTGATCGTTGGTTTTGGCGTCAACAGCCCAGAAAAGTCGCGCGCAATCGCCAGCGTCGCCGACGGGGTCGTTGTGGGGTCGGCTATCGTCAGCAAGATTGCTGCAGGCGAGCCGGTAAAAGACGTTTTAGCCTTTGTCAAATCTCTGTCGGATGGCGCGCATAGTATTTGACCAATTTCCACCTGAACAGGTAATCGCACTCTTTGGGAAAAGGCCCGGCATATGAGTTCGGAACCATTGTATTTCTTGGCTCTACGCCTCCGCAAAACCCGCTTTAGCAGGCCCTGCTCCAAAGCCACCACACCGTTTTTTACCTGCGTCGATATTCCCTGGTTCGAATGCCGCTTACTATTTCCTCGCAATAAATGCGCTCTGACACACACCGGCAAAACAACCGCTGCGTAACATGCTTGCCACGCGCAAAAACATAACTAGATCGTCCCTAGGCCCCACACGTTTTCTTGGCGCATATTATACTGCCTATTTCAACCGCTAAAAATTACATTTCGAGTCATGTCGCATTGCGATCTAGCTTGGGTTTACGTTACGTTAGCATCCCATTTCCACATCGGTATGGTTCAGGATCTCCACAAACTCGTCCAAGTGATCTCTATTGAGAGGTTTGTTCATGAATCCCTTGATCGCAATATGCGCTTCTGCGCGCGTGACCGTCAGGGCTCACCGACGTTGTTAGCCTCATAAAACCGGCATCTCGTATGCGCGACCCAAAACTCTGCGCCGTATCAAGGAACTCAAAACCGTCCATTTGTGGCATTCGTATATCCAACAAAATCAAATCAACCAGCGGCTGCGTATCATCATTCAGGTACACCACAGCCTCTGCCGACTTGGTAAACCCAATGATCTCGGCCTCCATTTCAGAGCGCCCAATAATGCGCTGATAGAGCTTTTGATCAAACGGTTCGTCGTCAATCAACATCACCCGCCCCAGTGGTTTAGCCCGCTTCATGCGTTCGCCCCGCTTATTTTCTTTGTGCTGCTTTCGATGGTTGGCCGTAAATGAACGCTAAAACAACTGCCTTACTACAAATCGGCGACGCGGATGCATGTCGCCAACCCCAGCCCCGTACCGGCGTATTCATCTCTAAGATGAAGCCGTTCAAACAGCTTGAAGATCCGCTTGTGGTCTGCCGGGGCAATCCCAATCCCATTGTCCGCAACAACAATCTGCACACCATTGCCATTGGGTAAGTTTTCCGCTGAGACGTCGACACATGCTTATTTCCCAGAGGGTTGGTATTGCGACGCATTCCCAATCAAATTCTGAAATAGAAGCGTAATCTAACGCCGGGACCCAACCACATGAGAGGCCGCATCGACAGTCACAACCGCTTACTTTTGCTCTATTTCAGACTTTAAGTTTGCAAGCGCCTCCTCAACACATTCGTTGATGTCTACGTTTTCGATCTCGGCCGTTTCCGTCGCGGCAAAGGCATAGTCGAGGATATCTTCGACCTGCACAGCAATTCTTTGCACCGTACTCATGGCACGCTCCACCGACTCTCGACCGTCGCCGCTCTGCGTGTCACCTTCTTCAGTCACAAGTTCGTTCAATATCATTTCGATACTGTTTGCCGGCGATTTCGGGTCTTGAGACACCGCATAATGAATGCATTCATGCACACGCATATCAAGGGATTGCCCCAATTGATCTGGTTGGGAATACAATCACAATCACCATGGGATCAAGTTTAGGGTCTTGGTTTAACCTCGTGTGACTTCTTTCAAACAGGGTAACCGCGGATTGCAGTTCCTCTATGGCGACGCGTGATTGCGTGGCCGTGTCGGTGGTGTCCTCACCGTCCATCAATGATGGCTTCATGACAGATTAACATCTGTTGTCGGCTCGCCTAGCGCTTTCAGAGATTGATCTTCCATGTCTAAATTGGTAACCAAAACTGACCAATGCGAGAGGGCGTCATGCCGACAATTACCACAATCCAAGATCTCAAGGAACGGCACGAACGTCGGGTCCCCCGAATGTTTTACGACTATGCAGAATCGGGCAGTTGGACAGAACAGACCTTCCGCGAAAACATCACCGATTTTGAACAGATCCGTCTGCGCCAACGGGTGGCTGTCGATATGAGCGGCCGCAGCACCGCCAGCCAGATGATCCACGAAGATGTGTCGATGCCCGTGGCCTTGGCTCCGGTTGGCATCACCGGCATGCAACACGCCGATGGCGAGATAAAATCCGCCCGCGCCGCCGAGGCCTTTGGTGTGCCCTTCACGCTGTCGACAATGTCTATCAATTCCATCGAAGACGTCGCCGAAGCGACCACCAAGCCCTTTTGGTTTCAGCTCTATATGATGAAAGACACCGATTACATCAGCCGCTTGATCCAGCGCGCAAAGGACGCGAAATGTTCCGCATTGGTGATCACACTTGACCTGCAAATATTGGGGCAACGCCACAAGGACATCAAAAACGGGCTGTCTACGCCCCCCAAATTGACGCTCAAAACCATGGCCAATCTGGCAACGAAATGGGCCTGGGGCATTGAAATGCTGGGGGCAAAGCGTCGCGAATTTGGCAATATCGTCGGCCACGTACAGGGCATTTCTGACCCCAGTTCCCTAAGCACTTGGGCCGCAGAGAGCTTTGATCCGACGTTGGATTGGGACAAGATCGCCCAGTTGAAACAGCAATGGGGCGGCAAGGTGATCCTGAAAGGCATCCTAGATGCCGAAGACGCCAAAATGGCGCTAAAGGTAGGGGCGGATGCGATTATTGTGTCCAACCACGGCGGGCGCCAGTTGGATGGTGCGATCAGTTCGATCCGCGCCCTGCCCGCAATTTTGGATGTGGTTGGCGACAAAATCGAGGTGCATATGGACGGTGGCATTCGGTCTGGTCAAGACGTGCTCAAGGCCGTCGCTATGGGCGCCAAAGGCACCTATATCGGGCGCGCGTTCATCCATGGCTTAGGGGCCATGGGGCAGCAGGGGGTGACCCGCGCGTTAGAGGTGATCCACAAAGAACTGGACACCACCATGGCCTTGTGTGGTGAAACCCAAGTGAACGACTTGGGGCGCCATAACTTGCTGATCCCCAAGGGGTT
Organism: Roseobacter sp.; assembly: GCF_039970775.1. Classification (GTDB taxonomy): domain Bacteria; phylum Pseudomonadota; class Alphaproteobacteria; order Rhodobacterales; family Rhodobacteraceae; genus Roseobacter. The sequence continues at coordinate 6,913 of NZ_JBDVLG010000041.1, forward strand.
TGAGGGCGACTGGCAAGACTAGCCACGGGCCACGCCCAGACTGATCCGCCCGCCCGCGACACCCGCAAAAGCGCCGTTGCGAGAAACCTCTTTTCACGCGCGTCAAACCGGTCTATACGCGCGACTTCACGCGGGGCTACAGCCTTGGAGGAGCCCCGCCCTAAACAAATTGGAGAGAAAAGATGGCTGGAGCAATTCCGGATCTTGAAGCTCAGGAACGCACGGGGACAGGCAAGGGCGCCGCTCGTCAGGCCCGCCGCGACGGCATGGTTCCTGGTATCGTATTTGGTGGCGACGTTGACCCGCTGCCGATCAACATCCCGTTCAACGTGTTGATCAAAAAGCTGCGCGCAGGTCGGTTTAAGTCGACCCTGTTCAACATGAAGGTCGAAGGCCACGACGACGTGCGTGTGATCTGCCGCGACGTGCAGCGCCACGTGGTCAAAGATTTGCCCACGCACATCGATTTCATGCGCCTGCGTCGGACCACCCAAATCAACCTGTTTATTGCGGTTGAAGTGATCGGCGAAGACGTATCCCCGGGCCTGAAAAAGGGCGGCGTTCTGACGTTGATCCGCCCCGAAGTCGAATTGGTTGTGACCGCGGGTGATATCCCCGACCACATCACCATCGACGTGTCCGAACTAGAGCTTGGTGACAACATCACGATCTCATCGGTCAACCTGCCAGAGGGTTCCAAACCGACAATTGACCGCGATTTCGTTATCGCACAGCTGTCAGCCCCCGCCGGTCTGTCTTCGTCAGATGACGACGACGAAGCCGAAGAGAGTGCAGACGCGGCAGACGCCACAGAATAAGACGCGTTCCAAGATGAATGCACGATGCGGGGCCCTTTGCGGCCCCGTATTTCGTTTGTCGGCGGGCTTTGTTATGCTGCACCGCAACATCAAGGAGCAACGCCATGAAACTATTCGTCGGTTTGGGAAATCCGGGCGCGAAATATGTCCACAATCGGCACAATATCGGGTTCATGGCATTGGACCGGATTGCCGGTGATCATGGGTTTGGCCCGTGGAAAGCCAAACACCAAGGCAGCCTGACAGAGGGGCGGTTTGGGTCTGACCGGGCGGTGTTGCTAAAGCCTGAAACCTTCATGAACAATTCGGGCCAATCGGTGCAGGCCGCCATGCGGTTTTACAAACTGGACCCCGCTGATGTTGTCGTCCTGCACGACGAGCTTGATCTGGCCCCCGGCAAGGTCAAACATAAGGTTGGCGGCGGTCACGCGGGCCACAATGGATTGCGGTCCATTCATGCGCATGTCGGCCCCGACTATGCACGCGTGCGGTTGGGTGTGGGCCATCCCGGCCACAAAGATCGCGTGGCGTCCTATGTGCTGCATGATTTCGCTAAAGCCGACGAGGCATGGTTGGATGATGTTCTGCGCGGGCTCAGTGATGGCGCGCCGTTTTTGGCGGCGGGTGATGCGCCCAAATTCATGAACGCCGTGGCATTGCGCGTGGCTCCGCCCCGGTCGGGCACAGGAAAGAAAGCCCCCAAACCACGCAGTGACACGCCCCAACCTCCTGCGGTTACCCCCGCCCCTGACGCGCCCTCGCCGCTACAAAAACTGATGGACAAATTCCGATGACCCTGCGCGCGGCCTTCACCGATCAGGCCGTCAGTTGCGAGCGGTTGGGCTCGCCTTTTATGGGGCAACTGTTGCGCCTATTGGCCGATAACTGGCCGCAAAACAGCGGTTTGGCGCGGCGGTTGGCGGTGTTCACCGGCGATGTGGGGCCTGCGGGGCATTCGTTGCCCCTGCGCACGGCGGGTGGCTTGCATGCCCTGGTGCTAAGCCGCCGCGCACCGGATCTGGCCGCCGTGTACCCGCCCGCGCAGGTGACGGATGCCGCCCTGCGTGATGCCGTTCTGGCCGCGATACACACCCACGAGGCGTTCTTGTTGGACTGGGTCGAAAGCCCACCGCAAACCAACGAAGTCCGCCGTTCTGCCGCCCTGATCGCAGGTGCGGCGGTTGCGGCACAGCGGTTTGATCTGCCCTTCGTGGTGTCAGAACTGGGGGCCAGTGGCGGGCTAAACCTGACGTGGGATCACTACGCGCTGTCGCTGCCCGGCGCGCAAATTGCGCCGCCCGACCCTGCCTTGACGTTGCAGCCCGACTGGGACGGCCCCCTGCCCCCCGTTGTGACGCCCCGCATCACCGAACGCGCGGGCGTCGACCTGAACCCGCTCGACCCTGCGCGCGCAGATGATATGTTGCGTCTGACGGCGTATCTATGGCCGGACCAACCCCACAGGTTGGCCCTGACCCGCGCGGCGGCTGCGGTGATGGATGCGCCCATCGCCCAAGGTGACGCTATTGATTGGCTGGCGACCCGCCTTGATGCCGCCCCCAACGGCCATGTGCATCTGATCCAACACACGGTGGCGTGGCAGTATTTCCCGGCGGATGCACAGGCCCGTGGTCGTGCCCTGATCGAAACCGCCGGTGCAGCCGCTACGCACGCACGCCCGCTGGCATGGTTGTCGATGGAAAGCGACGGCGACACCACAGGCAACATCGGCGCCGCATTGGTGTTGCGCCTGTGGCCGGGGGATATAACGTTGCATTTGGGGCGCGCAGATTTTCACGGACGCTGGGTGCGCTGGTCCGGCGCAACCTAACGGCCCCCCACGACAATCGGAGACGAGCATGGAACAAGACGACAGTATCAATGTTTTGGGCGACGCGCTGGCGCTCTGTGGCGCCGACCCCGTCACCGGGTTTTTCCGCGATGGCCATTGCAACACCTGCGCAGCCGATCAAGGCAGCCACACAGTATGCGCGGTAATGACCGCCGAATTTCTGGCCTATTCGAAATACGTGGGCAACGATCTGAGCACCCCGCGCCCCGAATATGGGTTTGCAGGACTCAAACCCGGTGATGCGTGGTGCCTATGCGCCAGCCGGTTTCTGCAAGCCCACGACGAGGGCTGCGCGCCACAGGTGAACCTGTCCGCCACCCACAAACGCGCCTTGGACATCGTGCCTCTTGCGGTTTTGCAATCACACGCTCAGGCTACGTAGAGCTACCCAATATTGGCAAAGTTTCTATTGAAGTAACCCCACATACATGTGGGGTTTAGCTTCATAGATTTTTCCCCATGGGTCAGGCAAACTCACCCATCTCAAACCCAAGCGCCTTGGCGACGGTAAAGATGTCTTTGTCACCACGTCCGCACATGTTCATGCAAATGATGTGATCTTTAGGCAAATCAGGGGCGATCTTCATCACATGGGCCAAGGCGTGGCTGGGTTCCAGCGCGGGGATAATCCCTTCCAGCTCGCAACACAGTTGAAACGCCTCTAGCGCTTCTTTGTCGGTGATCGCCACGTATTCTGCGCGGCCAATATCATGTAGCCACGCGTGCTCTGGGCCAATACCGGGGTAATCCAACCCCGCCGAAATAGAGAACCCTTCGAGGATCTGCCCATCGTCATCCTGCAACAGATACGTGCGGTTGCCATGCAACACACCGGGACGGCCGCCCGTTAAGGACGCGCAATGTTCCATCTTGGCGTTCACACCTTTGCCGCCCGCCTCGACACCAATAATGCCCACGTCCTTGTCGTCAAGGAACGGGTAAAACAGCCCCATCGCGTTTGACCCACCGCCAATGGCCGCAATCAGCGTATCGGGGAACCGGCCTTCGGCGGCCGTCATTTGGTCGCGCACTTCTTTGCCGATGATCGCCTGAAAATCGCGCACCATCGCGGGGTAAGGATGCGGCCCGGCCACGGTGCCGATGCAATAGAACGTGTCGCGCACATTGGTCACCCAGTCACGCAACGCGTCGTTCATCGCGTCCTTCAACGTGCCACGGCCCGAGGTCACAGGCACGACTTCGGCGCCCAGCAACCGCATACGGAACACATTAGGCGCCTGACGCTCAACGTCATGCGCGCCCATGTAAACCACGCATTTCAAACCGAATTTCGCACAGACCGTCGCCGTGGCCACACCGTGTTGGCCCGCCCCTGTTTCGGCGATAATCCGGGTTTTGCCCATGCGGCGCGCCAGAATGATCTGGCCCAACACGTTGTTGATTTTATGCGCGCCGGTGTGGTTGAGTTCGTCGCGTTTCATGTAGACTTTGGCGCCGCCCAGATGGTCGGTCAGCCGTTGCGCCAAATACAGCGGGCTGGGGCGCCCGACATAATTGGTCCACAGGTCGTTCATTTCCGCCCAAAAACTGTCGTCTGTTTTGGCGATTTCATATTGCTCTTGCAGCTCAAGGATCAGCGGCATGAGGGTTTCAGATACAAACCGCCCGCCAAAATCACCGAACCGGCCGTTTTCATCCGGGCCCGTCATGAAAGAGTTAAAAAGATCGTTGGCCATCCCGCGCACTCCTGTCAAATCAAGTTGCGTTTATACCCGATGTGCGAGGGCGTAAAGCCAAGGTCTGCGTAGAAACGAGCGCTGTCGCTGCGACTTTTGTTCATGGTCAGCTGCACCAGGCCGCACCCGGCAGCTGTGGCGCGTGCAATGGCGTCTTCGATCATCAGATGCCCGATGCCCTGCCCGCGCAACGCACTGGCGACGCGGACACTTTCGATTTGCCCACGGCGCGCTGCACGCAGGCTCAGGCCCGAGATAAATGTGATCTGATAGGTCGCCACCACGCGACTGTCTTGCACGCCCACAATCAACTGGTGTGTGCCCTCTTGGGCCATCTGGTCGAAGGCTGCCAAATATGGCGCTATATCGTCGCTCTCGCGCGCGGCACCCAAGCTGTCGTCCGTCAGCAATGCCACCACATCCGCAACCTCAGAACGCTGCGCGGGGCGAAACTGTACGGTCATCCGCGCGCGGCCGTCACAAATCCCTGAACCCGCTGCGGGTCTTTCACGCCGGGGGCCGATTCGACGCCTGACGCCACATCGACCTGTTTGGCCCCCGTCATGGCAATGGCCTCGGCCACGTTGTGCGGGGTCAGGCCCCCGGCCAACATCCACGGCACAGGCCAACGCCGCCCCACCAGCAACCGCCAGTCAAAGGTCAGCCCATTACCGCCCGGTAAATCCGCCGTCTTAGGCGGTTTGGCATCCACCAAGATCTGATCGGCGACTTTGTTATAGCTATCCAATGCGGCCAGATCATCGCGGTCGGCCACACCTACCGCCTTCATCACCGGCAAACCGTAGCGCGCCTTGACGGCCAACACACGCTCGGGCGTTTCATGGCCGTGCAATTGCAACATGTCCAATGGCACCTGCGCGGTCAGCGCATCCAAAAACGCATCATCCGCGTTGACAGTCAATGCGACCTTCGCCAACCCCGGCGGGGCGTCAATGGCCAACGCGCGCGCCTGCGCAAGGTTTACGCTGCGCGGTGATTTTTCAAAGAACGTGAACCCGCAGTAGGCCGCACCAGCCGCTGCAACAAGAGCGACCTCTTGGGCCGTGCGTAAACCGCAAATTTTAACTGATGTATCGTCAGGCATGTACGCGTTTGATCATGTCCGCAAGGCAGTTTCAAGATGTGCCGGAGCAAGCAGGCGGGCTATGCCCCTTCGGCGATCGCCAGCAGCCCCAGTGCGGCTATGGTCTGCGCGTCCTTGATCTGACCGTCCGAAATCATCGTGGTGATGGCCGCACGGCTAAAGGCGGCTGTTTTCATGTCTTGCTCTTCAAGGTCCCGGTTGGCGCGGCCAACCTCTAACGTGTCCGCAAGAAAAACGTGAAACCCCTGATTGGAAAACCCATAGGCTTCGTAAAGATGGCCCAATTTGCGCAGGCCCCGCGCCCGAAACCCAGTTTCCTCTTCCAATTCGCCCAACGCGACCTGTTCAGGGTCCGTACCCGGCTGCGTTTCCCATGACCCTTGCGGAAATTCCCAGTACCGCCCCCCAACCGGATAACGGTATTGTTCCACCAGTTGAAACCGCCCATCGGCGTGGCGCGGCACGATCAACGCAAAGTCTTCTTTGTCTACGACGCCGTAAATGCCGTCAGCCCCACCAGGGAAACGCACCGCGTCTTCATGGACCTTCATCCAGCGGTTTTCGTAAACGGTGCGCCGGCTTAGACGTTTTACAGCAGACATCGCCACCCCCTATCGTCTGTCGCCGCACGATCAGCTGGCCTCGTCGAGCAGAGCCAGAACCTCGTCTTTACCGGCGTGTTTTTCGCCCTTCAAACGGGCCACTTCACGCTCCAACCGGCGTTTTTCGCGGGCTTGTTTGGCGGCTTCAGCCCGTTGGCCGTGTTCGCGCACCCATTCCCAGACAAATCCGACAAAAAGACCCACGATAATGCCGCCAAAAATCACGATGAACAGCGGCAGTTCGATCTGCGGGTTGACCGAAAACCACCCCGCAACCTCAGCCGGGATCAACTGCAACGACACCATGCCGCGGTTGGCAATCGCCACCGCAATTAGGGCAATCCCAAAAACGGCGATGCACGCGTAGCGAATGTACCGCATTAGACCTTACCGTTCAGCCGGTCACGCAGCAGCTTGCCTGTCTTGAAAAAGGGAACGTGCTTTTCTTCGACGTGAACCGTTTCGCCCGTACGCGGGTTGCGACCCACACGAGAGTCGCGTTTTTTCACCGAAAAGGCGCCAAAGCCGCGCAATTCAACCCGGTCACCGCGCGACATTGCCCCGGTGACCTCTTCAAAGATGGTATTCACGATGCGTTCAACGTCACGCTGATACAGATGTGGATTTTCATCGGCGATCTTCTGAATCAGTTCTGACCGGATCATGGTGGCATCCCTACGTTGATTATCGGCGTCTTTGGTAGCGCCCTGAAATATAACTATAGAAAGAAACCTGTCCCACGAAAAGTGAGCCTGTGCCCGGCATTGGGCTTTTTTTGGCCACCCAGCCTGTCTTAAGGCACTTTTTGGATCATCTTTGGCCGGATCGCGCCTACCGCGCGCTGCTTGACGGGCGCCCTACTGCGGCGCCACCGTATGATTCGGACATACACCGCCAGCCGTCAGCCCCCGGCATGGGGCCATTCGCATGTTATGAATTGCCCTAACATGGTTCAAGGGCCGAAAAATTACGGATGTACGCACGGAGGACGACGCAAGATAAGCCCGGCTATGTCATCACTATTAGTGCCTCTGCAGGCGGTTTGACCGCCATCAGAAACCTGATCCCCGAACTGCCCAAGACCTGAACGCGCCCATCATGGCGACGATGCACAGCTCGCTCACGATCAAGAGCGTGGCAGACGGGCATGTCTTGGAAAAGGATTAGATCTATGCGGTGCCCGGCGCGAAACACGCATTTTTCCAGAACAACGGATTGCGCCTGTCAGAAACTGTCGAAAAATCGGGGTTTCGTCCTTCGATTGATGCGTTGTTTACGACCCTCGCCGCCGAATACGGGGACCGCGCTATTGCGGTGGTGTTATCGGGTCAATTGAACAATGGCATGCGTGGCACGCAGGTGATCCACGACATAGCGGGCACCACCACTATCGCGCAATCGCCCGATGGCGCAGGTTTTACCGGAATGCCCGACAACGTGATCGCCTCAGATCACCCCGAATGTATTTTATCGGCGGGTGATTTGGGCATTTGGTTGCGCGAAAAAGCCGGCACGATCTCCCCCCCCATCCTGTTTCATTTTGATATCGCAGAAACAAAAAAAAGCCCCGCAAGCGAACTTGCGGGGCTTTTTAATGTTAGATTAAACCCTAGGTTCAGTCATCACCTTTGTTCAGCGCGGCGCCAAGGATGTCGCCCAGCGATGCACCGGAGTCCGAGGAGCCATACTGTTCTACGGCTTCTTTTTCTTCGGCGATCTCGCGGGCTTTGATCGACACACCCAAACGACGGGATTTTGCATCCACGTTGGTGATACGCACGTCAACCTTGTCACCAACCGAGAAACGCTCGGGGCGTTGTTCGGCACGGTCACGCGACAGATCGGAGCGGCGGATGAAGGATTTCATGCCTTCGTATTCCACTTCGACGCCACCTTCTTCGATGGCTGTGACGTTCACGGTCACGATAGAACCACGCTTCACGCCGCCAACGGCTTCGGCGAATTTGTCGCCACCAACCGCTTTGATCGACAGGGAAATGCGCTCTTTCTCGACGTCCACTTCGGATACCACGGCACCAACCATGTCACCCTTGCGGTAGTCTTGAATGGCTTCTTCGCCGCGCTGGTCCCATGACAAGTCGGACAAGTGTACCATGCCGTCGATGTCGCCTTCGAGGCCAACAAACAAACCGAATTCGGTGATGTTTTTGACTTCGCCTTCGACTTCTGTGCCCTCGGGGTGTGTTTCTGCAAACACTTCCCATGGGTTGCGCATGGTCTGTTTCAGGCCAAGGGAAACGCGACGCTTGGAACCGTCGATTTCCAGAACCATGACTTCGACCTCTTGGGACGTCGACACGATTTTGCCTGGGTGTACGTTTTTCTTGGTCCAGGACATCTCGGACACGTGCACAAGACCCTCAACACCGGCTTCGAGCTCAACAAACGCACCGTAATCGGTGATGTTGGTCACGCGACCTGTGTGCACAGAATCAAGCGGATACTTCGCGGCCACCAGATCCCATGGATCTTCTTGCAACTGCTTCATGCCAAGACTGATGCGGTGCGTTTCTTTGTTGATCTTGATGACTTGCACCTTGATCGTCTCGCCAATCGACAGGATCTCGGACGGGTGGTTGACCCGACGCCAAGCCATATCGGTGACGTGCAGCAGGCCGTCTACGCCGCCCAAGTCCACGAACGCACCGTATTCGGTGATGTTCTTGACCACACCGTCGACCGTCTGGCCTTCGGTCAGGTTGCCGATCACTTCGGCGCGCTGCTCGGCACGGGATTCCTCGAGGATCGCACGACGCGAAACCACGATGTTGCCACGACGACGGTCCATTTTCAGGATCTGGAACGGTTGCTTAAGACCCATCAATGGGCCCGCATCCCGCACGGGGCGCACGTCAACCTGAGAGCCGGGCAAGAACGCCACAGCGCCGCCAAGATCAACCGTAAAGCCGCCTTTGACGCGACCAAAGATCGCGCCTTCGACACGCTCTTCGTCTGCATATGCTTTTTCAAGCCGATCCCATGCTTCTTCACGGCGGGCCATTTCACGCGAAATGACAGCTTCTCCGCGGGTGTTTTCCACCTGACGCAAGAAGACTTCAACCTCGTCACCCACTTCGATTTTGGGCGCTTCACCGGGATCTGCGAATTCTTTAAGTTCAACGCGGCCTTCCATCTTGTAGCCGACGTCGATAATAGCCTGGCCCGCTTCGATCGCGATCACCTTGCCTTTGACAACTGACCCCTCTTGGGGTGTGTCCATTTCGAAGCTTTCTTCTAAGAGTGCTTCAAACTCTTCCATCGTGTTTGCCATGTGGCGTCGTTTTCCTAACTAATGTTGTGTCTGGCCGTGCGGTTGTCTCCGCCGGTCTTTGATGAATGCGCACCTTAGGTGCAGCGTGTTGGTCATATTTGGCAACAAACGACAAAAACGAAGGGCCGGTAAAAGACCGACCCTGCCCACGAATTCCGTCATCCAGCTGTCACCGCTGCTTCGACGCCGCGTCTATAACCGAAATATCCCCCCAAGCGCAAGCGCAGAAGCGCTATCTGGCAATTCCGGTGCCCCTTGGTCGCAACCCATCGTTTCGACGGCGTCCGCGATCAGATGATCAGAGCGCTTGGCCTTTGCGCAGTTCTTCAAACAGATCCTGAAAGATCCCGTTGGAATCGCCGCCCCCAAAGACCTGCGCGCCGCCCGAATAGGTCTGCCCATAGGTCCGCGCGACGTTCACCGTTTGCGCCAGCCCTGACAAAAACTGGTCCTGCTTTAACGGGCTCAGCGGGTGAATGAACACCCCCCACAACCGACCCTGCGCAACAGCATACCGCGCATCCAGCGCGCTGTCGAAATTGGCTTGCATCAGCCGCATCAGCTCTTCTGGCTCCAGCCCATCGGCTGACCGAATTGGCACCATCGCCCGCATCCGGTCTGCACGTGGGTCCGCTATCACAATCACCGGTATATCTTGGATCGTCAGCTCAAACGACGCGCCGCGCTGCTGGGCATCGGCGTCGATGTTTTGAATAATCTGCGCCATGCGCTCTATTGTCATGGCGGGTTCGGTGGGCGGTTCGGCCTGTTGCGCCAGACCGAGAGATGCCCCAAAAACCAGCGCCAGCGTCAAGATAAATCGTCCCATTGGGGGTGCCCTTTCACGGTGAATACCGCCTTAGGCTAGCCCCGCACCGTCCCAAACGCCAAGCACCCTTTGGTGAGCATTTTGCAACAATTCAGCACGTCTGCACGGGCGTTAGGGTCGGCGTGTGTCAATCGCCGCAATCGCCGCCGCAATCGCCGCCTCAATGGTCAGCTGCGAGGTGTCTATTTCCACCGCATCGCGCGCGGCAATCAACGGCGCTTCGGCGCGCGCGCGGTCGCGGGCATCGCGCTCTTTGACGTCGGCCAGAACCTGCGCGCGGCTGATCTGGGCGCCCGTCGCGGTCAGTTCGGTAAACCGCCGCGCCGCGCGCACATCGGCGCTGGCGGTGACAAATAATTTGGCTTCGGCCTGCGGGCAAATCACGGTGCCAATGTCGCGCCCATCCAACACCGCACCACCTGCGCGCCGGGCGAAACTGCGCTGAAAATCCAACAACGCTGCGCGGACCTCGCGGATCACGGCGACCTTGCTGGCCGCTTGTGCTACCTCGGGGCTGCGCAGATCCCCCGCTTGCAGATCGTCGGCTGTTAAGGTTTGCGCCGCGATCATCGCATCCATGCCCAACAACAGCTTGGCCCCCACTGCCCGATAAAGCAGCCCGGTATCCAGATGCGCAAATCCGTAATGCGCCGCCACAGCCTTTGATATCGTGCCCTTGCCAGCCGCGGCCGGGCCGTCAATGGCGATGGTAAAGGGCGTGCTCATCCAGCGGTCCGCGACAGCTGCGCACCCAGCCCGGACATCAACGGCTCGAATATCGGAAAGGACGTGGCAATCGGCCCGCCGTCATCCACATGCACGGGGCTTTGCGCGGCCATGCCTAAAATCAGAAATGACATCGCAATGCGGTGATCCAGGTGGCTGGCGCAGGTCGCGCCGCCCGGCACGTTGCCGTGGCCCAAGCCCGTCACAACCCACCAATCGGGGCCGTCCTCGACGGTGATGCCATTGGCGCGCAACCCGGTGGCCATTGCGTCGATCCGGTCGCTTTCCTTGACGCGCAGCTCTTTGACGCCGCGCATCACGGTTTGACCTTTGGCAAAGGCCGCGACCACGGACAACACTGGGTATTCGTCGATCATGCTGGCGGCGCGGGCGGGCGGCACCTCGATGCCGTGCAGGTCAGGCGAAAACCGGGCGCGCAAATCGGCCACAGGTTCACCGCCCTCGATGCGCTCGTTTTCATACGTCAGATCCGCGCCCATCTCGCGCAGTGTGGTATATAGACCGGCGCGCGTGGGGTTCAGCCCGATGCCCGGCACCAACACGTCTGACCCCGGCACGATCAACGCCGCGCAAACCGGAAACGCCGCCGATGATGGGTCGCGCGGCACGTCGATCTTTTGGGGTTTCAACTCGGGTTGCCCGGTCAGCGTGATCACCCGGCCTGCATCGGTGTCCTCGACGGTAATCTCGGCGCCGAACCCCGCAAACATGCGTTCGGTGTGGTCGCGCGTGGCTTCGGCCTCGATCACCACGGTTTTGCCCGGCGCGTTGAGGCCCGCAAACAGCACCGCTGATTTCACCTGCGCCGACGGAACCGGCACCGTGTAGGTCACAGGCACCGGGTCCACTGCGCCCACAATCGTCATGGGCAACCGGCCATCGGCCCGGCCCACCGCCTGCGTGCCAAACAACGCCAAGGGGTTGGTCACCCGCGCCATTGGCCGCCCGTTCAACGATGCATCGCCCGTGAAGGTCGCGGAAATCGGCGATGTCGCCATTGCGCCCATGATCAGCCGCACACCGGTGCCCGAATTGCCGCAATCGATCACCTGGTCAGGTTCGGCGAACCCGCCGACGCCCACGCCATGCACCGACCAATGGCCCTGCCCGTGATCCGTGACCTCGGCGCCGAATGCGCGCATCGCTTTGGCCGTATCCAACACGTCCTGTCCTTCGAGCAGGCCGGTGATTTCGGTCTTGCCGACGCTCAGCGCGCCCAAGATCAGCGACCGATGCGAAATGGATTTGTCCCCCGGCACAGGCGCCGTGCCCGTCAGCGGGCCGCAGGGGGTGGAGGTCATGGGGATAGGTGCGCCGTGGCTGGACATGTGATTTCTCGGTTCGTGAAAACTGCGCGAGGCTTAGCCCGTGCACCCCCGAGGGTCCAGCCCAAAGCGCCCCGGCCTAGCGTTTGCGGAAGGTCAGATAATGCGGTGTGCGGCCTTCGCGCAGGGCTTTTTGTTCGTACCGAGTCGAAATCCAGTCATCCCACGGTTGCTGCCAATCGCCGGGGCGTTCGGCCAGCCATTCAAACCCGTGGCGCGGCACCTGTTCCAGCGTTTGGCGCACGTAGTCTTCGATGTCAGTGGCCACGCGAAAGATCGCACCGGGTTTCAACACGCGCGATAGCGGTTCTAGGTGTTCAGGCGTGACGAACCGGCGACGGTGGTGCCGGGATTTGGGCCACGGATCGGGGTACAACAAAAACGCCCGCGAAATAGATTGCTCCGGTAGCACATCAAACAAATCGCGCACATCACCGGGGTGCACCGCCAGATTGGTCACCCTCGCCCGCCGGATTTTACCCAATAACATCGCCACGCCGTTGATGTAAGGTTCTGCGCCAATCACCCCAACCTGCGGGTTTTGCGCGGCTTGGTGCACCATATGTTCCCCGCCACCAAAGCCGATTTCCAGCCAGACGGGTTTGTTTTCAAACAGGCCGTCTAGGTCTAGAGGCGCGCGGTCTGGGTTGTCTTCCCAGCTGACCAGACCCGGCGACAAAGGTGCCAGATCCTCATCCAGATAGGTCTTTTGCGATCGCTTGAGGCTTTTGCCTTTCAGGCGGCCATAGAAATTTCGGTGCGGGCGATTGTGTTCTGTCATGGCCGCGCTTTAGCCCGGACAGCGCGCCGCTGCAATGTTGTGTCTTCAGGCGGGGGCGATTTCACCAACATTTAACATCGGTGGATTAGCTAAGAGTTGCAAAACGGAGAAAACCCATGGCCGATATGGAAAATATTCACGCCCGGATCAGACCAGAGGCCACACCGCTGCCGACAATGGCCAGCATTTTGGTAGTGGATGATCAAAGGTTTGACCGTACACGGTTGAAGCGACTGATTTCTGGGTTAGAATTTGACACCCACGTCGCCGAGGCCGATTGCCTGGAAACCATGGGCACAAAGTTGCAGCAGGATAAATTCGATCTGATCTTGGTGGACTATAACATGCCCGATGGGACTGGGTTGATGGCGCTTGACGCGATCCGCCTTGATCCTAAAAACCGGCAAGCGGCGACCATTATGATCGCCGGCGATGGTCAATCCGAGATCGCGATTGAGGCCCTAAAGCGCGGGTGCAGCGACTATATCACCAAGGATGATTTGTCGGCCGTGTCCTTTGAGCACGCTGTGATCAACGCGTTGCAAAAGTCGTCTCTGTCGATCGGTATTGAAAAGCAAGACGTTAAGCGTCAACAGATCGAGGCCGTGCTAGAGCGGTTTTCGTCTGAATGCGCCAGCGAGATCAAACCCGTCCTCAGCCGTCTCATGCGCCAGATGCGCGATCTGCGCGAGGCCCAAAACCTGAGCGAAGATCAAATTGCGGTGCGGTTCGGTAAAATCGAAAATTCCTGCATGCGCCTGTGGGACTTTCTCGATGACCTTGAAAAATATGAAGGAACCGACATCGCGCTCGCGCCGCTCGTGGGGGGTAAGCCTGCGCAAAACGCTATTGTCATGAACGCGTTAGATAAACACGACGCGTCCCCGAATGCGACCGCGCCTGTTATACCGCGCACACCCCCTTCTGCGGCGGCCCGCCCCCCGGCCAAAAAACCCCGGCCGAGCTTGTTTGGAAAGCCCACCTAAGGCGGGCTCACCGATAGGGCGCGCCGTTAGACGGCGGCCTTCAATGCCTCAACGAGGTCCGTTTTTTCCCAGCTAAAGCCACCGTCTGCATCAGGCGTTCGCCCAAAGTGCCCGTAGGCCGCAGTCCGTTCATAAATCGGCTTGTTCAACTGCAAATGTTCGCGAATGCCGCGCGGCGTCAGATCGATAATCTTGCCGATAGCTGTTTCGATCGCGGCATCGTCAACCTCGCCGGTGCCAAACGTATCGCAGTAAATCGACAGTGGTTTACTCACGCCAATGGCATAGCTCAGCTGGATCGTGCATTTGGACGCCATACCCGATGCGACGACGTTTTTCGCCAAGTAACGTGCGACATAAGCGGCAGACCGGTCGACTTTCGTCGGATCTTTACCAGAAAACGCACCACCGCCATGAGGTGCCGCCCCCCCGTAAGTGTCCACAATAATCTTGCGTCCCGTCAGGCCTGCGTCACCATCTGGCCCGCCGATGACAAACGTGCCTGTCGGGTTCACCCACCATTCTGTTGCATCGGTGATCCACCCGTCTGGCAGTGTTTCACGAATGTAAGGTTCCACAATAGCGCGAATATCGTCTGACGTTTGGCTTTCATCCGCATGCTGCGTCGACAACACGATCGATGTCACACCAACAGGTTTGCCATCTTCGTATCGCACAGACAGCTGGCTTTTTGCATCAGGCCGCAGCGTCGGTTCCGCCCCGTTTTTACGCACCTCCGCGAGGCGTCGCAGCACCGCATGAGCATAATGGATGGGCGCGGGCATCAATTCGGGCGTCTCGTCGGTGGCAAACCCGAACATAATACCCTGATCCCCCGCGCCTTCGTCTTTGTTGTCGCCGGCATCAACACCCTGCGCGATATGCGCGGATTGCTCATGCAACAGGTTGGTCACTTCGCATGTGGCGTGGTGAAATTTGTCCTGCTCATAGCCGATATCTTTGATACAAGCCCGCGCGATGTCTTCGATCCGGCCCATGTAGTCTTTCAGGGCGGCCCGGTCAGACAGCCCGACTTCGCCACCAATGACCACACGATTGGTTGTCGCAAGTGTTTCGGCCGCAACCCGCGCCTCGGGTTCAACCGCAATGAATGCATCCAGCACAGCGTCTGAAATGCGGTCGCATACCTTATCAGGGTGCCCCTCTGAGACAGATTCAGAGGTAAAGATATAGTTTTTCCGGGACATGTATCGCTCCAATTTATCACCGAACGCCACGTCAGGAAGCCGTTGTGGCGCGCTGGATGTGCTTACGTGGCTTACAACCGCAGGTCAAATTTTATTTGAAGACAATCCAGTACAGTACGCACCTACCGCCAAAACGAGCAACACCAAGATCAGGTATTTGTCCCCCATCGTGCTGTAGATGGTCGGCGGCAAAGGTTGGGGCAAAGGCGCATCAACAAACCCAGACACCCCCATCGGCAATTGCGCAAGGACGCGCCCGTAGGGGTCAATCATGGCGGAAACCCCGGTATTCGCAGCCCGCATCATCGGCAAACCCTGCTCTATCGCCCGCATGCGCGCTTGTGCCAAATGCTGGTGCGGTCCGGCGTCGTGACCAAACCACGCATCATTGGTAATCTGTATCAGGAAATCCGCGCGCTCGGGTGCTGCGTTGACGTCATGTGCAAAAACCGCTTCGTAACAGATCAGTGGGATTCCGCGCCCCAACGGCCCAAAATCCAAGGTCGCGGCCCCTGGCCCCGCCTGAAAACCCACCCCAGATGTCTGTGCCAGCCCCATAAGGCCCAGCCGATCTGCCACAGCGGACAACGGTATGTATTCACCAAACGGCACCAGATGGTGTTTGTCATATAGTTGGGTCTGCCCCCCCGCAGCGCCCAAAACGACCATACTATTAAAGAGCACGGCGTTGTCCTGACGCAGCAGCCCAAGCGCAACAGCCCCCCCCGCAGCAGCGGCCCTGATCATATCAAGTGCCGGGCCCGCGTCGTCGTACCGCCAGGTAATCGCCGTCTCTGGCCAAACCGTCAGGTCCGGGCGCCGCGTGCCGATTTGCGGGGGGGCAGCGGTGAATTCCAGCTGTCTGTCAAAGAACATCCGCGCAAATTCGGGCTGCCATTTGAGGTGTTGCGCAGCATTCGGTTGAACCAACCGCACCACATGCGCTGTCAGCGCTGCGCCCGGTGCAGCGGGCGGCAAATACATCCCTATCGTCGCACCCAGCAAAACCGCGCCCTGCCCCGCGCGCCACCCCCAGCCGCGGGCGGGCACCGTCGCCCCCCACGCCAGCACCATCAACCAAAGGGTCATCCCATGCGGCCCGACCCACGCCAACCCCTGCCCGGCGGCCCCATTCACCAACGCTTGCGCCGGGCTGGCCCAAGGGAACCCTGTAAAAATATAGGCACGCACAAGCTCTGCCCCGGCCCAGGTCACCGCGAGAGGCCAGGTTTTGTGCGACAACCGCCGCGCGCCCCAGAACGCAGCCCCCCAAAACAACGCCAAACCTGCGCTCAGAAACATCAGGGCGAAAGGCGCCATCCAGCCATAACGGTCAGGATCTACCTGAAATGGCTGCAAAATCCAGATCAAAGACAGACCAAAATAACCCGCACCAAATGCCCACCCGATACAGGCCGCATCGCGCGGATTGCCATGTTGCCGCGCCATCGCAAAGGCCAGTGACAGCGCCAGCAATAGCGCCGCCGGCTGATCATAAGGGGCCTGTCCAACTGCGCCCACACCACCCGCGCAGGCAGCCAGACCCATCTGCATGATCCGGGGCCGCCCCCGGTACCATCCCCCCACATGCCACCGGCGGATGGAGGGCGGGTGCATCAAAGGCCGGGCGCGCCCGTGCGCACGCGCAAACGTTTGATGCGGCGGGGGTCGGCGTCCAAGACTTCAAATTCGGGGCCGTCAGGATGCACCACGACTTCCCCGCGCGCAGGCACGCGGCCCGACAACATAAACACCAACCCGCCCAGCGTTTCGATATCTTCTTCGTCGACTTCTTCGTGGTCCGTGAGGGACTGCCCAATCTCGGCCTCGAAATCTTCGAGCGGCGTCTTGGCCAATGCCAAATAGCACCCGGGTTTTTCCATAGTCCAGAATTGGTCTTCTTCGACATCGTGTTCGTCTTCGATTTCACCAATGACCTGTTCAATCAAATCCTCGATAGTCACCAACCCGTCAACGCCGCCGTATTCATCGATCACCAGCGCCATATGCCGCCGTTCGGCCTGCATTTTTGTCAGCAAAACACCGATGGTCATTGCAGGTGGCACAAACAAAAGCGGGCGCAGCATGGCAGACATATCAAACTCGTGATGATCGCCGTTAAACCCATGCGTCAACGCCAGATCTTTGAGATGCAGCATCCCGATCGGGGTATCTAACGTGCCCTCGTAGGCTGGCAATCGCGTCAACCCGCTTTCTTTGAACACCGCAAGAACCTCATCCAGCGTGGCCGTAACCGGCACAGCGGTGATATCGGCCTTGGGCACCGAGACATCCTCCACCCGCATCCGGCGCAGGTTCATCATCCCATGCGTTTGCGGTCCCGCAGGGTGCACGACCGTTTCTTGACGGTCGTGTTCTTCATCAACCGGGCTCAGCGCGCCGATCACGCGGCTCAGAAAGCCACCCGTTTTCTGAAAATCGGGATCTGGGGGTGTATCTATCTCTGCCCGCGCGCGCTGCGCTGCGTTAGACTGTCCGTCGGTGTCGCCCATTGGGTCCTGTTCAAGAATGGCTCGGCGAAAGCACCGATCAAATGCAATATGGGTCATCAAGCCCCAGTTTTTCAAGTATTTCAGCTTCGAGACGCTGCATCAATGCCGCATCTGTGTCTTCGATGTGATCATAGCCCAAAAGATGCAAGATTCCGTGAACAATCAGGTGGGTGACATGATTATTTAGCGGTTTTTCCAGCGTTTTCGCCTCTTTTACGCAGGTTTCATGGGCAATCGCGATATCGCCCAGCTCTATGGTGCCATCAAAATCCACCTCGGGCTTGCGCGGAACGGCACCTGCGGTGCCTGTCGCAAGCTCTTGGGCGGGCCAGCTAAGAACATTTGTCGGGGTTGGTTTGTCGCGAAATGTCTCGTTTAGGTCCGCAATGCGGGCATCGTCACAGGCCATCAGCGACGCGGCACTGTCATCCATGGGCACATCCAAATGCGTCAATGTTGCGCGCATCGCCTCTTGTGCCAGCTGGTCCAACGGCACATCCGCCCATCCCGAGGCTTCTAGCAACACATCCATCACGCGGGCGGCGTGTCTGCTTCGTAGGCTTCGATGATCGCAGCCACAAGCGGGTGACGCACCACATCCTTGGAGGTGAAATAATTAAAGCTGATCTTGGGGATATGCCCCAACAACCGCTCTGCGTCGGCCAGACCAGACGACACCCCGCGCGGCAAATCGATCTGGGTGCGGTCGCCGGTGATCACCATGCGCGACCCTTCGCCCAGACGCGTCAGGAACATCTTCATCTGCATCGACGTGGCGTTCTGCGCCTCGTCCAATACCACAAACGCGTTGCTCAACGTACGCCCGCGCATAAAAGCCAGCGGTGCGATTTCGATCTGTTTTTCCTCGAACAACTTGGCCAACTGTTTGCCCGGCAGAAAATCCCCCAGAGCATCATACAGCGGTTGCATGTACGGATCGACCTTGTCCTTCATGTCGCCGGGCAAAAACCCCAACCGTTCGCCGGCCTCAACCGCGGGGCGCGACAGGATAATTTTATCTACTTGCCCCGACAGAAACATCGATACCCCCACCGCAACAGCCAGATAGGTTTTGCCGGTACCCGCAGGACCAATCCCAAAGGCCAGCTCATTGGCAAACAGCGATCTGACATAGGTTTTTTGCGCATCGGTGCGTGGTTCGACGCGTTTCTTGCGGGTCTGAATTTCGATCCGGTCCCCGATCGACATCTCGATCTGGTCGCCGTCCTGCACGCCCGTGGCCTCTTCAAACGGGCCCATGCGCAATTCACGATCCACGTCGGCAGGTTCCACCGCGCGGCCTGCTTCAAGGCGGGCGTAAAGCGCATGCAGCACCCGCATCGCATCGGTTTGCGCGTCCAAATCACCCGCGACGGCCAATTGATTGCCGCGCCGTACGATCTGCACGGTCAGCGCCGTCTCGATCTGGGCCAGGTTGGCGTCATAGGCGCCGCACAGGTCGATCAACAGGCGGTTGTCTGGAAATTCCACGGTGCCGCCGGGTGTGGCGGTCGCTGTGTCTGTCGGGCTTGGGTCGTGGGCGGCCAATCGCTGTTCCTCAGCTTTAGGGTGCACTGAACGGTGCCAATTCCACGCGACCGACGCAAGCACAACCACGCGATTTACCCCCGCATTGGGCGAAAAAATACCGCAGGTGGATGCACCAGAGCAATCACGCCGCACGAACCCGAACAGATGAGGCCGCACGCCCCCATGGAAGATCTGTTTTTGCGGTGTACAGAACGCGCCCGAATGGCTGTGTCAGGACCGGGTCGGAGCGGGGCTCACCAGCAACAAAACCCCAAACACGCACATCATGGCCCCCGACACGCGCTGCATCGCGGAAAGCTTGCGCGCCGCATAGCGAGAGGCAACCTTGCCGAGGGTCGCATAGGCACAAATCGCCACGGCCTCCATCAACAGAAACGCAGCCCCCAGTAAGGCATAGCTTTGCCAATAGGCGTCCACAGCGACGAATTGCGGGAAAAACGCCGCGAAAATCAAGATGGCCTTGGGATTGCCAACCGCCACTGCGGCCTCTGCGCGGGTTGCGCCCAGCAGGGTGCGATCTGCCGCACCCGATGCGGTTGGGCGCAGGGTCGCCGCACTGCGCCACAAAGACACCCCAAGCCAGATCAGATACGCCGCCCCAACAATCTTTACCGCATTGAAGACAAACGCAGATGTCGTCAGGATAATCCCCAGCCCAAAGGCGCTGATGGCGATCATTGGCACAAATACCGCCAACCGCCCCAACGCAGCCTTTTGCGCAAAAACCACGCCCGATGCCGCCCCATGGGTCATGGCCAACAGGTTGTTCGGCCCAAACGCCAAGTTCAACGCAAAGCACGCGGGAAGGAAAATCAGCCAATCAATCATAGTCAAATGCCTCCGGGGCATTTTGGTGGCGCGCCCGTCTGGTGAATGCGCCGTGTCGTATTTTAGAACGGATCGCCGATGATCTGCGTACCGCCGCGTTTGAAATCACCTACGGTTTGGGTCGGTGCGGCCACACCAGAACAGACAGGCTTGCCCGTCTCACGGTCCAGACGCGCCGAAAGATACCCCTCGATGCCGTCATCGATGATCCAGTGGTCACACCCGTTTGGATCCACCCAAATACCCGCCTTCAGATCAAACAGATCTTTGGCGTCGGGGCCTCGGTCAAACGCCTTGTCGGCGGTCAGTTCACTACAGGCTGTTAAAGCAAAAGCCGCGCAGGCCAATGCTGCAAAAGTCACTCGTGTCATAAATCGATCCTCTTTAATCAATACAGGTGATTTCGACACGGCGGTTTTGCGCCTTGCCTTCTGCGGTGGCATTGGAGGCAACCGGGTTGCGTTCGCCTAAACCACGCACCTCTGTCACAGCGGCCCCTTGCGCACGCGCAATCTCGGCCACGGTCGAGGCACGCGCCTGCGACAAGCGCACATTATACCCGTCAGATGCGTCGCTGTCGGTGTGGCCCGTGATGATAAACGCCAGCGCCTCTGATTGTCCAAAGAACTGGCGCAGGCTCTCGCGACCTGCGGCGTTGATCGTGGCACTGTCGCTCTCGAAGAACTGATCCGACTGCACCAACGCACACACGGTGCCCTCGCGGCACACTGGCAGACCGTCACGTGTCACATGGGGGGTCATAAAGCCTTCGGCGCCGTCATCCATGACCCAATGTTCACATCCATCGGGGTCAACCCAGATGCTGGGAATATACTGCCCTCGGTCCAGCCCATTTTGCGATTGCGTTTGCGCCGCAACATCGGCGGCCTGCAACGCCAAACCCGCGCTGAGGATCAGACCGGCCAGATGCCTACCCGTGCTGGAAAAATGAAACATCACACTGTCTTCCTTTGCTCAACATACACCCCTAGTGCCGGTCGTCCTCCGACATAGATTGGTTTTTATCTAATTTCTAACAAAGGTTGAGGCAAGTTTAGAGGTGTATTGTCGCATTCTGTGCACCACTGTGCCCTAAAAAGCCCTATTTGGCCGGATTGGTGAATAGTTAACTTTGTTCGTGACGCACAGCGGCCAGCGAATTCCGTTTGGCTTGGGTGATTCTCACCGGCACGACATCACCAATGGCCGCATCCGAGTTTTCGATGTGAACCGCGTGCAGATAGTCGGATTTACCCACCATCTGCCCCGGCTCGCGGCCCTCTTTTTCCACAAGCACGCGGGTGACACGCCCGACCATACCGGCCTGGATCTCTTGTTGTTGGCGGGTGATCAGCGCCTGCAACCGCTGCAACCGCTCATCGGCCACGTCAGGGTCAACCTGCGGACGTTCGGCCGCTGGGGTGCCCGGCCGGGTCGAATATTTGAACGAATAGGCATAGCCGTATTTCACCTCTTCGACCAAATCGAGCGTGGCTTGAAAGTCGGCCTCGGTCTCTTCGGGAAAGCCCACAATAAAGTCGCCCGACATCACGATATCGGGACGCGCCGCGCGGATACGGTCAATCACCCGCAGGTAACTTTCGGCCGTGTGGCTGCGGTTCATCCGTTTCAAAATAGCATCAGACCCCGACTGCACCGGCAAATGCAGATAGGGCATCAACTTGTCGCATGTGCCGTGGGCCTCGATCAGATCATCCGTCATGTCGTTGGGGTGCGAGGTGGTAAACCGGATCCGTTCTAGCCCGTCGATATCGTTCAGCGCCCAGATCAATTGCGCCAGCGAGGTGTCCGCGCCGTCCGGGCCGGCGCCGTGATAGGCGTTGACGTTCTGGCCCAAAAGCGTGACCTCGCGCACGCCCCGTTCGACCAAATTGCGCGCCTCATCCAACACGCGCGCCACGGGGCGGCTAGATTCGGCCCCGCGCGTGTAGGGCACCACGCAAAAGGCGCAAAATTTATCGCACCCTTCCTGCACCGTCAAAAACGCCGATGGTGCGCGCCGCGCCTTGGGCCGGGTCTTGAGCAGCGCAAATTTATCCTCTTCGGGAAAATCCGTATCCAGCGCCTTTTCGCCCTGCCGCACCTTGGCCTCCATCTGGGGCAAGCGGTGATAGGATTGCGGCCCCACAACCAGATCGACCGCAGGCTGGCGGCGCATGATCTCTTCGCCCTCGGCCTGCGCAACACATCCCGCCACACCGATTTTCAGATCAGGATTGTCGATTTTTAGCGTCTTCAGGCGGCCAAGTTCCGAATACACCTTTTCTGCCGCTTTTTCGCGGATGTGGCACGTGTTGAGCAGAATCATATCCGCCCCCTCGGCGGTGTCGATCTGCTCATAGCCCTGCCCGCCAAGGGCTTCGGCCATGCGTTCGCTGTCATAGACGTTCATCTGGCAGCCGTAGGTCTTGACGAATAGCTTTTTGGGCGCAGTCATGGTGGGTGTCCGCATTAAATCAGGGTTGGCGCGCTGCTTAACAGTCACAGCCGCCGCTTGCAATGAACCGCGATTTCACTGAGGTTACCGCAACACCCACCCGGAGCCACAATGCAAGCACAGACCCTTGATGACTACCTGAAAGCCAACCACAAACGGCGCGCAGGGCCCGTTGCCATGATCTTTGTCGAGGATGACGTTGAAGTCGTGACCACCCTGCGGCACCACCTGCGTATCGGGTTCAAAACCGTGCTGGCCTTTATGCCCGACCAGATCGCGCTGCCCGAAGACCTTGAACATACGGTGCAGCGGATCCGGTTTGACACCGCCTACGACACCGTCCCCAGTGCGGTCAATGCCATCGCCACCGCGATGCCGGGCACGTGGCTATATTATTGTTACAACGCCGAATATCTCTTTTTTCCGTTTTGCGAAACCCGCACGGTCGGCGACTTGTTGGCCTTTCACGCCGAAGAACGGCGCGACGCGATGTTGACCTATGTTATCGATCTTTATGCCGATGACTTGCAGGCGCATCCCAGCGCGGTGTCGCTGGATCAGGCGCATCTGGACCGGTCGGGGTACTACGCGTTGGCGCGCAAACGGGCCGATACAAATTGGCAACCCAAAGAACGCCAGCTTGATTTTTACGGTGGCCTGCGCTGGCGGTTCGAAGACCATGTCCCCGCCGCGCGCCGCAAGATCGACCGCATCGCGCTGTTTCGGGGCAAACCGGGGCTGGTGCTGCGCGACGATGACACGTTCTCGGACCCTGAATACAACACCTACGCCTGCCCGTGGCACAACAACCTCACCGCTGCGGTTTGCTCGTTTCGCGCGGCCAAGGCGCTGCGGCGCAATCCCGGCAGTCGTCAGGACATTCAGACGTTCAAATGGACCAACTCAACCCCGTTTGAATGGCATTCCCAGCAGCTTTTGGATCTGGGATTGATGGAACCTGGTCAATGGTTTTGACGCCGCACAAAGGCACAGGCTGGCCCTAACGCAACCTAGCAGGCAGTTATGGCTTGCGGCGCAGGCGGATAATCACATCGACAGATGCGATTTCTGCGCCCTCGGGGGCGTCCGGCAATTGCGCGATCACCAGTTGATCAGAGGGCGCGTCTGTCACCTTGGCTTCGTCTTCCCAAAAGAAATGCGGGTGGTCATGCACGTTAGTGTCAAAATAGCTTTTGGACCCGTCAACCGTGACTTCTTGCATCAATCCGGCATCACAAAACGCGCGCAACGTGTTATACACCGTCGCCAACGAGACACCCTCGCCTTGGTTTTTCGCCGCGTCAAACAGGCTCTCTGCGGTGACATGGCGGTCTTGCCCGTCCCCAATCAACAGCGCCGCCAAGGCCACACGTTGCCGCGTGGGTCGCAGCCCCGCCGTCGCCAGCCAGTTCGATCCGATTGTTTGTTCTGCCGTTGTCATAGTGCGCCTGCATTACAAGTTCCTCACTTATATAAAGGACAACGGGTGAGATTTTCAATTGTATTCCCATAAATTAGATCCGTTGTTATTGTCGCATGCCCAAACGCGGGATGTTTCTCACCGGCCACGTCACGCCCTTGCGAAGGCGGCGATCACGATGCTAGAGGAGATTGACAAGAAGCGAACGGAGCAGGAGACGCGCCAGCATGGCCCAATACCCGACACAGTTTGACAAAGACGACCTGCTGAAATGCGCCCGCGGCGAGCTTTTTGGGCCCGGCAACGCGCAATTGCCCGAACCACCCATGCTGATGATGGACCGGATCACCGATATTTCGGGCGATGGCGGTAGCAATGGCAAGGGTCATGTCGTCGCCGAATTTGATATCACGCCTGATCTTTGGTTTTTCGACTGCCATTTCCCTGGTAACCCCATCATGCCCGGGTGTTTGGGGCTTGATGGTCTGTGGCAACTGACGGGCTTCAATCTGGGCTGGCGCGGCTGGCAAGGGCGCGGTTACGCGCTGGGTGTGGGCGAGGTCAAGCTGACGGGCATGGTGCGGCCCGAGCGCAAGATGCTAACGTATTACGTCGATTTCACAAAAGCCATCCAAACCCGCCGCTTGACAATGGGTGTCGCCAATGGCCGGGTAGAAGCCGACGGGGAAACCATCTATCAAGTCACTGATATGAAGGTCGCGCTGTCAGAAAACTGATCTACAAAGATCAATCTAAAGAACAAAAAGGAGAGCGCCATGCGTCGCGTCGTCGTGACAGGGCTGGGGATCGTCTCATCCATCGGGAACACCGCCGAAGAGGTTCTCGCCTCACTGAAATCCGGGACCAGCGGCGTTGTCGCCTGCCCCGAAATGGCCGAACACGGGTTTCGCAGCCGCGTTGCCGGCACGCTGAAGCTGAACGTGGCCGACCATGTAGACAAACGCACCTTGCGGTTCATGGGGCCCGGTGCCGCCTATGCCCATATCGCCATGCAGCAGGCCATCAAAGACGCAGGCCTGGGCGACGATATCATTTCGCACCCACGCACCGGGTTGGTCGCAGGGTCTGGTGGCCCATCGACCAGCGCGATGTTGACCGCCCATGAGGTGGTCAAGAAAACCGGCGCCACCAAACGTATTGGCCCCTTTGCGGTGCCCAAATGCATGTCGTCCACCGTCAGTGCCAACCTGTCTACCGCGTTCAAGATCAAGGGCATCAACTATTCGATCACCTCGGCCTGTTCGACGTCTTTGCACTGCATCGGCAATGCGGCCGAACAAATCATGCTTGGCAAACAGGATGTGATGTTCGCAGGGGGCGGCGAAGAGCTCGACTGGACGCTGTCGTGCCTGTTTGACGCGATGGGCGCAATGTCGTCCAAATACAACGACACCCCGGAAAAAGCCTCGCGGGCGTTTGACGAAAACCGCGACGGGTTTGTGATTTCGGGCGGCGGCGGCATCGTGGTCTTGGAAGACCTCGAACACGCGCTGGCACGCGGTGCCAACATCTACGCCGAAGTCACGGGGTACGCGGCCACATCCGACGGACACGACATGGTCGCCCCCTCGGGCGAAGGCGGCGGGCGGGCGATGCAGCTGGCCCTGGATACCCTCCCCCAAGGCCGCAACGTCAGCTATATCAACGCCCACGGCACCTCGACGCCCGCAGGCGACAAACCCGAAATCGAAGCCGTGCGCCATGCCTTTGAGGGCCGCACCCAGCCGCCCGTCAGTTCGACCAAATCAATGACCGGGCACAGTCAGGGGGCCGCAGGTGCACAGGAGGCAATTTATTGTCTATTGATGCTCAAGCACGACTTTATCGCGCCGTCGATCAACGTGGACACGTTGGACCCGGTGTTTGAGGCATCAGAAATCGCGACGACCCTGGTAGAAAACGCCGGGTTGGATTCCGTTATGACCAATTCATTTGGGTTCGGCGGCACCAACGGATCAATGATCCTGTCGAAATATCAAGGGTAAGGAATATTATGTCGGGTGCACTAGCCGGAAAACGCGGGTTGATCATGGGCGTCGCCAACGAGCGCTCTATCGCTTGGGGCATCGCCAAAGCCATGGCAGCAGCCGGGGCAGAATTGGCGTTCACCTACCAGGGCGACGCCTTTGGCACCCGTTTGAAACCGCTGGCCGCTTCGGTTGGGTCAGATTTCATGGTGGACGTGGATGTAACCGACGACGCGTCACTGGACGCCGCGTTTGATCAACTGGGCGCGCGCTGGCCGCAGGTGGATTTCGTGGTGCATGCCATCGCGTTTTCCGACAAATCCGAATTGACGGGTCGTTTTCTGAACACCTCGCGTGAAAACTTCAAGAAAACCATGGATATCAGCGCCTATTCCTTGATCGAAGTCGCCCGCCGCGCCTACCCTTTGATGTCCGACAACGGCGGCACGATCATGACCTTGACCTATCAAGGCAGCAACACGGTTGTGCCCAACTACAACGTCATGGGCGTGGCCAAAGCGGCCCTAGAAAGCGCCACACGGTATTTGGCCAACGACCTGGGCCCCGACGGTATTCGGGTGAACGCGATCTCACCGGGGCCAATGAAAACGCTGGCTGGGGCGGCCATTGGTGGCGCCCGCAAGACGTATAAATTCACCGACCAAAACGCCCCCCTGCGTGCCAATGCAACGCTGGAGGCCGTCGGCGGCACGGCTGTATATCTGGCGTCGGATGCCGGGGCCTGCACCACCGGTGAAGTGCTGCGCGTTGACGGTGGGTATCATGTTCTGGGCATGCCTCAGGCCGAAAACCTCTGATTGGCAACCGCCCACGCGGCGCCACGCCCGTGCCAAACTAAGGCCATATTCGGCGCATACCATCGCAGTATGTTGTCTTATATTGATACACCAACCCTGCGGCAGGTCCGCTGTGCGCGCCGTGCGGCCCGCGCGCGCGGATGTGCATGGGTATTGATGCCAGTGACGGCCGCGGTGTTTTCAGTGGCTTTATGGTCTGACCCAGTGGCACAGCCCCAACTGCAATCTCGCCTCGATGGGGTGAAACCGATGTTGGCGGCCGTCGGGCGCGGTGAGTTGCCCAAAGACGAAGTACGCGCCATCACAGACGCCACCTTGCAGACGGCCTCGGATATCAACGCGCGGCTGGCCGGGCTGCCCGCCACGCGGTCCCTGACCAACCGGCCTGCTGCAGAAAACTAACCCTATTTAATAGACATGATCTCGATGTCGAAAACCAGATCCTGCCCTGCAAGCGCATGGTTGGCATCAATCGTGACGGTCGCATCGTCCACCGCAACAATCATGACCTGCATCGCCTGCCCTTCGGGTGTTTCCACGTTCAGCGACGTGCCGATATCCAACGGGATGTCATCGGGGATCCCTTCGCGCGGGACGGCTTGGCGCATCTGCGGGTTGATCGGGCCGTAGGCCTCGGTGCACGGCACTGTGACGGTCTTTTTGTCGCCCACGGCCATCCCCGGTATCGCGGTGTCCAGACCGGGAATAATGTGGCCTGACCCCACTTCAAATTCCAACGGGTCCCGCCCCTCAGAGCTGTCAAACTTGGTGCCGTCCAGCAGCGTCCCGGTGTAGTGAATGCTGACGGTGTCGCCCGATTTAGCTTGGGTCATAAATGCTCCGAATGATGTGCCGAAAAGAATGTATGAGGCCGCGTATCTGCGCAGGTTCTCGTGTGTTTTCCTGAACCTGCCCGCACAGCGCCCACGAGTAAAGCCGAAAAACTGCGATTGGGTCTTTCCGCCCGGCTTGCCTCGTGACACTCTGCCGCCATAGCTTTCCAACGAGGTGCTCTGATGGCAATCACGACATGTGTCTTTGATGCGTATGGTACGCTGTTTGATGTGGCGGCAGCCGCACGACAAGCCGCCGCCGAACCCGATTTTTCGCAATTGCAAGGCACGTGGCCTGCATTGGCCGAACACTGGCGCCAAAAGCAGTTGCAATACACTTGGTTGCGCGCAGTCACCGATGCACATTGCGATTTTTGGGATGTGACCCAAGATGGCCTCGACTGGGCGCTGGAAAAGACCGGGCTGGCAGGCGACGCTGCGTTGCGCGAACGCTTATTGGCGCTGTATTGGGAATTGCAAAGCTACCCAGAGGTGCCCGATATGCTGCGCGCCCTTAAAACCGCAGGCCGGGCGACGGCGATCTTGTCCAACGGATCCCCCGATATGTTACAGGGCGCTGCGGCCTCCGCGGGCATAGAAGCCTTGCTGGATGACACGCTGTCGGTCGAAACCGTTGGCGTTTTTAAACCCGATGCACGGGTGTATGATCTGGTTGGCAAACGGTTTGGCTGTGCCAAGGAAAACGTGTTGTTTGTGTCCTCAAACGGGTGGGACGCGGCCTGTGCCACAGGCTATGGTTTCACCACCGCTTGGGTCAATCGCGCCGGTGAACCAGTGGATAGGTTGCCTTGGAAACCCGCGCATATACTGCCTGATCTCAAGGGGGTAGCCGAATTGTCGGATCAGATATGAACTTCTTTGAGAGCTCCGATAATCTCAAGCTGCACTATACCGTCGAAGGGGACGGCGTGCCTATCTTATGCTTGCCCGGATTGACGCGCACGACCAGCGATTTCGACTATGTGACCCCCTACCTACCCCACGTGAAGCTGATCAAGATGGACTACCGCGGGCGCGGAAAATCGGATTGGGATTACCACTGGAAGAACTATTCTTTGCCTGTCGAATGCCGCGATGTGATCGAATTGATCGACCGGTTAGAACTCGACAAGGTCGCGATTTTGGGCACCTCGCGGGGCGGGTTGAACGCGATGGGTCTGGCCATGACGGCCAAAGATCGTCTGCTTGGGGTTGCGTTAAATGACATTGGGCCAGCGCTTAACCCCAAGGGGCTCACGGCGATCATGGAATATCTGGGCCACGCCCCAAGTGCCAAAACCATCGTGAATGCCGCCCGTGGGCTAGAGCGCGCCAACGATGGGTTTCGCGATGTGCCATTTTCGCGCTGGATGGAAGAGGCCGAAAAGCACTTTGAAGAAACGCCCAAGGGGCTCAGCATCACCTATGATCCCAAACTGCGCCGCGCGGTTGAATTTGCGGGGGCGCAAGGCGCCCCTGATTTATGGCCCTACTTTGATGCCTTGGAAGGGTTGCCGTTGGCCTGTATCCGGGGCGAAAATTCTGATCTGCTCAGCCGCGATACGCTCCGCGAAATGGAACGCCGCCGCCCCGATATGATCAGCGTCACGGTGCATGGGCGCGGGCATATTCCGTTTTTGGATGAGCCCGAATCCATCGCCGCGCTGCAAACTTGGATAAACGCATTAGGGTCGTAAACCACTATGAACATTGAAATGATACGCGCCGCCGCAACCCGGTTGCAAGATCACGCCCGCCAAACCCCACTGCTGTCGTCGCCTTTCCTTGACGAAATCGCCGGGCGCCGGGTCTGGGTCAAGGCCGAATGCCTGCAACACACTGGCAGCTTTAAATTTCGCGGGGCGTGGTCGGCGATATCGGCCCTGTCAGATGCGGAACGCGCAAAGGGCGTTGTGGCGTTTTCCAGCGGCAACCACGCGCAAGGCGTGGCCTTGGCCGCGCGCACCCATGGCACCAAGGCCGTGATCATCATGCCACAAGACGCCCCTGCCGTGAAAATCGACAACACCCGCCGTTTGGGCGCCGAGGTGGTCTTGTACGACCGCGCCGCAGGCCAAGATCGCGACGCGCTTGGCGACCAAATGGTGGCCGACCGTGGGATGACCTTGGTGAAACCTTTCGACGATCCACAGGTGATCGCAGGGCAAGGCACGACCGGTCTGGAAATCGCCGCGCAGGCCGCAGCCGTTGGCGCCACCCAAGCCGATGTGATCGTGTGTTGCGGCGGGGGCGGGTTGTCGTCGGGCATCGCACTGGCGTTAGAGGCTGACGCCCCCAACATGCGCATGCGTACGGCAGAACCCAAAGACTTTGACGATGTCGCCCGGTCGCTGCGATCTGGCCAGATAGAACGCAACACGCGTATTTCCGGCAGCCTGTGCGATGCGATCATTACGCCGCAACCCGGCAACCTCACCTTTCCCATCCTCAAACGGCTGGCCGGGCCGGGGTTCGCCGTAACCGAACCCCAAGCCTTGCGCGCGATGGCACTGGCGTTCAACCGTCTCAAGGTGGTGGCCGAACCGGGGGGGGCCGTGGCCTTGGCCGCCGCCCTGTTTCACGGCGACACCATCCCCGGCGACGACGTGATCGTGGTTATATCGGGCGGCAATGTGGACGCATCGGTGTTTCAACAGGCCCTCGCCCAACAGGAGACCGCCGCATGAAAATGCTCGACCTTGGTGACATCCGCATGCACTACCGCGTGGATGGTCCTGACGATGGCCTCCCAGTGGTTTTTGCCAATTCACTAGGCACTGACCTGCGGCTGTGGGATTCAATTTTACCGTTATTGCCCAAAGGCCTGCGCGTCATCCGGTTTGACAAACGCGGCCACGGATTGTCCAGCTGCCCGCCCGCGCCCTACACGATGGGCGCGCTGGTCAAAGACACCGAGCGCCTGCTAGATCACCTTGCGGTGCGTGATTGCGTGTTTGTTGGCCTGTCCATTGGCGGCATGATCGCGCAGGGCTTGGCCGTCAAAAGGTTGGACATGGTCCGCGCGATGGTTTTGTCGAATACAGCCGCCAAAATTGGCACCGCAAGCGCGTGGGCTGACCGGATAGACCAGGTGCGCCAAAACGGTATTCAAAGCATGGCAGACGCGGTCATGGAACGTTGGTTTTCCAAAGATTTCCGCGCCACCCCAGATGTGGATCTGTGGCGCAACATGCTGATCCAACAAAATCCCGATGGGTATATGGGGTGCTCTGCGGCGATCTCGGGCACCGATTTCTATACCGCCACCGCCAGTCTGCGCCTGCCCACCATGGGGATCGCAGGCGCCAATGATGGGGCGACCCCGCCCGATTTGGTGCGCGAAACCGTTAATCTGATCCCCGGTAGCCAGTGCCATGTGATCCGCAAGGGCGGGCACCTGCCTTGCGTGGATCAACCCGACGAATATGCCGCCCTGCTGACCCGGTTTTTGACCGATATCGGCCATGTATAGGGGGCGTTGATCCATGGCCGCCAGCGTTTTTGACAGCCCGCTTTTTGCCCAATTGTTCCCAACCGGAGAGACGGGGCGGTTGTTTTCTGACAGTGCCAGCCTGCGCGCGATGCTGCTGGTCGAAGGGGCGCTGGCCAAGGCGCAGGGCCAGATGGGTCTTATCCCCGAAATCAGCGCAGCCGCGATCCACCGGGCGACGCTCGAAATTCAGATCGACCCCGGCGCGCTGGCCAAATCAACGGGCGAAAATGGCGTGTCGGTGCCGGGGTTGGTGGCAGCCTTTCGCGCCGAAATGAACGCCCCGGAGCACGCCCAATACGTGCATTGGGGCGCCACATCACAAGATATCATCGACACCGGCCTGATGTTGCGCCTGCGTCAGGCGTTGATACTGGCCGAAACCGACCTGCGTCACGTGGTGGCACAACTGGCCGATCACGCCGACCGCCACGCCGATCTGCCGATGCCCGCGCGCACCTATGGCCAACACGCGACCCCCACAAGTTGGGGCGCGGCCGTGGCCGCATGGGGCGCGCCCTTGGCAGATGCGCTCGACGCGTTGCCAGCCTTACGAACCGGCAGCCTTTGGGTGTCGCTGTCTGGCGCGGCAGGCACCAGCGCCGCATTGGGCCCCGATGCCCCTGCCCTGCGCGCCAACCTTGCGCAGGGGGTCGGCCTGCACGACCCACAGCGCAGTTGGCACACAGATCGCAGCCCGATCCTGCGCATCGCAGATTGGATCGCGCAGGTGACGGCGGCCTTGGCCGCTATGGGCGACAGTCTCGTGGCGCTGACTGCGACCGATTGCGGTGAAATCACGCTAGGCGCGGCGGGCGCGTCCTCAACCATGCCGCAAAAACAAAACCCTGTGGGCCCGTCGGTGTTGCGCGCGCTGGCGCACCAGATGACGGGGCTTGGCGCGACATTGCACAGTGCAGCGGTGCATCAACACCAACGTGACGGCGCCGCGTGGTTTGCCGAATGGATGGTGCTTCCGCAAATCATGTTGGCTGGGGCTGCGGCCCTGCAACACGC
The DNA here is from genome assembly GCF_039970775.1 of Roseobacter sp. Lineage (GTDB taxonomy): Bacteria > Pseudomonadota > Alphaproteobacteria > Rhodobacterales > Rhodobacteraceae > Roseobacter. The sequence goes on from NZ_JBDVLG010000041.1 coordinate 39,071, forward strand.
CCGGAACGTGACCGAAGGCATGCGTCCCGTACCCACCCGTATGTCAGCCAATCTAACCGCTGGATTGGGCCTGACCCACGCCGAAGCGCTTAGCTTTGCGCTGGTCGCACAGATGCCCCGCCACGAGGCGCAGGCCGCGACCAAAACCCTGTGCCAAACCGCCCTTGAGACCCATCAACATCTGGCCACCCTCGCCCGCACGCAATACGCGGACCTGCCGCCAGATCTGTTTGACCCGCAGGCCCAATTGGGCCACGCCCCGACCGATGCACGCGCTTTTGCCACCCGCATCAGGGCTCTTTGATCCATGCGCCCGGCGGTCGTCTTCATCCTGATCACCGTCATGTTAGACGCTATGGGCATTGGCCTGATCGTGCCCGTCATGCCCGACCTCCTACAACACATCCAAGGCGCGGACCTGAGCACCGCAGCGCTATGGGGCGGCGTCTTATCAACCACATTCGCGGTGATGCAATTCGTCTTTGGGCCGGTGATCGGCGGGTTATCTGACCGGTTCGGCAGGCGGCCTATATTGTTGGTATCGTTAGGGGTTATGGCGCTCGACTATCTGGTGATGGCGGTCGCGGGCAGTATCGGTGTGCTGCTACTGGGTCGGATCGTAGGCGGGATCACCGCCGCGACCCAATCAACCGCAAACGCCTATATGGCGGATATTTCCGCACCAAAAGACCGCGCGGCGAATTTCGGCCTGATTGGCGCCGCCTTTGGCGCAGGTTTCGTTTTGGGGCCGCTGCTCGGTGGGGTGCTGGGCGAATATGGCACCCGCGCGCCCTTTTATGCCGCCGCCGCCCTTGCCGCACTCAACGCGGTATTTGGGTATTTTGTCCTGAAAGAAACCGTGACGGAGGATCTGCGCCGCCCGTTTCAATGGGCTCGCGCCAACCCATTTGGCAGCTTTCGCCAACTGGGGCGGTTGCCGGGCGTTGGGCCATTGCTGATCGTATTTTTCCTCTATCAAGTGGCCTTCATGGTCTACCCCGCCATCTGGTCGTATTTCGGCAAAGCGCGGTTTGGGTGGGACCCATCGACCATCGGCCTGAGCCTTGCGCTTTTTGGAACAATGATGGTCATCGTGCAGGGCGGGCTCATCCGGTGGGTACTACGCGTGCTGGGCGAACGCGGCACGGTCATTTATGGACATCTCTTTGATGTGGCGGCCTTTTTGGCGCTGGCGTTTGTGACCAGCGGCACGTTGGCATTGATCTTGACACCCTTGGCCGCATTGGCGGCGGTGATCACACCCGCCCTCCAGTCCATTATGTCCAAGGCTGTCGCCCCCCAAGCGCAGGGCGAATTGCAAGGCGCGCTGACCTCGGTATCGGCCTTGGCTATGATCTTGTCGCCCATGGTGATGACCCGCACATTCGCAGCCTTCACCGATGACACAGCGCAAGCATATTGGCCCGGCGCGCCCTTCGCAGTGTCCGCAGGTTTGATCACGGTGGGGTTGGCTGTGTTCATCATGGCCCCGTCCCGACACATCGTCCCGCCGGAAAAGACATAACAGCGACATCCTGCTGCGCCCCTGAAACCGGCGAGATCCACGTAGCGTTATATGCCGTCGCGATCTGGCATTCGGATATTTCATTTGCAGATGGCGCATGGGGCGGATCACGACCGGCGGTCTACGGGCACCACGCCGCAGCTGTTGATACCGCCACAAAGGCGGGTGTTTCTGGGGTGGCTGTGGGCGATCATGTCATCGTGACACTGATCCGCGCCTGCGGTGGATGTGGCAATTGCGCCCGCAGTAACCTTCATATGACAAGCCGTGGAACGAGCCGAGACCAGCGAAATCCCCGTGTTGGCATCGACGTCGATAACCTCATGCCCCCTAGCAATACAACCGCAACCCGCCCACAGCCACATCCGCGTGAAACACCCGCCCGATGGCCAGCACCCCAACGCGCCGCAGTTGCGCGGGATCAAACTGCGCGTCGGTCTTATGGGCGGTGAACCCGGCAAACGGCAAGGCCACACTGTGCCACCCTGCGGCGGCGATGAAACTACACCGAAACGATTGCCAAGGCCGGGTTATCTGATCGGTACGCACCCGCAAGTCATAGGTTTCGCCGTTGCCTGCCACGTCGATTTCGATCCCCGTCCAGCCGCTGGCATCCACGCGCAGATCCGATGCGATCTGGATAAATCCACCGTTGTTGTCCGTCGACACCACGCCCGTCAGCCGGGTGGCTCGGCGCCCCGCGACGTGCATGCAACGGGCCTGCCCCGTAGACACACCGCCCATCACGTCATCGGCGACGTAATCCCACAGGGGGGTGAGCTCTTTGTAGGTGTCCGTCATCATATTGGGTGTCCTTCGCGTTTGTCATCGATCCAAAATGCAACATAGCAGGCGTCCCAAAGACACAAGGGCTGCTGCGCATTTCAACCATGTAAATCTTCGCGGTGGGGTGTTTGTATCCCCACCATCTTGCGGCTTACCAGATCACGTGTAGAATTTACCACGGGCCCATAAACCGGCCCCTCAGACCGGGCAAGATGACGCACACCCCGCCGCCATCAAGACACGACCCAGCCCGTGGCACACATAAGGAAGCGCTATTTTGGCCAAAGCAATCGTTATCCGTGAGTACGGCGCGGCAGATCGCCTCGTTTTAGAACCCATCACGTTAGACCCACCGGCCGCTGACGAAATTCAGATCCGCCAGACGGCGATCGGGGTGAACTATCACGACGTTTATGTGCGGTCGGGCCTGTATAAAACGCTGACATTGCCGGGTATTCCGGGGTGTGAAGCCGCCGGAGTGGTCGACGCTATCGGCGCAGATGTCACCGGGTTGGCGGTGGGCGACCGCGTGGCCTATGTTACCGGCGGGTATGGCGCCTATGCGTCGCACCGCACCCTGCCCGCCCATCTGGCGATCCAGATCCCCGTGGATGTCACCGATGAAACCGCCGCGTCAAATCTGTTGCGGGCAATGACGGTGGATATGCTGACAACGCAGGTGTGCACCCTGCGCGCGGGCATGACGGTTTTGGTGCACGCAGCCGCGGGTGGCGTGGGGCGGATGCTGTGCCAAATGGCCGCGACCCTTGGCGCCACGGTAATTGGCACGGTTGGGTCGGCACAAAAAGCGCAGATCGCGCAGGCCAGCGGGTGTAACCATACGGTACTGTATCGTGAGGTTGATTTCGCAACCTCTGTCGCAGAGATCACCAAGGGGGCGGGTGTTGATGTGGTCTACGATTCAGTGGGCGCCGATACCTTCGCAGGGTCCCTTGAAGCGTTGGCCCCTTGCGGGCATCTGGTGAATTTCGGCCAATCGTCTGGCCCGGTTGACCCGGTTTTGATGAGCACCCTCGCCGCCAAATCTTTAACCGTCTCTCGCCCGATTTTGTTTCACTACCTGCGCGACCCCAACCAATATCAAACCATCGGCAAACGGGTTATGGACAATTTCCAATCGGGGGTTTTGAATACCGGCGCGCACAGCCCTGTTGCCCTGAAAGACGCCGCACAGGCCCACGCCACCCTCGAGAACATGACCGGCGGCGGATCGTTGGTCCTTATTCCATGACACAGGAGACATCGCCCATGCGCGAAAAAACCATTTGGACCTATTGGCGTGGCGATTGGCACCTTGGCGACACCCGCGTTTTGGGTGCACATTCGCACGCCACGTGGCTGGGGTCCGCGGTCTTTGATGGGGCGCGCCTGTTTGAAGGGGTCACGCCCGACCTCGATCTGCACTCAGCGCGGGTCAACGCATCGGCCAAGGCGCTGGATTTGAAACCAATGTTCACCGGCGAAGATATCGCGGGGCTAACGATGGACGGTTTGGCCAAATTTGAACCCGGCACCGATGTCTACATTCGCCCGATGTATTGGGCCGAAGACTGCGATGCGGGCATCCTACCGCCCGACCCCGACAGTACCGATTTTGCGCTGTGCCTCGAAGAAATGCCAATGGTCGCACCCACGGGGTTTACCGCGACCACCACAAAGTTCCGCCGCCCCACGCTCGAGGTGATGCCCGTCAACGCCAAGGCCGCCTGCCTTTACGCCAACAACGCGCGCATGGTCCGCGAGGCCCAATCGCGTGGGTTCCACAATGCGCTGGTCTGTGACGCCAACGGAAATGTCGCCGAATTGGCCACCTCTAACGTGTTCATGGTGCGCGGCGGCGAGGTGTTTACGCCTGTCCCCAACGGTACGTTTTTGAATGGGATCACCCGCCAGCGGGTCATCACCCTGTTGCGCGCGGCAGGCGTCACCGTGCATGAAACGACGCTCACGCTTGAGGATTTTCACCAAGCAGACGAGATCTTTTCGAGCGGCAATGTCTCTAAGGTGATGCCCGTCATCGCGTTCGAAGGCCGCGCGATCCCCGCAGGCCCCATCACCCAAAAAGCCCGTGCATTGTATTGGGATTGGGCCCATTCTGATGTCGGCCGGGGGGGTGCCTGATGGCCACGACACATCTGATGACGGACGCAGAAGTCGACGCCAACCCGCAGGTCAAAGTGGTGTTTGACGACATCCGCGCCACCCGTGGGTCAGATTTTGTCAATAACATCTGGCGCGCCTTGGCCGCCGACCCGCCGGGGCTGAAACGCACATGGGAGACCGTCAAATCAGTGATGGCTGTGCCCGGCGAAATTGACCCCAAGACCCGCGAAATGATCTATATCGCCGTCTCTGTTGCCAACGGATGCAGCTATTGCGTGCACTCTCATACGGCCGCGGCCAAAGCCAAAGGCATGACCAACCAAGAGCACGGCGAATTGATGCAAATCGTGGCCCTCGCGGCCTCGACCAACCATCTGGTGACAGCGTTGCAAGTGCCCGTTGATCCGGAATTCGACGTCAAATAAACAACCCAAGGAGACACCACATGTGTGACATCTGTGTAATGAACGCCGTCAAAGACAAGATGCTGTCGCGGCGCAGTTTCTTTAAAACCGGCGCGTTGGGGGCTGCGGCTGCGGTCGCGTCATCGGCGGCGGGCACAACGGCGATGGCTGCGGGGCACGGTGGTGTTCAAGATATGACCCACACGATAGACGAAAATTTCCCCACATATTTCGGCGAAAGCCAGTTCTCGCGCGAACAGCTGTTTAACTACGCCGAGCATGCGTTCAACCTGTCCCAATATACCGTGAATGAACATACGGGTACGCATATTGACGCGCCTTTGCATTTTTCAGCTGACGGTGCATCAGTGGATGAATTGCCCCTGTCCTCTCTGATCGCGCCGCTGTGTGTGATCGATATCGCCGCGCGCGCCGCAGACGATGCTGACGCCCAATTGACCCCCGACGACCTAAAGACCTGGATCGCCGCACATGGTGACATCCCAGATGGGGCGTGCGTTGCGATGCATTCGGGTTGGTCGTCCAAAGTGGATACCGCTGGGTTCCGCAATTTCGACGGCAAAGCGCAGCATTATCCAGGGTTCCACGTTGAAGCCACGCAGATGCTGCTTGAGACTGGTGCGGGGTCTATTGCCTCAGATACGCTATCGCTTGATCATGGGATTTCGCCCGATTTCGCAACGCATTACGCGTGGTTGCCACAGGGGCGGTTCGGCATTGAATGCCTTGCCAACCTCGACAAGGTGCCCGCCGCAGGTGCGACCTTAGTGGTCGGCGCCCCCAAAATGCGCGGTGGGTCAGGCGGGCCCGCGCGTATTTTTGCGCTGGTCTAAAACGGACTAAGGGGCACGAAACACTATGGTTTTGTGCCCCCAACCCACCACAGGGATGCTATGACGCGACTAAATCGAGCCGCCCTCAAGGGGTTTTTAGTGGGACAAGACCTATACGCGTTTGATCCGGTCACACGTGCCCGCGTCGCATGGGTCGCCTACCATCCAAATGGCACATGCCGCGCAGAGTTTTCAGATGGGACGGTGGATCATGGCCAGTTTGGACTGGAGGGCGACACCTACTGGACCCGCTACACCGGATTTCGAGCCGGCGAGACACATCGGTTTTATCTGGTCGAAATCACCCCAAAGCTGGCACAGGCATACCATGTAGATGGGCGGCAGGCGTTTTTACAAACCCCGTTGAAAACACTGCCTAATTTCCCCTGTGTATGACCAAACGCCTGCACGACCCCCGTTTGGGCCACCCCACCCTTTGAAACGGCGCAACACGTGACATCCGAACGGGTCCCACGATGGTTTACCCTGCGCGCCATCACAATAACCTCGCGCTGCCTCAGGCGAGTGCACTTTCCCCTAGAGGTTTCATCGTCACCTTCGACAAAACGCCAAAGGAATGTCGGTGAGTTGGCCGGGCCCCGCGTGCCACGCGCCCAAAGACGACGTTCACCCATTTTCTGGCGCTACGCCTGAGAATCCGGATCCCCCGCACCGTTCAATTCAATCGTTGAAATCGACTGTTTTGCCAGCCGTGGAACACCCGGCATTCCGCCGGAGCCGAAGGCGTTTGGCACGCTGCGCGACGGCCCGTTGTCTGAACAAGGTCAAGCCCATCAGATCCGCGCGCAACACTGACAGACGCTGCATTAAACTGCTGCGGCATGCCGCGCCACGCCGCCGTCAGGAACGTATCCACCCGGCATTGCGCCGCACCGCACGCAGGCCTGCGTCGCGGCGGACCACAATCGATAGCCCCCCACCAAATCACCACGTCAGTGCGCCCATCACCGTCAATATTGCCGATCATCAGATGATCTGGCCCAAGAGACGCGGGCGTCTGCCCGCAAACCTGCGCGACATGGGCATAGGCAACATCAACCATCGCGTCGTTTTGAGGCGCAGGCTGCGTCGGTTGAACGGCGGCGCCGGTTGGCGGCGGCGACACAACGACACCGGACGGATTATCTGACCAGTGCAAGCCGATGTCGCCGAATTTAGCCTCACAAAAAGCGATCACCTGCGGCAGTGCACCCGCCAAGCCAACAGTCGGCACATTGACGTGGCCCAAAAGGCTATCAACCTGAAACCCATACCCCGCGATCACCCCTGCGAAGAATGGGTCATTTGCTGGTAGTGCAACGCTCCAGCCATCGTCAAAATAATCAAAACGCACCGCGGGCAGTTGATATTCCACGCCGTTTGCAACGATCTTGATCTCGCGGGTCTCGTTGGCCAGTTCATCCCGTGGGGGGCCAAGTACCTGTTTCGAAAAGCGCATCACGATCGTTCCTGGGGCGGTGACCGTGGCGTGCGCATCTTGCGGCCCCAACCAATCTGGCCGCAATGGGGAACGCTCTCCGCAGGACAAAGCGACCGACCCATCAGGTAACCTTGCGGTGCCCAAGAAAAAATCGCCGTTGTCGTAGCTGCCAGATATCCAGACCTGCTGCGCCGAGGCCATCAGCGGCCAGATCATCACCAAAAGCGCCGCAATTATCCGTACCATGTTTCACCTGCCGGGTCGTGTGTGCCGCAAATCTGCCATCATGCGGCACCGCGCCAATACCACGGTGAACATGTCAGATTCGTGCTCGATATTTCATCGACCCTGACTATACCGGCGTGACTCTTAAGAATGTCCCCCATGTTTTGCGCGATTGAACCAGAAAAGCACCGCATCAAAATTGATCAGCCCGCCGTCCAGCCGCCATCAATCAGCATCGATGTGCCCGTGACCATCGCCGATGCGTCTGACGCCAAAAACAACGCCGCCCCCATGATGTCTTCGACCTCGCCCACACGCGGCAATTTGATTTTATCCATTATCCACGCCAACCGCTCGGGGTTGTCAAAGGTCACTTTGCTCAGCGGTGTCCGGATGAATGTCGGGCAAATCGTGTTGATCCGAATGCCTGATTTGCCCCATTCGATGGCCATCGCTTTGACCATGCCTTCCAGCCCGTGTTTCGACGCACAATAGACGGCGCGGTCAACGCCACCCACCTGCCCCATCTGGCTGGAAATGTGAATAATTGACCCCGGCTTACCATTATTTTGCAACGCCTTAGCCGCAAAAGTAGACAGGAAATAGGCGCTGCGCAGGTTGATGTTCATCACCGCATCATAGTCATCTGGTGTGGTGTCCACCGTGGGCGAATGGCGAGCGGACCCGGCGGAATTGACGACAATATCAAACGGCTGCGAAAAGGTGTTTTCTAAGGCGTGCAAATCGGTCTGATCCAACGGCAATGCCTGCGCCGCAAACCCCGCAGATGTCATGGATGCGACGCACTGCTGCAACGGGCCGGGGCGCCGTGCGGCGCAGGTCACATGGGCCCCCGCCTCGGCCAGCGCCACTGCACAGCCCAACCCTATCCCCGAAGACGCCCCCGTGACCAACGCATGTTTTCCGGTCAGATCAAACGCCGGGGTGCGGGGCAAATCAGTCAAAACATTGCCCCTGTTTGGGGGCCAAAATCCGCCCGTGTAGTGCTAAGTCGCCGCAGCTTTAACATCATCTCAACCCTTTGTGTTCAGTCATGCCCCACGCGCCGTTATGTCGTGGTACAGGACGCATCACCGTCCTAGAAAAACGCCTGAATGCCCGTCTGTGCACGCCCCAAGATCAATGCATGCACATCATGGGTGCCCTCGTAGGTGTTCACGGTCTCCAGGTTCATCATGTGACGGATCACCTGAAATTCGCCGGAAATTCCGTTGCCGCCATGCATATCACGCGCATGCCGTGCGATGTCCAACGCCTTGCCGCAATTGTTGCGCTTGACGATAGATATCATCTCGGGCGCCGCGCTGGCCGCATCCATCAGGCGCCCCACCTGCAATGACGCCTGTAGGCCTAGCGCGATTTCGGTCTGCATGTCGGCCAGCTTTTTCTGAAACAACTGCGTGCCGGCCAAGGGTTTGCCAAATTGGTGCCGGTCCAGCCCGTATTGCAGCGCTGCATGCCAACAGAATTCCGCGGCCCCCATGACGCCCCAGCTGATCCCATATCGCGCGCGGTTCAGGCAGCCAAATGGCCCCTTAAGCCCCTGAACATGCGGCAACAACGCCTCTTCTCCGACCTCGACCCCATCCATGACAATCTCGCCGGTAATCGACGCCCGCAGCGAAAGTTTATTGCCCACTTTGGGGGCCGTCAGGCCGGTCATGCCCTTGTCCAGAATGAACCCACGGATCTTGCCACCATGCGCTTCGGACTTGGCCCAAACTACGAATACATCCGCAATGGGTGCGTTCGATATCCACATCTTTGAACCGGTGATCTTATACCCGGTCGCGGTTTTCTCGGCGCGGGTTTTCATGCCCGCAGGGTCAGACCCGGCATCGGGTTCCGTCAGGCCAAAACACCCGATCCATTCGCCAGAGCACAGTTTTGGTAGATATTTTTGCCGCTGCGCCTCTGAACCATAGGCGTAAATCGGATAGATCACGAGGCTCGACTGTACCGACATCATCGACCGGTACCCGCTGTCGACGCGTTCGATTTCTCGCGCGACAAGCCCGTAAGACACGTAAGATCCGCCCAAGCCGCCGTATTCTTCGGGGCACGTGATGCCCAACAGGCCCATATCCCCCATTTCGCGAAAAATCTCGGGCTCGGTTGTTTCGTTCTCGAAGGCGTCGATGATCCGTGGTTGTAGTTTTTCGGCAGCAAAGGCCTGCGCGCTATCGCGGATCAGGCGTTCGTCTTCGTGCAACTGATCGGACAAACGGAAAGGGTCGGCCCAGGTGAACCCTGCCAAATCAGGCGCATCCTTGGCTTTTAAAACAGGCGCTTCAACGTTCATGTGTGATCCTTTGATATCAACCGCGGCCTCGTAGGGCGTTGAGCTATTATTGCAAACTCACCGCCAAAACACTAACGATGCTTTATCCTAGGATTCATGAAAATAAATCATATGTCTTTGCCACGTCGGTACCTGCCCTCGATCCCTGCCTTGCTGGCCTTTGAGGCCGTCGCCCGGTTGGGCAGCGCCACCCAAGCGGCCGCTGAATTGTCACTGACGCAAAGCGCCGTGAGCCGTCAGCTCAAGCTGCTCGAAGACCAATTGGGCGTTGCGTTGCTGGCCCGCAAAGGGCGCGGGTTGGTCGTCACCCCGCAAGGTGAACGCTATGTCAGAACGGTGCGCACCACCTTGCAACGGTTGGCGCAGGCGGGCGTTGCGGCCCAGACGGGCCCCGAAATAGGCGCGCTAAACTTGGCCATCTTGCCGGCCTTTGGCATGCATTGGTTGGCGCCGCGCCTGCGTGATTTTGCGCGGACCCACCCCGAAGTGACGGTGAACTTGTCGACCCGCCTCGCCCCGTTTGATTTTCGCGGGTCCCAGTTTGATGCCGCCATTCATTTCGGGCGCGAAGATTGGCCCGGCGTGGGGTATCTGCCGCTGTTGCCAGAAACTGTGGTGCCGGTTTGTGCGCCCAGCCTGATCGCCACACCGCTCACTGATCCGCAGGAGATTTTGCAATTTGACCTGCTGCATTTGGACACCCGCCCCCGAGGGTGGGCGCGGTGGTTGCGCGCGGTTGGTCAAGACAGCGACCCCCCACCGGGCATGATGTTTGACCAGTTTTCCACCATGGCGCAGGCGGCGATCCATGGGTTGGGCATCGCGCTTTTGCCTACGTTTTTTGCCGATCCCTATCTGGCCAACGGACAGTTGGTATTGGCCGCAACACAAAGCGCGCAAAGCATCGGCAGCTATTACCTTGTCTGGCCCGCAGACCGCCCCTGCCCCCCAGCACTAGAGGCGTTTCGCGATTGGTTGGCCTTGCAACGCACCGCGGCCCACGCCGGGGATGATCACGTCTGACACACGGCAAAATGCACCGTTTTGGGCGCAAAGGTGACCTGTTTCTGCCTTAATTCAAATTTAAATAAACCCCATCTACCGGTTGAGAGAGATCGGTCCGAGGTTTTTGTCTGAGCATCGCTTTGCTCATTTTTAAATGGTGTCGTGTTACGCCCGGACTGATCACTTTCAAGGTAGCCCTTCCCGGCTTTGCCCCAGAAACGCAAAACGCGCACGACATCGCCGCGCGCGTTTCCTGTAGCTCTACAAACCAGATTACTTCAGCGTAATGCGGCCATCAGTATAGGGTGTGTAAGGGCCATCCCCCGCCAAAAATTCGGCCGTGACATCCGCCAGATCTGGGCCAAAGTCATATGCGTTTTTCGCATCTTTGAACATGTCAAACCCGTCACCGCCATTGCGGACGTAGTTGTTCGACACCACGGAATACAGCTTGGTAGGGTCGATCGGCGCACCGCCTACCATCACATCGCTGATCCGGCTACCCGCCGGTTGCGCGACATCAACCGCAAAGCTGATACCCGCCACCTGCAAGAAACGACCCGCGCCGTCTTCGTGTTGGCTCACACCATTTTCAAGCGCCGCAACCATCGTGGCCCCTGTCACCTCAAAGGTGCTAAGCGTGTTCTGGAACGGCAGCACCGTGAGAACTTCGCCCATGGTGACCTGCCCCGCGTCGATACTGGCGCGAATGCCGCCGCCGTTCTGAACCGCGATCTGCACGCCCTGATCCTTGACCCGCGCCAACATCGCATCTGCGATCAGGTTGCCCATCGCGCATTCGCGTGCCCGGCAATCTTCGCGCACACCAACGATTTCAGCCGCCGTTTCGGCCACCACACGGCTGCGGATTTCTTCCAGCGGTTTGGCCGCCAGTGCGATACGTTCGGCAGTCGCCGCGTCGGCGGTCACGGTCGCATCAATCAGCAAGGGTTCGCCCTTGGCCTCGACGATATCGCCGGCGTCGTCGAACGTCAGGTTCAATTCACCCAGAAACTTGCCATAGGCGTAGGCCTGCACAATCGCCGTGTCGCCGACCATCGTAGGGTACGGCCCCTCGGCACGGTCCGACGTGTTGGACAGCAGCGAATTGGAATGCCCGCCCACAATCACATCAACACCCGTCGTTTCGGCCGCCACACGTTGGTCTGTGCGGTACCCAGAGTGGCTCAGGACGATGATCTTGTTCACACCTTCGGCGCTCAGACGGTCCACTTCGCCCTGTACCGCCGCAACCGGATCAGAAAACGTGATGTTGTCGCCCGGCGACGCAAGTTCATCGGTGTTTTGTGGCGTCAGCCCGATCAGCCCCAGCTTTTCACCGTCGCGTTCGATCACTGTGGATTTCGCCAATGTGTCGGCCAACAACGGTTCGCCAGATACATCCGCGTTCGACATCAACACAGGAAACGTCACCGCATCCATGAAACCGCGCAGCACCTCGGGGCCGTCGTCAAACTCGTGGTTGCCCACGGTCATGGCGTCATAGCCCATCTTGTTCATCATCTCGGCGGCCAATGCGCCCTTGTAGTAGGTGTAGAATAACGTGCCTTGGAACTGATCGCCCCCATCCACCAAAATGGAATTGCCCGCCCGCCCGCGTGCCTCTTCGATGGCCGTGACCAACCGTGCCGACCCGCCGAAACATTCGCCCGCCACGTCGTCCTCAACAGAACAGCCGCTGTCGTATTTGCTGATCGGTTCAAATCGCGCGTGGAAATCATTGGTGTGCAGAATGGTCAGGTTATAGTCTGCCGCGGCCACGCCACTGGTCAGGGCCAGCGCTGCGGTCGCTGTCAGGAATCGGTTCATGGTCTGTCCCCCATTTTAGGTTATATGGGCCATATGGTGACGTGCGTCCCCGGCGCTGTCAAAGGTTGCGTGGCGCAAACCGTACCTGCCCTGACGTCAGCGCGCGCGGGGGCCCAATCCGGCGTCATGCTGCGCGGGGCCTTGCCCGTCCTGTTGAACTTGACCCGACACGCGCAACCGGGCATCACCGCGCCCATGATGATATTCAAGATTTTCCGCTCTGACGAATGGGCCGCCCTGCGCGCCCAAGGCACCACGCAAGGCGCGCCGATTGATGTCGCAGACGGCTATGTGCATTTTTCCACCGCCGCCCAAGCCGCAGAAACCGCCGCCAAGCATTTCGCCGGTGAAACCGACCTGATGTTGCTCGCCGTTGATACGGACCGGCTGGGCGATGACCTCACATGGGAAGTGTCGCGCGGGGGGGCCTTGTTCCCGCATCTTTACCGTGAGCTGTCGATAAAAGACGTGGTGTGGGCGCAGCCCCTGCCCTTCAACAACGGGGCCCATGAATTTCCCGCCGGGTGGGATGAGGCCAGCGCATGAACCGCACGGTAGAACGGATCGGCCTTGCGGCGCTGCGCCGGTTTGACCCCGAAACCGCGCACGCCATGGCGCTGCGGGCCCTGCGGAGCGGGCTGGCAGTCGCACCGGGGCCGGTGACATCTGACCGGCTCAAGACCGACATTGCGGGCATGGCCGTGCCAAACCCCATCGGGATCGCCGCCGGGTTCGACAAAAACGCCGAGAGCACAGCGGCCTTGTCGCAGTGCGGTATCGGGTTTGTCGAGGCCGGGGCCGCAACCCCCCTGCCGCAACCGGGCAACCCCAAGCCACGGCTGTTCCGTCTGACCGAAGACGCCGCCGCGATCAACCGGTTTGGGTTCAACAACGACGGCATGCACGCCATCGGGGCGCGGCTGCGTGCCGCGCGCAGTAATATCCCCGTGGGCATCAACCTTGGCGCCAATAAAACCAGCGACGACCGCGCCGCGGATTTTGCAACCGTCATGGCCCACCTTGGCGGTGACGTTAGCTTTGCAACGGTCAATGTGTCGTCGCCCAACACCGAAAAGCTGCGCGATCTGCAAGGGCCTGCGGCGCTGGCGGCGCTGTTGGACGGGGTCATGCAGGTGCGTGGGAACACGCCGGTGTTTCTTAAAATCGCGCCTGATTTATCTGCATCAGAAATCGCAGATCTCGCGGTTGTTGCACGTGACACGGGCGTAGACGCCATCATCGCGACCAACACAACGGTGTCGCGTGAGGGTCTGCGCAGTCCCCATGCAGCCCAGGCGGGTGGTCTTTCGGGGCAGCCCTTGTTTGAACGCGCGACGCGGGTGTTGGCACAGCTGTCCACGCAAACGGATATTCCGCTGATTGGTGTGGGGGGGTGGGCTCCGCCGAGCAGGCCTATGCCAAAATCCGCGCAGGGGCATCCGCCGTGCAGCTTTACACCGCGCTGGTATACGGGGGGCTATCGTTGGTGACAGACATCGTACGCGGCCTTGATGATTTGCTGGCGCGTGACGGGTTTGCCAGCGTATCCGAGGCCGTGGGCACCGGGCGCGACGCGTGGCTTTAGCGCGAAGCGGCGGCCTCTAACGCGGGGTACCGCAGGCCCAGCGTCACGCCCCGCGCTACAAACGACACCAGCAAAGCCAACCACAGCCCGTGATTGCCCAAAACGGGCACCAAAATCGCAATCGCCACCCAATAAATCACAAAGCTCAGCGCCATCATGTTGCGCATGTCTTGGCTGCGGGTTGCGCCGATAAAGATACCGTCCAGCATCCACGCCGCCCACCCCACAAGCGGGGCCACCACCATATAGGGTAAAAACGCGCGCGCGGCTTGCTGCACCTCTACGTTCTTGGCCATAAGATCGATGATCATCCCCCCCGCCAGTGCAAAGGCCACCGCCGTCGTGAGACAAATCACCATGCCCCAGATCGATGTCACCAGTGCCGCACGGCGCACATAGGCGCGATCTCCACGGCCATAGGCGCGCGCAATCAGGGTTTCAGCGGCAAAGGCAAACCCATCCATCGCATAGGCCGTGATGTACATGAATTGGATCAACACTTCGTTGGCGGCCAGGGTCACATCGCCAAACCGCGCCCCTATGAACACAAATGACGAAAAGATCACCATCAACATCGCCGAACGCAACAGGATATCTGTGTTCAGCAACGCCATGCGGATCAGTTTGGCATGGTCAAACACACGCGGCCAATCGCGCCAATCGGGGCAGGCAAAGGCCCCACGGCAAAACCACAGCCCCAGCCCCGCGCCGGTTATTTCTGCGATCACAGTGGCCACAGCCACGCCCGCCACGCCCCAGTCAAAGACCAGTACAAACAGCAGATCAAGCAGGATGTTCACGCCGTTCATCACCAGCTGCACCCAAAACACGCCCGCCGTGCGTTCCATCGCGACCAGCCAGCCCGTCAGCGCATAAACCGCGATTGCGGCAGGGGCCGTCCAGATGCGGATGCTCAGGTAGGTCCAAGCCAGATCCGTCACCTCTGGGCTGGCGCTTGCCAACCATAGCGCACCCCAAAAGATCAACGGCTGCAACACAATCAGCGCCACCCCCGCCGCACCCGCCACCAGCAACGCGCGGGTCAGCCACGCCGACACTTCGGCATGATCGCCCGCCCCTGCGGCCTGCCCCACAAGACCAACGGTGCCCATGCGCAAAAAGCCGAAAATCCAATAGACCGTGGACAGGATGACCGCCCCAAGCGCCACCGCCCCGATTGGGGCCGCCGCGCCCATTTGGCCGACCACGCCCACGTCTACGGCGCCCAAAATCGGCACCGTTGCGTTGGACAACACAATGGGCAGCGCGATCTTTAACACCCGCCGATGGCTGATGGGCGCGGGCTGCGGATCAGTCACGCGGTTGTGGCATCAGAAAATGTCCGGTGGCCTGCGCAAACAAACGGCTGCGGTTGTCTTGCCATGCCTCAACATGCACCGACGCATAGCGCCGCCCCGACCGATTTATCCGCGCCCGTGCATAGGCGTCGCGCGGCAAGCCAGAACGCAGGTAATCCGTTGAAATATCTATTGTTTTAGGAAGGCGCGGCAGACCACCTTTGGCCAGAGACGCGGTATCGATGGCCCCTGATTCAACGTCTTCCCACAGGTATGTCCAGCTTAGCGTGATGATCGCCGTGACCTCAAGAAATGCCGCCGTGACGCCCCCGTGAATGGCCGGCAACATCGGGTTGCCGATCAGTTTTTGGTCAAACGGCAAAACGCCGGTCAGTTCATCGCCTTTGCGTTCGAATTGGATACCAAGATATTGAATATAGGGCACGCCCTGCACCAACGCGCGCAGGGTAGCATCGCGGCGTTGTTTGATGACCTGAACCGGTTCGGGTGGGCGGCGCGGCGCTTTCATCGGGTGCCCTCCACGGTGAATGCCCCTGTGGCCGCAGCCACCGGGTTGCCCGTGTCTTCGTCACAGGCCGTGGCCCGCACAAAGGCAACCGTGCGCGTGACGTGGTAGCATTCGGCGCGCGCGGTGATCGCCTGACCCGGTGCCGCCGCGCGCATGTAATCGATGCGCAAATCGATGGTGGCCGTCCCGCCTGCATTGGCCGGGTGGCTCATCACCGCCGCACCACAACATGTATCCATCAACGCCGACACCGCGCCCCCGTGCAGCACCCCTGTTTCGGGGTCGCCTACGAGTTTTTGATCATAGGGCATTTCGATCACGGCTGTGCCCTCGCCCATCTCGGTCAACCGCATCCCCAGTGCTTTGCTGTGGGGGATTGCTTCGATAAACTGCCGGGCAATTTCGGTTTTTTTGGTCATGTTGATGGCTCCAACGGGGGGACCCCGGATATGGTCGGGCCCTTTATCGTCTCACAAACCCGACAAGAGCAAGAGCGATGGTTGCGCTTGAGCAGCCCCCGGCCTAGCTTAGAGCCCGAGGAGAAGGTTTTTATGGCAGACGAACGCCTGACATTCAAAGCTATGTGTGCCGCATTTGACGTCACGCCGCGCACCCTGCGGTATTACGAATACATCGAATTGCTGAAACCCGACCGCGAAGGGCGAACACGGTTTTATGGCGCGCGCGAACGCGCCCGTATGAAACTGATCTTGCGGGGCCGCAAATTTGGCTTTCCCTTGGAAGATATTCGGCAATGGTTGATGATGTATGAAAACGAAGGCACATCAGCGCAGATGAAAACCTGGATAGATATGGCCAACGGGCAGCTCAAGGAGCTGGCCGAACAGCGCCGCCAGTTGGATGAGGCGATGCAGGAGCTGCAAGACCTGCGCGATTCCGTCGCTCAAGAGATCAGCCCACCCTAACCTGCACGCAAAACAGACCGCCTTGTAACCGGCTATATGCGGGAGGTTTTCGCGTGTCTGGACCTTGCCAAATCACATCTCGCGTGATCATCGCCAAAGTGACGTGACGTTCGGCTTACGTAAACTTCATCATTTGTTGTAGCTGATCATTTAGTTCATATGTGTACAGCGTTTCATAGTAAAAAAGGTAAAGCCAGTGACCCATGAGACCCTCACTATCCGGCAGATGTGCGATGCGTTTGACGTAACCCCACGCACCTTGCGTTTTTACGAGAGCAAAGAGCTGCTGTCGCCGACCCGCGAAGGTCAAAAACGTCTGTTCACCAGACGCGACCGCGCGCGGCTTAAACTGATCCTGCGGGGCAAGAAATTCGGGTTCAGCCTGGAAGATATCCGCCAGTTGCTGGATCTGTACGACATGGGCGACCAGCAACAAACGCAGCTGGAGCAAACCTACGCGATGGGGCACGAACGTCTGGCCGAAATGGTGCGCCAACGCGACACGCTCAACGAGGCCATCACCGAACTGACCGATCAGTTGAAATGGGGAGAAGACATGCTGGCGTCCCTGCGCACACCGCGCAGCGCTGCCGAATAATCCACCGACGATCACGCATTTAGGGAGAGAGACAGAATGCCAAGATACACAGCCCCCACCAAAGATATGCAATTCGTTCTGCATGATGTCCTGAAGGTGACTGAGCAAAGCATTCCGGGATACGATGAACTAGACGCCGATTTCACATCGGCCATTCTGGAAGAAGCCGGCAAGCTGACATCCGACGTATTGACCCCGCTGAATGCTGTGGGCGACACCGAAGGCTGCACCTTGGCTGATGGCGTGGTCAGCACCCCGACAGGGTTCAAGCAGGCCTTTGCGCAGGTCAAAGACGGCGGCTGGCCTGGGCTCGACATGCCCGAAGCCTACGGCGGGCAGAACATGCCTATCGTGATCGGAACCGCCGTGGGGGAAATGTTCTCTGCCTCCAATATGGCGTTCACCATGTATCAAGGTCTGACACATGGTGCGGCTTCGGCGATCCTTGCCCATGGCACAGACGCGCAAAAAGACACCTACCTGCCCAAGATGGTCGCCTGCGACTGGACCGGCACGATGAACCTGACAGAACCCCATTGCGGCACCGATTTGGGCCTGATGCGCACCAAAGCCGACCCCCAACCCAATGGCAGCTACAAAATCACCGGCCAGAAGATATTCATCTCGGCCGGTGACCATGACATGGCCGACAACATCATCCACCTTGTGCTGGCAAAGATCGCCGGTGCGCCTGACGGGATCAAAGGTGTGTCGCTGTTTATTGTTCCCAAGATATGTGTCAACGATGACCGCACATTGGGCGCGCGCAATGGGGTGTCCGTTGGCAGCATCGAAGAGAAAATGGGCATCCATGGCAATTCGACCTGCGTGATGAATTACGACGGGGCCACCGGGTTCCTGTTGGGCGAAGAACACAAAGGCATGCGCGCGATGTTCACCATGATGAACGAAGCGCGTCTGGGTGTGGGTATGCAGGGCCTTGGTCAGGCTGAGGTCGCCTATCAAAACGCATTGGATTACGCTAAGGACCGCCTGCAAGGGCGCGACGTGACCGGCGCCAAAAACCCCGACGGGCCCGCCGACCCATTGATCGTGCATCCTGACATTCGGCGCGCGTTGATGGACCAAAAGAGCTTTGCCGAAGGCGCGCGCGCGTTTCTGCTTTGGGGGTCAACGCTGATCGATGCCGCCCACCGCGCCGAAGATCAGGCCGCCGATGGGCTGGTGTCGCTGATGACCCCGGTGATCAAGGGGTTCCTCACGGATCAGGGCTATGACATGACCGTCAAGGCCCAACAGATCTATGGCGGGCACGGGTATATCGAAGAATGGGGCATGTCCCAATTCACCCGTGATGCGCGGATCGCTATGATCTATGAGGGGGCCAATGGCGTGCAGGCGCTTGATCTGGTGGGGCGCAAGCTCATGCAGGACGGCGGCAAACATGTGATGGCGTTCTTTGATCTTGTGAAAGGTTTCATCAAGGATAATGCGGGCCAGGATCCAGAATTTGACGCCGATTTCCTGAACCCGCTTAAGGCTGCAAGCAAAGATCTGCAGGCGGCAGGCATGTATTTCATGGAAAACGGCCTAAAAAAACCCAATAATGCGTTGTCTGGGTCTTATGATTTCATGCATCTATTCGGGCACGTTTGCCTTGGGTTGATGTGGGCACGTATGGGTAAGGCCGCAAAAACAGCGTTGGAAAACGACGCGGCGGATCCTGCGTTTTACCAGACAAAGCTGCACACTGGCCGGTACTATATGGCGCGGCAATTGCCCGCGACAGCACTACACCTTAGCCGCATTGAAAGCGGCGCTCAGACAGTCATGGCTTTGGACGCGGCGCAGTTTTAAGGAACAAGATACGTTTGGGGCCCCCAGCACCTGCCGGTTAAAACACCGCGTGTATGGCGCTTTGGGCCCCAGATTTTAGGTGTGACGTTCTGCGCGCCACAGCATGCGCGGGGCGGTTTTGAGGTCTCACCATGGGGTGCCGTATTCGCGCCGACACAGGCATGGGTTGCAATAGGACATTGTCTTTTCCCGTAAAGACATTCGATACTACGAACTTACGGTATGGATCCCACAGCTAACTGTACCATTGGGGTCCAAGACATACACAGATGATGCGCATTTGGGAGGATGCAACATCCTGAAACATAAAGACAAAACTGTCTTCCGCCCCTCGTGGGTGGCCTCTACGTGCACCTGTCGTGAGGGTTATTACCCTACGACGCATGGGTCACGTTGTGGTGACACCAACTGCTGCGGCGCTTCATCGTTCCTTAAATACTAAGACAGAAACATTCGGCAAAAAACCAAAGGACATACCGACATGACCATCCAACTTTACTGCTTTGGCGAAAGCGGCAACGCCTACAAAGCAGCCCTCGCGCTGGAACTTTCTGGCGTAGACTGGTCACCTGTCAAAGTTGATTTCTTCAACGGAGAGACCAGAGCACCCGAATATCGCTCTGACATCAATAGCATGGGCGAGGTTCCCGTGATGGTCGACGGCGATATCCGCCTGACCCAATCCGGGGTGATACAAGACTATATCACCGAGAAAACAGGCAAGTTTGGGGGCAATTCACCCGCCGAACGCCGCGAGGTGTTGCGTTGGGTGTTGTGGGACAATCACAAGCTTAGCTCCGGGGCGGGCATGACGCGGTTTTTGATGAATTTCCTGCCCGAAGACAAACGGCCCGCCGAGGTCATCGCCTTTCATCAGGCGCGTTTGGCGGCGGTTTACGCCGTCTTGAATGATCACCTCGCCGGGCGCGATTGGATGGTCGGAGACGCCATCACCAACGCCGACCTCAGTTGCTGCGGGTATCTGTACTACCCTGAACCCTTTGGATTTAATCGCGCCGACTGGCCCCATATCGACGCATGGCTCACCCGCCTGTCGGACACCCCCGGCTGGAAAGCCCCTTATGATTTAATGCCCGGCAGCCCAGCCGACCGCGCCTAACCGAAACGACAGCGCGCAGCGCGACAAGGAGAAAGACATGACCCACGCTTATATCTACGACGCGCTGCGCACCCCGCGTGGCAAGGGCCGCAAAGACGGCAGCCTGCATGAAGTGACATCATTGCGGCTTTCGGCGCAGACGTTGAATGCCCTCAAAGACCGCAACAACCTGCAAGGTCACGCCGTCGAGGACGTGATTTGGGGCAATGTCACCCAAGTGATGGAACAGGGCGGCTGTCTGGCGCGGTCCGCTGTGCTGGCGTCAGATCTGGACGAACGCATTCCCGGCCTTGCGATCAACCGATTTTGCGCGTCCGGCATGGAAGCCGTCAACCTGGCGGCCAATCAGGTCAAAGGCGGCGCGGGCGAGGCCTATATCGCCGGCGGCGTCGAAATGATGGGCCGGGTTCCCATGGGGTCAGACGGCGCGGCGATTGCCGTCGACCCTACCTTGGCGATGGAGAAATATTTTGTGCCGCAGGGTATCAGCGCCGATATTATCGCGACAGAATATGGGTTTACTCGCGATGATGCCGATCAGCTTGCCGTGGAATCGCAACGCCGCGCCAAAGCGGCCTGGGACGACGGGCGGTTTGCCAAATCGGTCATTGAGATCCGCGATCAAAACGGCCTGCTGATCTTGGACCGTGACGAATACATGCGCCCGCAAACCGACATGCAATCGCTTGGGGGGCTGAACCCCGCGTTTCAGGCGATGGGCGAGGTGATGCCCGGTTTCGACAAGGTCGCACTGATGAAATACCCCCATCTGGAGCGGATCAACCACATTCACCACGCGGGCAATTCCAGTGGCATTGTGGACGGGGCTGCGGCCGTGTTGATCGGGTCAAAGGCGTTTGGCGAAAAGCATGGGCTGAAACCCCGCGCGCGCATTCGTGCCACCGCCAAGATCGGCACGGACCCCACGATTATGTTGACCGGTCCGGTGCCCGTGACAGAAAAAATCTTGGCCGATACGGGGATGTCCATCAAAGACATCGACTTGTTTGAGGTCAACGAGGCCTTTGCCGCCGTTGTTTTGCGGTTCATGCAAGCCTTTGATGTTGAAAGTGAAAAGGTCAACGTAAACGGCGGGTCTATCGCCATGGGGCACCCGTTGGGCGCCACGGGCGCAATGATTATCGGCACCCTGCTGGACGAAATGGAACGCGCAGACAAAGAGGTCGGCCTCGCCACATTGTGCATCGCATCGGGCATGGGTGCCGCAACCATCATCGAGAGGGTCTGACCCAAATGGACGGCACCAACGCCCTCGCGCTGTATCAACAAACGTTGGATGTTATGTCCCACGCGCTGATGAACGGCGATCAAGCGACGTCATTGGCCTATACCAAGCTCCCCCACCTGCGGCGCACTTTGCGCAGCAAGGTGGTGGTGGAAACGGCCGAAGACCTGGCAACCGGGCGTGACATATTTTTGAAGGCTCTCAAAGGGTTGGGTGCCACCAATCTGGTGCGGCTGGCCACAGATGCCGAGTTTCTCAGCGACAATTACATCGCCGGGCATCACGTGACCCATTGGTTGCGCGACGCGGTCCCTGTTGTTGAAAGCTATGCGAACCGTATGGTTTTGCTGCGCGAAGACGGTATCTGGAAGTTGCAGGAACTTGAAAGCTCGCTCGACAATCCACATTGGCCCATCCACATCCCGCGCGTGCTGCGCGATGGGGTCCGGTTTGACAGGTTAACCGCGCCTGAAAGTGACGCGCGCATGCAAGCTGTCGACCCTCTTAGTATTTATCAGAGCTTTATCAATAACTTGTCAGTCGCCAACATGAACGACGATTTTGATACATACTGCAGCTACATGCTCTTTCCACATAGCGCGCACACGGAATTTGCCGATACGACGATATCAACCCGCGCAGACGTCCGGCCCTTCTTTGACATGATGCGCGAACAACGAATAAATCTGCATCAAGGCAGGTTGGTGCGCCAGGCCGAAAGCGCCGAATTCATCTCGGGTGATCTGATTTGTGGCTATCATACCACCGCGTTTCTCACCGGCGATACCGTTATCCGAGGGCCGATTAAATCGCGCATGATGCTCAAACGCGAAGGCACTGCCTGGTACATGAAATCTGTCACCAACTCACTGGCAAACACTCGTTTTCCCTGCACCGTCCCCAAACCCTCCGACGCTTTGGTGACCCTGCGAACCATTCAGGAAAGGACCCGACATGACCGAGTTTACAATCACCACTGATGCCGACGGCATTGCGACGATCATCTGGGACGTACCCGGGAAATCCATGAATGTCATGTCTTACGAGGGGCTTAAGCAACTAGAGGCGCAGATTGATGCGGCCCTTGCCGACGACGCGGTGACCGGCATTATATTGACATCCGGCAAACCGGGGTCCTTTGCAGGCGGGATGGATCTAAACCTGATCGCCAAAATGAAGGCCGATGCCGGTGAAGACCCCGCCAAGGGGTTGTTTGACGGCGTGATGGATATGCACCGTCTGCTGCGCAAAATCGAACGCGCCGGAATGGACCCAAAGACCCTAAAGGGCGGCAAACCGGTGGCCTGTGTGCTGCCCGGCACCGCGTTGGGGATCGGACTGGAACTGCCATTGTCGTGCCACCGGATTTTCGCCGCCACCAACCCCAAGGCCAAGATCGGCCTGCCCGAGATCATGGTTGGTATTTTTCCCGGCGCGGGCGGCACCACACGTTTGGTCCGTAAAATGGGTGCGATGGCGGCCTCGCCGTTCCTGCTCGAAGGCAAGCTGGTGAACCCTGCCAAGGCCAAAGCCGCAGG
The DNA here is from genome assembly GCF_039970775.1 of Roseobacter sp. GTDB lineage: Bacteria > Pseudomonadota > Alphaproteobacteria > Rhodobacterales > Rhodobacteraceae > Roseobacter. The sequence continues at coordinate 62,246 of NZ_JBDVLG010000041.1, forward strand.
TTTGATTGACGCGGTCAGCGACGATCCGATGGCCGATGCCCGTGCGTGGGTATTGGCCGCCAAAGACGCAGATTTGGTCAAACCCTGGGATGCAAAGGGCTATAAAATGCCCGGCGGCGCGCCCTACCACCCTGCGGGTTTCATGACGTTTGTGGGGGCTTCGGCCATGGTCAACGGCAAAACGCAGGGCGTGTATCCGGCAGCCAAGGCGCTGCTGTCGGCGGTCTACGAAGGCGCGATGGTGCCTTTTGACACTGCCCTCAAGGTTGAGGCGCGGTGGTTTACATCGGTGTTGATGAACCCGTCGTCCGAGGCCATGATCCGGTCGCTGTTCATCAACAAAGAAGCCTTGGAAAAAGGTGCCGTGCGCCCGGCGGATGTGCCTGATCAACGGGTCAAGAAACTAGGTGTATTGGGCGCGGGCATGATGGGCGCGGGCATCAGCCTTGTGTCGGCCCAAGCCGGCATTGAGGTCGTCTTGATCGACCAAACCCAAGAGGCCGCAGACCGGGGCCGCGCCTACACAGCCGCCTACGCCGACAAGGGCATCGCGCGCAAAAAGACCACCCCCGAAAAGAAAGACCAACTGCTAAGCCTGATCACCGCGACCACCGATCTGGATGCGCTAAAGGACTGCGATCTGATTATCGAAGCCGTGTTTGAAGACCCAAAGGTCAAGGCCGAAATGACCGAACGCGTCGAGGCCGTGATCCCCGAAGACTGCATCTTTGCATCCAACACCTCGACGCTGCCGATCACAGAATTGGCCAAAGCCAGCACGCGACCCGACCAATTCATCGGCATTCATTTCTTTTCCCCGGTGGAAAAGATGCTGCTGGTCGAGATCATCAAGGGCAAGGGGACAGGCGACCGCGCCGTGGCCAAGGCGCTCGATTATGTGCGCCAAATCCGCAAGACCCCGATTGTGGTGAACGATGCGCGGTTCTTTTACGCAAACCGCTGCATTATTCCCTACATCAACGAAGGCATCCGCATGGTGGCCGAAGGGGTCGAACCCGCGCTAATAGAAAACGCCGCGCGTTTGGTGGGCATGCCATTGGGGCCACTGCAACTGGTCGACGAGACGTCCATTGATCTCGGCGCAAAAATCGCCCGGGCAACAAAATCTGCCATGGGCGACGCCTACCCGGATGCCGCCGTAGACGCGGTGATTTTCTGGATGGAAGGTCAGGGCCGGTTGGGGCGCAAAGCAGCGGCAGGGTTCTATGCCTATGATGACAAAGGCAAACGCACGGGCCTGTGGGATGGATTGACCTCGCAATACCCCGTGGCCGACACGCAGCCTGACCTGATCGATGTACAACACCGGTTGCTGTTTGCGCAGTCGCTCGAGGCCGTGCGCGCGCTTGAAGAAGGCGTGTTGATGGACATCCGCGAAGGCGATGTGGGTGCGATCTTGGGGTGGGGTTTTGCGCCGTGGTCTGGTGGGCCGCTTAGCTGGCTCGACATGATCGGCGCGCCTTATGCCGCCGAAAGATGCGACCAACTGACAGCTGCGTTTGGTGACCGGTTTGCCTGCCCCGATCTACTGCGGGACATGGCCGGCAAAAACCATAGCTTTTACCGGCGCTTCGCGGCGGCCTCAAAGGCGGCGTGATCATCAAACAGCCCGCGCGTACCACGTGCGGGCTGTGCCCCAATTTCTAGAGTGTCGTCGCGCCAAATTTGGGTGAGGTGACATATTTTGCCGCACGCGACAGGCTATCAGAGACATTGGTCGCTGTCGCCACAAGGGTCCGTGCATCGGCAAGCGGAATGGCATTGTACAATGTCTCCGCCGGGCTAAAGCGGCCGCAAGACGGGCACCGCACCATCAGCCCCCCTTCCGAAAAGATCACCTCTTCGTTGGCGAATTCTATGATAATGACCTCTGCCGGATCGGTCGGTTTGCAACGCGCCATCCCGCACACCCCATCCAAGGCCGCGCCCGGCACGATGCCAAAACAATCCCCCATCGGATCCGAGATCGCGTCATGTTCCAGCAAGACGCCTTGGTCGGGCAACACCGTCAACGCGGCCCGGTTCCCTAAAACGCCCGACGGCACGACAACAGGCCAATCGCGCGAGGCCACATTTGCCGGGTTTTCCCACAAGCACCGCTTTGTGATCCGCGCAACGGCCTGAAAACCGTTGTCGAAGGTTTGCACCATATCGCCCACGACCAGTGTTTCGACGGGCCGCCACCCCTGCCGGGACACCACCTGCGTCCCCGTTAACAACCCCGATCCTTGTGACTTTGTTCGACCGCGCGGCACCGGTTTAGGTAAGGTCGCCGTTACGTTAACGCTCCAGCCATACATGCGTATCCCCTTTTGTGCCCCGGTCCATTGGTTTTGCACGCCCCGACGGAACGCTGGTTTCAAACACGGGCGTTTTTGTCGCGCGTCAAAGATGACAAATATTGATCGAAATTCCCCCTAAAACGCAAATGGAATTTTAGGAAATCTAATATAAATCAGAATATTAGCCGTATAGATTGTAAATGGAATGCAGGCCTCGCCTTATCCGGGCGCTACCTAGGTAGGTCAAATTTATAGTCAAATCGCGCGATATCCTCGGCGCAAAACCGTCCAACCAGATCACGGGTCGTGGCGTCGTATAGCCCGCGATAGTCGCGCGGCCGGACGGATTTGTTCAGATGCGGCATGGTCAATGGAAACCCCAGATACGCCACCAATGGCGCCACCTCGTGGTCAAATCGTTCCAACCGCACATACAGATCGCAGCGTTCTTTGCCAGTGATATCGGTCATGTAACTGCGCGCGGGTGTGGCGTGCAGCATGTCTTGGATGTGGGGCGTTTGTAAGAACCCCGCGAAATCCTGCGATTTGGCGATATCAACCGCCGCGTGGTCAAAAGACTGATCGCGCAGCCAATGATACGTGCTGACGACCCTGTCCCAGGGGTTGCGCACCACCGTAAACGTAAAACAACGTGCGATCTGTTCGGGGGCAATCAACCCGTCGATATCTGCGAGGGTTGCGTGCTTCCACAGGCGGCCGTGGGTCACGGCCCCGGCTAGCCGCGCCTTGCGACGGCGTGCCTTTGGGGTGTCGCCAATCAAGATGTCGTCCCTCATCGCGCGCGCCTCAAGCGCGGTGGCCAGCGACGTGCCCCCGGTTTTGGGAATATGCACAAAGATATACGCCCGACCAGCCGATATGATCATACCCGCCACCGCCGCATGCGGGATCTACCCCAGAGAGTTTTCCAAATGTCAGACAATACACTTTCCAAACGCGGCAAAACCAATATCGTAATAACCGCGTGGCGATTGACCTGCCAAGCGCAAAGGGGAGGCGGACTAAAATGGGCTGGATGAGCGATGAAACCGGGCTGGACAAATGTGCCGCCAACTATGTGCCACTCAGCCCGTTGTCACATCTGCGCCGCGCCGCGCATGTCTTTGCCCACCACACGGCGGTGATTTATGGCGCCCACCGGGTCAGCTATGCGCAGTACCACAACCGCTGCACACGGTTGGCGGCGGGGCTGGCCGCGCGCGGGGTGCAGCCGGGCGATGTGGTGGCCACGGTGCTGCCGAATGTCCCCGCGCAGGTCGAGGCAAGCTTTGGCGTGCCGGCCTGTGGTGCGGTGCTGAACACCATCAACACCCGGCTGGATGTCGATACGGTTGCGTATATTTTCGACCACGGCGGGGCCAAACTGGCGTTGGTCGACAGTCAATTCCTGCCGCTGGTTGAAGCCGCGATTGCCCAGATGCAAGGCCCCGCGCCGCAGCTGATCGAAGTGCCTGACGCAGCGGCCGGGCACCCCGCCAGCGGGCGCTATGACACCTACGAAGATGTGCTGGCCCAAGCCGATGCGGGCTTTGCGTGGATCCTGCCACAGGACGAATGGGAAAGCCTCGCGCTGAATTATACGTCTGGCACCACGGGGCGGCCCAAGGGCGTGGTGTACCATCATCGCGGTGCCTATCTGATGACGATGGGCACCGTGGTGAGTTGGCGGATGGTGCTGCACCCGGTGTATCTGACGATTGTGCCACTGTTTCATTGCAACGGATGGAACCACACCTGGATGATGCCATTGCTGGGGGGCACCATTGTGTGCTGTCGCGACATCACGGCGCCTGCGATCTTTGACGCCATCGCTGACGAGGGCGTGACCCATTTAGGCGGCGCGCCTATCGTGCTCAACATGTTGGTCAACGCCCCTGATGACGTGCGGCGCGGGTTCGACCACCCGGTCGAGGTGTTCACCGCCGGTGCGCCCCCTGCCCCCGCAACCCTAAGCAAAATAGAGGCCTTGGGCTTTAGCGTAACGCAGGTTTATGGGCTGACCGAAACCTACGGCCATGTCACCGAATGTCTGTGGCGTGGGGCTGACTGGGATGAGCTAGACCGCCCCGAACGCGCCGCGATCAAGGCCCGCCAAGGCGTGGCCTTTCCGATGATGGAAGACATCACCGTACTGGACGACACCCTGCGTCAGGTCCCAAAAGACGGCGCCACACAGGGCGAGATCATGATCCGCGGGAACGCCGTGATGAAGGGGTATTACAAGGATCCGCAGGCCACAGCAACGGCATTTGAAGGCGGGTATTTCCGTTCTGGTGACATCGCGGTGCAACATAACGACGGCTATATGCAGATCACCGACCGCGCCAAAGATATCATAATTTCGGGTGGGGAAAATATCTCATCGGTCGAAATCGAGGGCGTCTTGATGGGGCATGACGATGTTTTATTGGCCGCCGTTGTGGCCAAACCCGATGACACATGGGGCGAAGTGCCCTGCGCCTTTGTGGAACTCAAACCCGGTGCGCAGGGCGACGCAGACGCGTTGATCGCCTTTGCGCGCCAGGCCCTTGCGGGGTTCAAGGCGCCCAAGCACGTGGTGTTCCAAGAGTTGCCCAAAACCTCGACCGGCAAGATCCAGAAATTCGCGTTGCGCGCCCGTGCCCGCGACATGCCCTAAACCACCCATGCCTCCTGCCCATTGCCCGCGTTGGCCTGTGGGTGGTATGACCCATCAACACCAAGCAACGAGCAGCACCCCACCGCAATGACGGCTCTTAAGAAATACGCCCGGCTGGAAGCAAGCGGCCTTTGGCGCGCAACGCCTGAAGACCAGCGCCGCGAGGTTGTGGTATCGGTTGGGGATGCCACCTTGATCCTGTCGGATATGAGCGACCGTGCGATCACTCATTGGTCGCTGGCGGCCATACAACGGGCCAATCCCGGCAAAACCCCGGCGTTATACTACCCACAGGGCGACCCCGGTGAAACGTTGGAATTGGCCGGCGATGAGGCGCAGATGATCGACGCCATAGAACAGCTGCGCCGCGCGGTGGAACGCAGGCGCCCCAAACCGGGACGTTTGCGGTGGCTGGGTATGGCGCTGTCGATTGCGACGGTCGTGGCCGTGGGGTTGTTTTGGGTGCCCCAAGCGTTAACACGGCACACGTTGTCGGTGGTCCCGCAGGTGAAACGCGCCCAAATCGGCGACGCATTGCTGCGCCGGATAGAGCGCATGTCCGGCGCAGTGTGTGGCGACGACGCAGGTCTGCGCGCGCTGGCCACGTTTCGCGCGCGGCTGGGCACCGACCAGATCAACATCTTGCCCGGCGCTATCGACACCAGCCTGCATTTGCCGGGCGGGCATATCTTGCTAAACCGGTCGCTGGTCGAAGATTTCGAAGAACCCGACGTGGCCGCGGGCTTTGCCATAGTGGAACAAAGCCTGTCGCGCGCGCAGGACCCGTTGCAGGATTTGTTACAAGTCAGCGGCACGTGGGCCAGCTTTCAATTGCTCACCACCGGTAATCTCCAAAGCGACGTGTTGGACAGATACGCCGAACATTTACTGACCAAAGACCGGCCAGTGCCCCCGCCAGACACCCTGATTGCGGTGTTCGATGTGGCCGGATTGCGCAGCACGCCCTACGCCTATGCTCGTGATATCACCGGCGAAACCGTCCTGCCCCTCATAGAGGCCGACCCGATGCGTGGCAAAAACCCCAGCGCCCTGTTAAGCGACGCCGATTGGTTGCGGCTTCAGGGGATCTGCCGCGCTTAGTCGGCCAGTTCGCGCGGGGCGGTCTTGGTCCAGATCTGTTGCATCTGGCCGTGCCCTTGCAATGTCTGTTCGCCGCGACGCGGGTTAAGCCGGTCATCTTGCCAAACACTGCGGTACCCGTCAGGCACCTTCACGCTTTGCGTTTTGCTTTGGACCTCATAGAGATGGCGGGGCAGCACGCGGGTGGTCGGGCTCACGCCTTGGGCTGCGGCCGTTTGTGGCGTGACCACGGTACCTACCAACCCAGGCGCCGCAGGCAAGGCCGCGCCGGGTGCCCGGTTGGGAACACTGGGCCGAATAACCGCAGGTGCGGCGGGGGATGATGACGTTGGGGTCAGCACAAGAACCTGTGGCGCGGCAACCGTTGCTGCAGGCGCGCGCGGCGCCGCAACACCCGCCGTCACCGTGGGCTGCAAATTGCATACCTGCCGTCTGTCGCGGGTCACCCGCGGGACCCACCGCACTGCGCCATCCTGCCCTGCCCGAATAAACGCACAGCCACGGCTGTCTACAAATTGAAGCCCGGTGAAACTGGCGGGCGGTTGTTCTTGCGGGGTCGGGCCCGATTGCGCCTGCGCGCCTGCGCCCGCAAACCCCAATATTACGGCAGTGGCCAGCACTGCGATACCGTGTGTGATCTTCATCTTTGCCCTCACAGGTTTCTAGAGCGACAGTGCCCGACGTCACCTGAGAGGCGCAAAACCGGTGGTGGGCTATTTAGTGCCGAACATCCGGTCGCCCGCATCGCCCAGGCCTGGTATGATATATCCGCTATCATTGAGTTTTTCGTCAATGGCGGCGGTCACAATCGGCACATCGGGGTGCGCCTGCTGCATCCGCGCCACACCTTCGGGGGCGGCCAAAAGACACAAGAACCGGATATTGGTGGCCCCGGCTTGTTTCAAAAGATCAACGGCAGCGACAGATGAATTGCCCGTTGCCAACATCGGGTCCACCGCGATCACGAGACGATCTTCCATCGCTTCGGGCACCTTGAAATAGTACTGTACAGGCTGCAGGGTTTCTTCGTCGCGGTACAGGCCCACAAACCCAACACGCGCCGAGGGGATCAGCTCCAACACCCCATCCAGTAGCCCGTTGCCGGCCCGCAAGATCGAAATCAACGCCAGTTTTTTGCCGTCGAGCGTCGGGGCCTGCATGGGCTGCATCGGCGTTTCGACCGTTTTGGTTGTCATCGGCAGGTCGCGCGTCACCTCATAGGCCAGCAACTGGCTGATCTCGCGCAGAAGTTGGCGAAAGACAGCCGTCGGCGTGGCCGTATCGCGCATGATGGTAAGTTTGTGTTGGACCAGCGGATGATCAACAACTGTCACATGATCGGACATCGGGGGCACCTCTTTGCAAAACCTGTCACCCTTTAGCCCCGCAACCGGTTGCGCTGCAAGCAGGCGACGCATCTTTTGTCTTGGCAGGCCAGAGAGTGGTCAGGTTTCTGGCACCGCGACGCCCAGGTGATCCGCCACAATATGCGCGACGTCCCGAAACCCCATTTGCCCCAGCCCGCGCGGAAGCAACCCCGGCCCCGCGATCAACACCGGCACCCGTTCACGGGTGTGGTCCGTGCCGATCCATGTGGGGTCATTGCCGTGATCCGCCGTCAGCACCATGATGTCATCCGGGCGCAGCCGCTCGATTAATTCGCCAATGGCCTCGTCGAACCATTCCAGCGCGCGGGCATAGCCAGACACATCCCGCCGGTGGCCATAAAGGCTGTCGAACTCCACGAAGTTGGCAAAGACCAGACTGCCGTCTTCGGCGGTCTCTATCAGGTTCTCCAGATGGTCCATCAGGGCGCTGTCGGGGCCTTTGCGGACCCGGTCGATGCCTTGCATCGAAAAAATATCGTCTATCTTGCCAATGGCATACACCTTGCGCCCGGCGTCATGCACCCAATTGGTCAGCACCGGTCCGGGGGGGGACATCGCATAATCGCGCCGGTTCGCGGTACGGTGGAACCCGCGTATAGCGTCACCGCGAAAGGGGCGCGCGATCACCCGCCCGACGTTCATGCTGTGCAGCTGCGGGGCGATGGTCTCGCACAACGCCAACAGCTTTTCGAGGCCAAAGCTGCTTTCATGCGCGGCGATCTGAAAAACAGAATCGGCCGAGGTATAGCAAATGGGCCACCCACTGCGGACGTGCTCTGCGCCCAAGGCTTCGATGATACGCGTACCCGATGCGTGGCAATTGCCCAAGACATCTTCGGTGCCCGCAAATTCTGCGATGGTTTGGATCAGGTCATCGGGGAAACATGGCGTCGTGTCGGGGAAATGGTGCCAGTCCCAAGGCACCGGAAGGCCCGCCAATTCCCAATGCCCCGATGGCGTATCCTTGCCTTTGGACACCTCGGTGGCGACGCCCCAAACGCCCGTGGGTTCGCGCCATAGGCCCGGCGCGGTCTGACCGCTGGCAAGATGTACGGCCCGCCCTAACCCCAGCGCATCCAGATGTGGCACACGCAACGGCCCCACGCGGCCTTCGGTGGCAAGACCCTGTGCACAGGCGCCCGCGATATGAGCCACCGTATTGGCGCCTTCATCGGGGACAGTGCCGTTGTAATAGTCTGATGCATCTGGAGCCCCCCCCACACCAACCGAATCCATCACCACAAGAAACGCCCGCGCCATCAGCTCACCCTTTCTATGATCAAATCTGGGGTTCGCCCCTCTGGCGCATCCGGCGTGACCGAAATGGCCGCATGCACCGCCTGCTCTGCGCAATCGGCAGCATCAGAGCGCGCGGCATGCACCAGCGCCAAGGGTTGCCCCCGGTCCACCCGCGCGCCCAACCCCACAACCTGCGCCAACCCAACGGCGGTGTTGATGTCGTCAGTTTCGACCACACGCCCCCCGCCCAAGGCAACCACAGCCAGACCCAATGCCTCTGCATCGATGGCCGTGACCCAGCCCGCCACAGGCGCGCGCACCTCACGGATCACCGGTGCTTCGGGCAGCAGCCGCCTCCAGTTGTCACCAAATTGCACCGGCCCGCCCATGGCTGCGACCATGCGCCCAAACCGGTCAGCCGCGCGGCCGTCGCAAATGGCCGCAGTGAGGGCCGCGGCCCCTGCCTGCCTGTCTGCTGCCAAGCCCGCGCGCGCCAGCAAATCACCGCCCACAGCCACCGATAGGTCCATCAATCGGCCCGGTTCTGCGTCACATAGCACCCGCATCGCTTCGGCGACCTCTAGTGCATTTCCCAAACTGGGGGCCAGGGGTTGGCTCATGTCGCTGATCACTGCGGTGGTGTGGCACCCCGCCGCATTGGCCGTATCAACCAACGCGCGCGCCAAGGCCCGTGCCGATGCGGTGTCTTTCATAAACGCGCCGCTGCCGGTCTTGACGTCAAGCACCAGCCCATCCAGCCCCGCCGCCAGCTTTTTCGACAAAATAGACGCGGTGATCAGATCCAGACTGTCGACCGTTGATGTCACATCGCGCACCGCATAAAGCCGTTTGTCTGCGGGGGCGATATCGGCGGTGGCGCCCACGATGGCACAGCCCGCCTGCGCTACAACTTCCCGAAAGCGGGTTTCGTCGACCTGCGTGGTCAACCCCGCAATGGCCTCTAGTTTGTCGAGCGTTCCGCCCGTATGGCCGAGGCCGCGCCCCGAAATCATCGGCACATAGGCGCCACAAGCCGCCAGCGCCGGCGCCAACACCAGCGAGACACAATCGCCCACCCCCCCGGTGGAATGTTTATCCAATACGGGCCCGTCCAGATCCCACGTCAACATGCGCCCGCTGTCGCGCATCGCTTGGGTCAGCCTCACGCGCCCCTGTTCGCCCAAGCCATGCACGCACACCGCCATAGCAAACGCCCCCGCTTGGGCGTCACTGACCCGGCCATCGGCCAGACCGCGCGCGAACCATCCCAGTTGTGCGGCATCAAGCGCAGCGCCATGCCGCACTGCGGCCAAAACCGTGCGCGCATCTGTCGTGCTCATTGATGCATATGGCCTGCGTTAAACACCCCTGGCAGCAACTCAGCCACGGTTGTTACTTGTTCCACCCCACCCGTCGTCGCCATGGTCACGCGCACGTCACCTTGGGCAAATTCCGCCAGCTTTTGGCGGCACCCGCCACAGGGCGTGACAGGTGTGGGCGACCCCGCAATCACATAAGCTTCGGTCAGTTTGCGTTCGCCCGCAGCCACCATCGCCGCGATCGCACCGGCCTCGGCGCAGGTGCCTTCAGGGTAGGCCACGTTTTCGACGTTGCACCCCACATATATGGCCCCCGATGCGCCGCGCACGGCTGCCCCCACCTTGAAGTTGGAATAGGGCGCATGCGCGTTTTCGCGCACCGCGGTCGCGGCTGTTTTCAAAGACATCTGCTCGCCTTTCTTGTCTGTTATGTGAAAAATGTCCGTTCAGGACCTATTTGGCAAGGGAAACTGCGCGTAAACATGCGCTTATAGCGGTACTGCGTCGGCGACAGCGGGCGCTGGGTCCACCGTGGTGGAAAACGCCCCCGGCAACGACACTTCGAGCAGTTCCAGATCATCCGAGGCCTGCGCATAGCGCACCGACATGCCCGGCGGCACCACAAAGGCATCGCCCGCTTCAAGCGTATGGGGCGCGCGCCCTGCCCCCTGCAACACCATCTGGCCCTGCATAACAAAGGTGAACAAAATATCGCTGTTGTGCTGGGTCCAGGGGGTTTCGCCCTGCGCCGGGCGGACCACATGCACCCCGGCCACATCGCCGGTATGTTCGGCAATCGTGGTGTCGCGGCTTTGAAAGCCCGGCACCCGAAACGGAGCCCACTGCGCGCCTTTGGCTTGGTGGTGCACAAAACGTTGCCCCTGAAACAGACGGTCAGGGTTGGCGGGGCCGTTGGGCAGATCCATATCATGGTCAATCGTTGTGACATGTTCTGCGGGAACGCCGATTTCGATGACCTCTATGTTGTCAGAGGCAAACAACACCCGGTGCCGGATTTCGGGCGGTTGGATCACACAATTGCCCGCATGCAGACGAAACGGTTCGCCTTGGTCTTCGTAGACCAGATCAACCCACCCCCGATAGCAAAAGATCAGCTGAAACCCGACGGTATGGTAGTGCACCATGTCGGGCACGGGGCCCCCATCGGGGATCCGAATGTGGCTGGCGATGATCGACCCACCCAACCGGTCGGGGATCAGATCGCGGTAATGCATGCCCGCCCGCCCAATGACCCACGGGGCTTGGTCGGCCAAGCGGCGCACCACAAAGCTGTGCACCGTTTGGGGCATCACCAAGGGCGCATGCAGCGGGCGGATCTGCACGCGCGTGCCGTTGGGCGCGACCAAATCGCGCTGGCCGTCGGCGATGGTATCGGGTGTTTCGCTGAGCAATCGCACGACACCGGGCGGGGTATCCGCGTCTTTTTCCACGCGCAGCCGCAACCCATACCCCGAAAACACAGCAACCGTCGGGTCATCGGCCGGATAGATCATATCCATCCGCATCCCTAATACTTTGGTGAAAAAGGGGATATCGTTGCGCAACTCTTGCGTTGGCAACACCACTTCGGCCTTAATGTCGGTCATATTTAGCTCTCCATCGCTGCGCGCAAGATGCGATGGGATCGTGCGATTGGCAAGCGACGGCGGACAGCCCATGGTGATCTGCGCCCACAGATTGAGCCCCGCAAAAACAGCACCTTGGCGCACCCGCATAAGTCGTTTACGACTGGACCATTCTCCGGGAAGAAAGCACCACCACCATGAGCGATACAAAAAACCTGCGTCAAGCCGCATTGGACTATCACGAATTCCCCAAACCGGGGAAATTGGAAATTCGCGCGACCAAACCATTGGCCAACGGGCGCGACTTGGCCCGTGCCTATTCGCCCGGCGTGGCCGAGGCCTGCCTTGAGATCAAGGCAGACCCGTCAACCGCCGCACGCTATACGTCGCGCGGCAATCTGGTGGCGGTGGTGACCAATGGCTCTGCGGTTTTGGGGTTGGGCAATATCGGCGCGTTGGCCTCCAAACCGGTGATGGAAGGAAAAGCGGTTTTGTTCAAGAAATTCGCGGGCATCGATTGTTTTGACATCGAGGTGGACGAATCCGACCCCGAAAAGCTGGCTGATATTGTCTGTGCCCTTGGGCCGACCTTTGGCGCGATCAACCTCGAAGACATCAAGGCGCCCGATTGTTTCACCGTTGAACGTATCTGCCGCGAGCGCATGAACATCCCCGTGTTTCACGACGACCAACACGGCACCGCGATTGTAGTGGGTGCTGCTGCGAAAAACGCGCTGCATGTGGCGGGCAAATCCTTTGAGAACATCAAGATCGTCTCGACGGGGGGCGGTGCCGCGGGGATCGCCTGCCTGAACATGTTGCTGAAGCTTGGCGTCAAACGCGAAAACATCTGGCTGTGTGACATCCACGGACTGGTCTATGAGGGCCGTGAACTGGATATGAACCCCTCCAAGGCCGCGTTCGCCCAGCAGACCGAACTGCGCACGCTGGATGATGTGATAGGGGACGCGGATCTGTTCTTGGGACTGTCCGGGCCCGGTGTCCTAACCCAGGATATGGTCGGCAAAATGGCCAAACGTCCGATCATCTTTGCGTTGGCCAACCCCACGCCCGAAATCCTGCCCGATCTGGCGCGCGAAGTCGCGCCCGATGCGATCATCGCCACCGGGCGGTCTGATTTTCCCAATCAGGTCAACAACGTGCTGTGTTTCCCCTTTATCTTTCGCGGGGCATTGGACGTCGGTGCAACCACCATCAATGACGAAATGCAATTGGCCTGTATCGACGGTATTGCCGAACTGGCCCGCGCCACCACATCTGCCGAAGCCGCCGCCGCGTATCAGGGCGAACAGCTGACATTTGGTGCGGATTATCTGATCCCCAAACCGTTTGATCCGCGCCTTGTGGGGATCGTGTCATCGGCTGTTGCACAGGCCGCGATGGAAACCGGCGTGGCCACCCGGCCCATTGAGGATCTGGAGGCCTACCGGCAAAAACTGGATGGGTCGGTGTTTAAATCGGCGCTGTTAATGCGCCCGGTGTTTCAGGCGGCCCGCACCACGCCCCGCCGCATTGTGTTTGCCGAAGGCGAAGACGAACGCGTATTGCGCTGCGCCCAAGCGATGCTGGAAGAAACCGCAGAACGCCCCATTCTGATCGGCCGCCCCGAGGTCATGGAGGCCCGCATCGCGCGCGCCGGTCTGACCATCAAGCTGGGCGAACACGTCGATTTGGTGAACCCCGAAAATGACCCGCGCTACCGCGACTATTGGCGAACCTACCACGAGTTGATGGCCCGGCGTGGTGGCACACCCGACATTGCCCGCGCCATCATGCGCACCAACACCACCGCCATTGGCGCGGTAATGGTCCATAGTGGCGAAGCCGACAGCATGATTTGTGGCACCTTCGGTGAATTCCGTTGGCATCTGAATTACGTCAATCAGGTGCTGAACCGTGGTGAGCTGCATGCGGTTGGTGCGCTGTCCATGATGATCCTAGAGGACGGCCCGCTGTTTATCGCCGACACACAGGTGAACCTGCACCCCGACCCAGAACAGATCGCAGATATCGCCATTGGGGCCGCGCGCCACGTGCGCCGGTTCGGCATAGAACCTCGCATTGCCTTTTGTTCGCAGTCGCAGTTCGGTAACCAAGGTGAAGGCACCGGCGGGCGTTTGCGCGCCGCCATTCGCCTGCTTGACGCGCAAAACCACGATTTCTGTTACGAAGGCGAAATGAACATTGATACCGCGCTCGACCCGGTATTGCGCGACCGCATTCTGCCCGGCAACCGTATGGAAGGAGCCGCCAATGTGTTGGTCTTTGCCCATGCCGATGCGGCCTCGGGGGTGCGCAATATTCTCAAGATGAAGGGCGGCGGGTTGGAAGTGGGGCCGATTTTGATGGGCATGGGCAATCGTGCGCATATCGTGTCGCCGTCGATCACCGCACGTGGGTTGCTGAATATGTCTGCCATCGCGGGCACCCCGGTGGACCACTATAGTTAACCGCTCACGGGGCGGACACATTTCCGTGGTCGGGCGCGCAAACGGTTGAAACCCGACCCAGCGCGCCCGATGTCATAGGAAAGGCAGTGCGAGGTTTCGTCGCAACCGCCAACCACATGGGAGATGTGCACATGCGCCGTAGATCTATTTTTGTACCACTTATCGCGACCATTGCATTGGGGGCCTGCGCTTCGGTGGCTGAAAGACAGATCGGGACGGTGACTGTTGATGGTGAAGATTTCCCCGTGGTCTCCCGCACCATTCAGGGTCAAAACGGCCCGTTTGATACAGCTGGCGTCAAGGTCTACGGCAAACGGTTTACGTGCCGCCCCCAAAGCGCGGGCGACTGCGAAGCCGCAGCCCGTCGTGGGTTGGAAGTCGATATATTCAGTCGCTAAGCGTTACGATATTCAAACGGTGCGCCCGCCTGGATGACGGTAAACTTATAGTGCCACGTAACGGTGGATTGATGTGCGCAGAGGTTTTGTCGAACTCGGCAAATTCAGCGCAACATGCCGTGCCAATGTGATCATCGCAGTAGGTTTGGTTCGTTACCGTTTCAAGCCCAGCGCTTGCAAGCATGCGATCGGGTTCAACTGTCCCCAGACGATAAAAGGGCGGCCCCAGTTAAGACCGCCCTTTATAAATCAGACGCGACGAGGCAATTACGCGGCTGACTTAAGACGGGTGATGACCGTGTCAAGCTGACGTTCGGCTTCGTCTTGGGCAAGACCGTACCGGCGTTGGATCAACCCCAAGAACTGCGCCCGGTCGCCGCGCGCTTCTTCGAGCTCATCGTCGGTCAGATCGCCCCATTGAGATTGAAGCGCTCCCTTAGCCTGTGTCCAGTTTCCTTTGATGATATCCCAGTTCATTGGTCTCTCCTTATTCAGTTGATCTCGTTGAACCAAGCACATGGTCACCACATGCTCTTGCCACCTCAACACGTAAGCTTCGAGATTGGTTCCCGACCTAATCAAAATATCGGCACCTATTTTTACCTGATGACGATCATCGAGATTCGGGCGCGCCCCATGTCAGGGCATGCTCACGACAATTTGCAAACTGAAAGCGTCCAGTTTGCAAATTTTATTTACACATATATTCAATTAGTTAAATCAGTCTGATCCATCACGCACATCGGTAGCTTGCCCGTTACGACGGGGTGGTTGCTCGTCCTGCGTAGGCCGAAGATCATAAGGGGCCGCGATGCGCCATACATGTTTGGGGGTCATATTTTTCAACTTGGCAGGTGCTTCGCGGCGTAGGTGCAAAATGGTCTCGGCGGCTTTCATCTCTATCCGCGCGCGGGCGAATTCCAAACCGCGTGGCCCAATTCGAGGTTGCAGCCAACTGACCAACGGGCGCAACCAGTTCGGCATGCGGCGCAGCGGCAAGCCCCCCGCAGCACGCGCGGTATTGGCCACAAATCCCTTCACCGCAGAGGCCCGCCTGCCCGCGCTTGTGGGCGCCGTCAGACGCACCGCATCGCCCAAGCCGTCCAACATTTCGGCACCGCGCGCGTTGCGCACAATCAACCACTGCGCGCCCTGTCCCCCCATATACCCCACCGTGATATCTGCCAAACTGTTGGCGTAATCCACGCAGGTACGACACGTCAGGGGAAAGAAGTCGCGCGGCAAATCCGATATAGGCAACGACAAAAACGGGATCATCCGCGTGCGCCCATCCGTATATCGCAGTTCTACCTTAAAATCGGGGCGGAACTCCAAATAGGTGATGCGCGCGGGATCATCATCCAACAGATCAAGAAACGTATGGAAATTCTCGGTCGTGGTGTTGTCGGAACACGGCGTGCCGATCACGTACAACCTCTCTAGGTGCAGCTCCGCTTCGAGGGCGCGCAATGCATAAATCTGGCACGGGATGCCGATCACCGCCAGACGGCTAAACCCGCGGTCTTGCGCGGTTTCCAACAAAGCCAAAAGCGGCGCATACCCCATTCGCATCCCCCGGGCCTGCGCCATATCCTGCGCCTGCGTGATCAATGCAGGCTTGGGCCGCCAGTGGTCTTCCGCATCGGGCACCATGGTCAAAACAGCTTGCACCTGACCCGTTTCAAGCAGCCGCGCCGCCAGGGATGTGGTGATGCCCGTCCATTGCGCACCGGGCTGGGGTGGCGCCATTTCGGCCCGGTACATCGCCTGAAACGGCCCAAAGAAATGTTCGTCTCCGCCCCCTCGGGTGCCGCCATGCACACGCTGTTCCATCGTCTCGTAGTCTGGCGCAATGAACTGGCAGGCCCGCCCGCAGGCTCTGGCGTCTTTCATCCGTGACACCCCGCAATCGGTACACAGCCCACGCGGCGCTGCGGGACCAATGTGCGGGGTTTCGATCACGTGAATTGCTCGCTGATCAACCGTTCTTCAAGACCATGCCCCGGATCAAACAGAATCCTGTGCACCACGGACGGGTCTGACTGGATCTTGACCCGCACCACGCCCGCTACAGAATTGGCGTCCGCCTCGGCCATGACGGGGCGCTTTTCAGGCTCCAACACGTCGATCTCAACCACCGCCTGTTTGGGCAACAACGCACCGCGCCACCGTCGCGGGCGGAACGCGCTCATCGCGGTGAGGGCCAGCACCCCCGACCCAATAGGAAGGATGGGCCCGTGGGCCGAATAATTATAGGCGGTCGACCCCGCAGGCGTACACACCAGCGCCCCGTCGCAGACCAATTCGGCCATACGCAACCGCCCATCCACCGTGATCTTGAGCTTGGCAGCCTGCGGGCCCTCGCGCAGCAAAGACACCTCATTGATCGCCAACGCATGGGTCACGCGCCCGTCGCTGCAGGTCGCTTCCATGGTAAGCGGGTTGAGCTCTGCCTCTTCGGCGGCGGCCAAACGTTGCGGCAGGTCCCCTTCGGAATAGGTGTTCATCAAAAACCCGATGGTGCCCCGGTTCATCCCGTACACCGGGGCCGACAGGTGCTGTGCCGCGTGCAAGGTTTGCAACATGAACCCGTCGCCCCCGAGGGCCACAATGATGTCTGCGTCCTCTTCGGCGACATTGCCGTATCGCGAGATCAGCGCCGCCCGCGCGGTTTGCGCAATATCGGCGCGGCTGGCGGTGAAGGCGATCTTATTGGGCATTTATGTTTCCGATCCGAGAGTTTGTGATCTGAAACAATCACATATCCAGCCCGCTGACCAGCACTGCGCGGATTTGCCCATAAGGCCAGATTGCACACAGCGATATTAGCCCCTATGACCACCGCACAGATTATAACATCGGCCGCCTCGCATCGGTTTAGCGGCAGCCGGGTTTTCGACAGAACATCGCATCATTGCTCTTTTGAGAGGGAAACAACCCATGACCGCCCCACATCGCGCCCCCGGATTTTTCACCCAATCGCTCGCAGACAGCGACCCCGAGATCTTTGGCGCCATCACCCAAGAACTCGGCCGTCAACGTGATGAGATCGAACTGATCGCGTCCGAGAACATCGTCTCGACGGCGGTTCTTGAGGCGCAAGGGTCAGTGATGACCAACAAATACGCCGAAGGCTACCCGGGCCGCCGGTACTACGGCGGGTGCCAATACGTCGATATCGCCGAAAACCTAGCGATCGAACGGGCGTGCAAACTCTTTGCATGCGACTTTGCAAATGTGCAGCCGAACTCGGGCAGCCAAGCAAACCAAGGGGTATTTCAGGCGCTGTTGCAACCCGGTGATACAATTCTGGGGATGTCGCTGGATGCGGGCGGCCACCTGACGCACGGTGCAAAACCCAACCAATCAGGCAAATGGTTCAACGCGGTACAATACGGTGTGCGCAAAGACGACAACCTGCTGGACTACGATCAGGTTGAGGCATTGGCCAAAGAGCATCAACCCAAGATGATCATTGCTGGTGGGTCTGCTATCCCGCGCGAAATCGACTTTGCAAAGATGCGCGAAATCGCCGACATGGTTGGCGCCTACCTGCACGTGGACATGGCGCATTTCGCAGGGATTGTGGCAGCGGGCGAACACCCCTCGCCGTTCCCGCATGCCCATGTGGCCACCACCACCACACATAAAACCCTGCGCGGCCCGCGCGGTGGTATGATCCTGACCAATGACGAAGCCTTGGCCAAGAAATTCAACTCTGCGATTTTCCCTGGCATTCAGGGCGGCCCCCTGATGCATGTCATCGCCGCCAAAGCCGTCGCTTTTGGGGAGGCGTTGCAGCCCGAATTCAAATCCTACATTCAACAGGTCGTCACCAATGCGCAGGCGTTGTCGGATCAGTTGATCAAAGGCGGGCTTGATACCATCACCCACGGCACCGACACGCATGTGGTGCTTGTTGACCTGCGGCCCAAAGACGTCAAAGGCAACGCAACCGAAAAGGCGCTTGGCCGTGCGCATATCACCTGCAACAAGAACGGTGTGCCGTTTGACCCCGAAAAGCCGATGGTGACATCGGGCATTCGCCTTGGGTCACCGGCGGGGACAACCCGCGGGTTTGGCGAAGCAGAGTTCCGTCAGATTGCCGATTGGATCATTGAGGTGGTCGATGGTTTGGCGGCGAATGGCGAAGACGGCAACGGCGCCGTCGAGGATAAAGTCAAAGCCGAAGTCGCGCAGATGTGCGCGCGCTTCCCGATGTATCCAAACCTATAATGATGAGGGGGGTCGCCCCCCCTTTCCTCACGCTGCGGGTGGGTGCGCGCCGTTTGGGCACAGCTGCCCATCCGCCGCGTATCAAATGTAGCCATACACCCGCAAAAACACGACAAGCGCGGTGAACACCACGAGCAGGTTGAACACGATCGCGGCCAGCACCGACAGGATCCGGGTGCGGCGCATCTGAGCCAGATCGAGCCCTTCGAAATAAACAGATAGCTCCTCGCACGCGCGCGCAACCCGCGCCTCGTCCAACTGTCGCAACGCGCGCGGCTGCCCGCCCAAATCCACCGCTTGTTGCACCAATTGTGCCTGCGGGCGCAGATGCCGGGGCAGCAACCGCACAGCACGCCTGATCTGATCCGCAAACGCGGGCCCCTTGATCGCAAGGCGCCGGTCCAGGATCGCGCTAAGCTGCGCAGTTTGAGTGTCAATGTCGGTCATCGGTCCATTAAACGGACATTGCTGGCCGGCGCAAGGCACTGGCATTAACATGGCAAATCCGCTAGCTCTGGCACCATGTTAAATTATTCCGAATTCGGGGCCCCTGATGCGCCCATCGTGTTGATTGTGCATGGTCTTTACGGATCTGGGCGCAATTGGGGGGTCATCGCAAAACGGCTCAGCGACCAGTTCCGCGTGATCACCGTGGACCAACGCAACCACGGGTTCAGCCCTTGGAACGCCGAACATTCCTACCCCGCGATGGCCGATGATCTAGCCCAAGTGATCGCCCACGTTGGCGCGCCGGTCCATGTTGTCGGCCATTCGATGGGGGGCAAAGCGGCGATGGCGCTGGCGGTCCAGGCCCCTGACCTGGTCCAACGGCTGATCATCGCGGACATCGCGCCTGTTGCCTACACACACGACCAAATGCAGTTCATATCGGCCATGCGCGCCGTGGATTTGCAACAGATCACCCGCCGGTCTGACGCCGAAGTACAGCTGGCCGCACAGGGCGTCGAACCCGCATTGCAGAGCTTTTTCACCCAGTCGCTTGATGTCGCAGAAAAGAAATGGCGGTTGAACCTTGATGTCTTGGCCGCCGAAATGGACAAAATCATCGGCTTTCCACAACTGACAGGTAAATTTGACGGCCCGACTTTGTTTCTATCTGGTGCCAATTCTGATTTCGTACAACCCGAATATCGCCCCACAATCAAATCGCTATTCCCCGCAGCGCGCTTTGCCAAACTGCCGGGTGCAGGCCATTGGTTGCACGCCGAAAAACCGCGCGAATTCGAAGCCGCGCTGCGTGCCTTTTTGACGGCCTGACCCACTCGGGCGCGAATCTTCCAATCGGCCCTTGCGCCCCGCCCGCGCTTGCCTATAACGCAGGACAATTTGGGCACATGTGGTGCCCTTTTGCCCAGGGGTCGCACCATGCCAAAAAGAACCGATATCAAATCTATCATGATCATCGGGGCTGGGCCCATCGTGATTGGCCAGGCCTGCGAATTTGACTATTCAGGCGCACAAGCCTGTAAGGCGCTGAAGGAAGAAGGCTACCGGGTCATCCTGGTGAACTCCAACCCCGCCACAATCATGACGGACCCCGGGCTGGCAGATGCCACCTACATCGAACCCATCACCCCGGAGATGGTCGCCAAGATCATTGAAAAAGAACGCCCCGATGCGTTGCTGCCCACCATGGGTGGACAAACCGGGCTGAACACCTCGCTGGCGCTTGAGGAAATGGGCGTTTTGGATAAGTTCAACGTCGAAATGATCGGCGCCAAACGCGACGCCATCGAGATGGCAGAAGACCGCAAGTTGTTCCGCGAGGCGATGGACCGTTTGGGCATCGAAAACCCCAAAGCAACGATTGTTACGGCCCCAAAAGATACAAAGGGAAAGAAAGACTTACAGGCCGGTGTTAATGTAGCACTTGAAGCACTTGAGGACGTCGGCCTGCCCGCGATTATCCGCCCTGCCTTTACCATGGGCGGCACCGGTGGCGGCGTTGCGTACAACCGCGACGACTATGAGGCCATCTGCCGGTCGGGCATGGACGCAAGCCCGGTGGGGCAGATCTTGGTCGACGAATCCTTGCTGGGTTGGAAAGAGTACGAGATGGAGGTGGTGCGCGACACCGCCGACAATGCCATCATCGTGTGTTCCATCGAAAACGTAGACCCAATGGGCGTGCACACCGGCGACAGCATCACCGTCGCCCCTGCGCTGACCTTGACCGACAAAGAATACCAGATCATGCGCAATCATTCGATCGCCGTGTTGCGCGAGATCGGCGTCGAAACGGGCGGCTCCAACGTGCAGTGGGCCGTGAACCCGGCGGACGGCCGTATGGTGGTGATCGAGATGAACCCCCGTGTCAGCCGGTCTTCGGCGTTGGCCTCCAAGGCGACAGGGTTCCCGATTGCGAAAATCGCGGCGAAACTGGCGGTGGGCTTCACCCTCGACGAGCTCGACAATGACATCACCAAGGTGACACCCGCCAGCTTTGAGCCGACAATCGACTATGTCGTGACAAAAATCCCCAAGTTTGCGTTTGAGAAATTCCCCGGTTCTACCCCGGATCTGACCACCGCGATGAAATCTGTGGGCGAGGCCATGTCCATTGGCCGCACCATTCACGAATCGCTGCAAAAAGCGCTGGCGTCGATGGAAGAGGGCCTGACCGGGTTCAACGAAATCGACATTCCCGGCATCGACCCCGCGCTGCCCGCCGGTGCCGCACAAAACACCGCCGCCATCGTCAAGGCGATCAGCCAACAAACACCGGACCGTCTGCGCACCATCGCGCAAGCCATGCGCCACGGCATGAGCAACGATGACATCCACGCGACAACCATGTTTGACCCGTGGTTCTTGGCGCGCATCCGCGAGATCATCCAAGCCGAGGCCGAAGTTCACATGAACGGCTTGCCTCGCGACGCAGCCGGGCTGCGGCATTTGAAAATGATGGGCTTTACCGACGCGCGTCTGGCTGAACTGTCGGGTCAAACCGAAACCGACGTGCGCCGCGCCCGCCATGCCGAAGGTGTCACCGCTGTGTTCAAACGCATCGACACCTGCGCGGCCGAATTCGAAGCCCAAACGCCCTACATGTATTCCACATACGAATCGCCCGTTTTTGGCGAGGTCGAATGCGAATCGCGCCCCTCTGACCGCAAGAAAGTGGTGATTTTGGGCGGCGGTCCCAACCGCATCGGGCAAGGGATCGAATTCGACTATTGCTGCTGCCACGCGTGCTATGCACTGACGAATGCGGGTTTTGAGACCATCATGGTCAACTGCAACCCCGAAACCGTCAGCACCGATTATGACACCTCGGATCGGCTGTATTTTGAGCCGCTGACGTTTGAACATGTGATGGAAATCCTGCGCACCGAACAAGAGAACGGCACCCTGCACGGTGTGATCGTACAGTTCGGCGGCCAGACACCTTTGAAAATCGCGCAGGCCTTGGCCGACGAGGGCATCCCTATTCTTGGCACCACGCCCGATGCCATTGATCTGGCCGAAGATCGCGAGCGGTTCCAGCAATTGGTGCAGCAGTTGGGCCTGAAACAACCGAAAAACGGCATTGCCCATTCTGACGCCGAAGCCATTGAGATCGCGAAAGATATCGGGTTCCCCTTGGTGATCCGCCCATCCTATGTCTTGGGCGGTCGCGCCATGGAGATCGTGCGCGATCAGGCCAGCTTAGAACGCTATATCAGCACCGCCGTTGTGGTGTCGGGCGACAGCCCCGTGCTGCTGGATAGCTACCTGTCTGGCGCGGTGGAACTCGATGTGGACGCGCTGTGTGATGGCACGGACGTGCACGTGGCGGGTATCATGCAACACATCGAAGAGGCCGGCGTGCATTCGGGCGATAGTGCGTGTTCGCTGCCCCCCTATTCGCTGTCACGCGACATCATCGAGCAGATCGAAACGCAAACCCACGCGTTAGCCAAGGCCCTGCATGTGGTTGGTCTGATGAACATTCAGTTCGCGATCAAAGATGGCGACATCTACCTGATCGAGGTCAACCCACGGGCCTCGCGGACCGTGCCGTTTGTGGCCAAAGCCACCGACAGTGCGATTGCATCCATCGCCGCGCGCATTATGGCGGGCGAACCCCTATCGACCTTCCCAAAACGCGCGCCCTATGACGCCGATGCCGCCTATGCGGCCACCCTGCCCTTGGGCGATCCCATGACATTGGCCGACCCGAACATGCCGTGGTTTTCCGTCAAAGAGGCCGTGTTGCCATTTGCCCGGTTCCCCGGTGTTGATACGTTGCTGGGGCCGGAAATGCGCTCTACAGGCGAGGTCATGGGATGGGATCGCGACTTCCCGCGCGCGTTTCTCAAGGCGCAAATGGGGGCCGGGACGATCCTGCCCGCGACAGGCTGTGCGTTCTTGTCGATCAAGGACATGGACAAAACAAACGACATGCTGGAAGCCACCCAAATCCTGCTGGATCAAGGCTTTACCGTGGTTGCCACACGTGGCACCGCCCAATGGCTTAACGACCATGGGCTGACCGCGGGCATCGTCAACAAGGTCTATGAAGGGCGTCCTGACATCACCGACATGATGAAAGACGAAGACATCCATCTGGTCATGAACACCACCGAAGGGGCGCAAGCGGTCGAAGACAGCAAAAGCATCCGGTCAATCGCGCTATACGATAAGATCCCGTATTTCACGACGGCTGCGGGCGCGCATGCGGCTGCGCTGGCGATCCGTGCACAGGCCGACGGCGACGTCAGCGTGAAAGCCCTGCAGGGTTAAACACAAGGCGCGACAGATGCCCTGACCGGGTGTGTGTCGCGCGTGGCCTTAATGAGTGGTGAAACAGGGCATTCCCCCGCGACCAACACACTGGACGTTACGTCCAGTGGCTTGACCTTTGTCGCCAACTTCGCCCACTGTGCCTGACCTCTAGGAGCACAGCCATGCACATTCCCGCCATCACCGGCACCGGCGTATACACCCCGTCTCAGGTGATCACCAACGCCGAGCTGGTTGCCGCGTTTAACGCGTACGTCGATCTCTACAACACTGAAAACGCGGTAGATATCGACGCCGGGATATGTGATGCCAAGGCCTATTCTTCTGAAGGCTTCATCGAAAAGGCATCCGGGATCAAGCAGCGCTACGTCATCGACAAGCAGGGCATTTTAGACCCAACCGTGATGCACCCTTTGTTGCGCCAACGTGCAGATGATGAACCGTCTCTTATGGCCGAAATCGGGATGAACGCCGCACGACAAGCGCTTGATCAAGCAAAAAAATCTTCCCACGATGTTGATCTGGTAATTTGCGCTGCATCCAATATGGAACGGGCCTACCCCGCGGTCGCCATTGAGATCCAAAACCTTCTGGGGACAGGTGGCTTTGCGTTTGATATGAACGTGGCGTGTTCGTCGGCGACCTTCGGGATCCAAGCCGCCGCCGATATGATACGCGCAGGCAGCATCCGCAGCGCGTTGGTCATCAATCCCGAGATCTGTTCCGCCCATTTAGAGTGGCGTGACCGGGACTGTCACTTCATATTCGGGGACGTCGCGACCGCGACCCTGATCGAACGTGAACAAGATGCGAATTCTGCACATTTCAAAGTGATATCAACGCGGTGCGCCACTGAATTCTCCAACAATATCCGCAACAACAACGGGTACCTGCGCCGATCTCGGCCGACGGGCATGGCCGACCAACGCGACATGCAGTTCATGCAAAACGGCCGTAAGGTCTTTAAAGAGGTGCTGCCACTGGTCTCGGAACACATCGCCCGGCACATGGCTGACGGTTGTGTGCAGGCCTCTGATCTAAAACGTCTGTGGCTTCATCAGGCCAATAAAACGATGAATGATTTCATTGGCAAAAAGGTGCTTGGCAGGACCCCGGACCCCGCAGAGCAACCCAATATCCTACAAGATTATGCGAACACATCTTCGGCCGGGTCAATCATCGCCTTCTCAAAATATTCCAATGACTTGCAAGACGGAGCTAAAGGATTAATTTGCTCGTTTGGGGCGGGATATTCAGTGGGGTCCGTGTTGGTCGAACGTCAGGGTTAGGTCACGGGGCCCCGTGGTCGTTTTCAAGATGCAGCTTCATGTCGATCAAGACTTGCTGCAAAAGGCCCGTTTCCTTTAGCAGCCGTTTGGCCTCGTTCACGGTGATTTTGCCGTCTTCCATAGACTGCTGGTACTCTGCCATCAGCATCGCAAACCGTTGGCTCAACGCGATCACATCGGAATTCACCCCGCCTGTCCGTTCGTCGTTGGGCCTGCGTTCATCATACTGCAACGACGACCCGGACAATTCCGCCAATGCCCCCGTCACATGCGGATATTTCGCGGCTTTTTCCAACAATGCCACCGCTTCGATCGGCATAAAGCGGTCTGCGTGTTCGTCGTGATCCGAATAATAGCGCCCCAATGTGGCCTTGGACTTTCCGGTCAGCTCGCACGCTTGTTCGACACCGACATCCTTTACCAGAGCTTCGGTGTGCTTTTTTAAGTACCTACCAATTGCCGTCATCTTGGACCTTCTCAAACCTGAAACATCCAGCTTTCATCTCTTTGAAAACCTGCTTTGTTATTTCCATTAATCGGATGTCAGGGAAATGTCATTTATAAAAGCATCTCCCTTGTTCGGGAGTCTAGCGAGTGGCCGGCCCTCCCAGTGCCGGTTTTGGGTCAGAGTCCTCGTGCGCTCTGCCGGTGTGGGACCGGTAGGTTAACGTTTGCGTTGACAGTCGCGCACGGGCTCTTGTTCTGACCAACAGCCTCAACACCGACCATACGGCCCAGCAAAATCAAAAAACGGCGCTTGCGGCAGCGTTTTCGCCGACATATGAACCCGCATGGCCAAGCTCTACTTCCATTACTCCACAATGAACGCCGGCAAATCGACCGTGCTTTTGCAGGCAGCCCACAACTACCGAGAACGCGGAATGGTGCCCTATCTGTTAACGGCTG
Source organism: Roseobacter sp. (assembly GCF_039970775.1). Classification (GTDB taxonomy): domain Bacteria; phylum Pseudomonadota; class Alphaproteobacteria; order Rhodobacterales; family Rhodobacteraceae; genus Roseobacter. The sequence continues at coordinate 87,887 of NZ_JBDVLG010000041.1, forward strand.
GTTTTGACCACCGGGCCGGAGACGGGCGCATTGCCTCGCGCATCGGCATAGGCGAGCCCGCCGATACCTTCGCGCCAGAGGACGACCTATTTGCGCGCCTGCACGAACAGGTCACCCGCAACAAAATCGCCTGTGTTTTCATCGACGAAGCGCAGTTTTTGACCGATGCGCAGGTGTGGCAGTTGGCCCGCGCCGTCGACGATATAGGCGTGCCTATTATGTGCTTTGGCCTGCGCGTCGATTTTCGCGGGCAGTTGTTTCCCGGTTCGGCAACGTTGTTGGCCTTGGCCGATGAAATGCGCGAGGTTCGCACGATCTGCCATTGCGGCAAAAAGGCCACCATGGTCGTGCGCCAGGACGAAAACGGCAAAGCCCTGCGCGATGGCGCGCAGGTGCAAATCGGCGGCAACGAAACCTATGTCTCGCTGTGTCGTCGACATTGGCGCGCCGCAATGGAAGACGGGTAACCGTCACACCAGATTAGGCGGCGTGTCCCCGGCAAAGAACGCCTGCAAGTTGCGCACCGACATCAGCCCCATTTCTTCGCGCACTTCCAACGCCGCCGTACCGATATGCGGCAGCAGCACGACGTTTTCCAACGCACGTAACGCATCTGGCACCGCCGGTTCGAATTCATAGACATCCAAACCAGCCCCGCCGATTTGGCCAGTTTTTAGGGCATGGATCAACGCGGCCTCTTCGACCACATTGCCGCGCGCGATGTTGACCAGATGCGCATGCGTGGGCATGGCGGCCAACACGTCTGCGTTGATCAGATGGTGGGTGTCATTGCCACCGGGCACCGCGATCACCAATACATCGCACGCCCCGGCCAGATCCAGCAAACTGGCCTTTTGGATAGCGGGGAAATCCAACACTTTAGGAGACCGGCTGTGATAGGCCACCTGCATTCCAAACCCAAAATGACAGCGCCGCGCGATGGCCTGCCCGATGCGGCCCATACCGACGATCCCGACGGTCTTGCCGCCCAGATGCATCCCCAAAAGCTGCGTCGGGTGCCACCCTTCCCACGTGCCTGCGCGCACCAGACGTTCGCCTTCGCCGGCGCGGCGTGCGCTCATCAACATCAGCGTCATGGCGGTGTCGGCGGTGGCGTCTGTCACCGCACCGGGGGTGTTTGTTACAGTCATTCCAGCCGCCTGTGCTGCGGTCACGTCAATATGGTTATACCCCACGCCAAAGTTGGCGAGGATCTTGCAGCGCCACGATGCGCCCCCAAGGATATCCGCCGAGAACATATCCCCCAGCGTTGGCAGCACCCCGTCATAGTCCCGCAATGCCGTGCGCATTTCATCCGCCGTCAACGGCGAGGTTTCGGGGCGCACGGTGACGTCAAACAGATCGTGCGCGGCGGCCAGCACGCTGTCGGGCAAGGGCCGCGAGATAAACACACGGGTCAATGCATCCGCCCCCCTTGTGGTACGGCTTCATCCGGGCCGATCAACACGATCGCGCCGCTGTCATCGGGCAACCCAAGCACCAGCACCTCGGACATAAACGGCCCGATCTGACGGGGTGGGAAATTCACCACCGCCAGCACCTGTTTGCCCACCAATGTGGCAGGGTCATAATGGGCTGTGATCTGGGCAGATGTCTTTTTTTCACCCAATTCGGGGCCAAAATCGATCCACATTTTGATCGCAGGGTTACGTGCCTCGGGGAAGGGTTCGGCGCGCAGGATCGTCCCGCAGCGTACGTCTACCTTCTGAAAATCGTCGAAACTGATGTTATCCATTTGCCAACTCCCGTGAGCGATCTGTTGCAGCCTTTACCGCGCGACCCAGCAGCGCAGGAAACCCTTGGTCCACGTCCATCAAGACCTCTAGTGCGGCTTGCGTGGTGCCATTGGGCGATGTCACATTCACACGCAGCTGGCTTGGGTCTTCTTGGGCGCTTTGGGCCAACGCCCCGGCCCCCGCCACGGTCGCCTTGGCCAATTGCAGGGCCAAATCTGCGGGCAACCCTTGCGCCACGCCTGCCGCAGCCATTGTTTCGATCATATGAAACACATAGGCCGGGCCCGAACCACTGACGCCCGTGACCGCATCAATCTGCGCCTCGTCAGACAGACGCACCACATCGCCCACCGCCGCCAGCAACGTGTCTGCCTCGTCCAGCGCCGGGGCGCTTGCGTGGGCATTGCCGATGATCGCAGTGATCCCTCTGGATATCGCTGCGGGGGTGTTCGGCATTGCGCGAATGATCGGAGTGCCCGCCCCCAGAATATCTTGCATCCGGGCCAGCGTGACCCCGGCAGCAACGCTGACAAACACCGTGTCGCCCCCGCCCATGGCCTGCAAGCTCGGCAATGCATCCGCCATCATCTGCGGCTTAACCGCGATCAAAACAACTGCAGGGGTATCCGGCAAGGTGCCGTTCAGATGCACCCCCGCCCCGCGCAGCCAGTCAGATGGGTTTGGGTCCATCACCCAAACGGATGTCGCAGGCAGACCGCTGGCCAACCAGCCCGCCAACATGGCGGATCCCATCTTGCCGCAGCCCAACAGAACCAGCCCTTGGCGCGCGATGCGACTGTTTTGCATGATAATCCCCCCAAACCCTTGTGTCTTGGGGGTAGGTTTACGCCCGACCGTAGGCCTCTGCAATGGCGACCTGCAGCGCTTGTGTGGGGGTTTGGTCGCCCCAGACCAGCAATTGCATCGCCGGGTAATACCGCTCGGCGCTCATCACGGCGGCGCCGATCATGGTGTCGATCTGTTCAGCGCTGGCCACGTGCCCGCCCGCCAAAACCAACCCATACCGGTAGACCATCAGCTTTTGTTCGGTCCAAAAGGTAAACGCGCCGGCCCAGCATTGGTCGTTGATGTGGTTCACCAATTCGTAGAGTTCGGGCAGTTTTTGCGCAGGGGGTTCCATGTCAAAGGTGCAGATCATCCGCAGCGTCTCGTCATAGGCAGACCACGCCAGTGTCACCGAATACGTGCGCCATTGGCCTTCCACAGCCATCGCGATCTGTTCGTCCGAGATCCTGTCAAAGTCCCATTCGTGATGGGCCGCCAGATGTTCGACGATGTCGATGGGGTGGATGTCGTCTTCGATAAACTGCTCTGAAAGGGCCATGATACACCTCTTTTTATCGCACCAGTAGCGAGGGACCAACCGAGCCCCCATCATCAGGTGCCTGCTCTACAGACCGGGGCGATCCCCCGTGTCTATACTAGATATGGTGGTGTGCGAATCCCAGTGTGGCAACCCCTTTTGTTGTGGGTAACCTCAATAAGTTGTGGATGAATGGCCCCGCGCCGCAAAATATCGTCATCGAAAGAGGTGCGGCGCATCGTTTTAGCGTAATAGTTAACGAAATAAGGCGCGCAACAGCTGTCACGCGCCCCGTCCTACCAGCAATATAAAACTGTCAGCCCTTAGATTCGAGCGCATCCAGACGCGCCTTAAGGGCTTCGTTTTCCTCACGGGCCTTTTGGGCCATGGCACGGACCGCGTCGAACTCTTCGCGCGTGACAAAGTCACGATCGGCCAACCAACGGTCCATCATGCCCTTCATCGCCGTCTCGGCTTCGTCCCGCGCGCCTTGCGCCACACCCATCGCATTGGTCATCAACTGCGAGATATCATCAAAAATTTTGTTACGCGTCTGCATCGGTCGCCTCCGGCTGTTCACAATACGTATATGGGGCGAATGCACGCATCGCGCAAGGTTGACTTCCCCCACCCTGCACAGGAAAGGATGCACTATGCATGCACGTTTGCCCTTCCCCGATATCTCACCCGAGATCTTTTCCATCTCGCTCATGGGTTTTGACTTTGCGCTGCGTTGGTACGCACTGGCCTATATTGTTGGTATCGTGATCGGCTGGCAGCTGGTCGTGCGCGCGGTGCAGACGCCGCGATTGTGGCCCGACGACACGCCGGTGATGACAAAACCCCAAATCGAAGACCTGCTGACCTGGGTGATTATTGGCGTCATCGTGGGCGGGCGCATTGGGTATGTGGCGTTTTACCAACCCGAATATTATCTGCAAAACCCCGGCGAAATTCTGGCGGTATGGCAAGGCGGCATGGCCTTTCATGGCGGGCTACTGGGTGTGATTGTCGCGGGGTTTGTGTTCACGTGGCGGCATGACATCGCGCGGCTTAGCGCGGCGGACATCATGGCCTTGGGCGTGCCACCAGGGCTGTTGCTGGGGCGCATTGCCAATTTCATCAACGCCGAGCTTTGGGGCCGTCCGACCGACCTGCCGTGGGGTGTGGCCTTTCCCACCTACGCCGCACAAGACTGCCCCGGCATCGTAGATATCTGCGCACGCCACCCCTCGCAGCTTTATGAGGCGGGGCTCGAAGGGGTGCTGTTGGGGGCTGTATTAATTTGGCTGGTGTGGCGGTCGGGCGCGCTCAAAACACCAGGGCGCGTGGCTGGGGTGTTCTTTGCGGGCTACGGCGTCGCGCGGTTTGCGGTTGAATTTCTGCGCCAACCAGATGCGCAATTTATCAGCGATGGCAACCCTTTGGGCCTTGCGTGGCACATCAACGGCTGGGGGCTGACCATGGGGCAAATGCTCTGTCTTCCGATGATCGCGCTAGGGCTTGTGTTGATCATGCGCGCCCGCAGCCGCACATGAGCCTGCGCGATATCCTTACCGCGCGCATCGCGCAGGATGGGCCTATGTCCTTGGTAGACTACATGGCAGACTGCCTGCTGCACCCCACGCACGGGTATTACACCACCGCAACGCCCTTTGGCACCAGCGGTGATTTTATCACCGCCCCCGAGATCAGCCAAATGTTTGGCGAAGTGACAGGCCTGTGTTTGGCGCAAGCCTGGCTGGATCAGGGCGCACCGCACCGGTTTACCTTGGCAGAACTTGGCCCCGGTCGCGGCACGTTAATGGCCGATATTTTACGCAGCACGCGGGCGGTGCCCGGTTTCCATGACGCCGCCGACATCACCCTGATCGAGGCCGCGCCGCAATTGATCCAGCAGCAGAAAAACCACCTGTCAGACTATACACTCCGACATTGCCGCACCGCAGAGGACCTGCCCGACCAACCCTTGTTTCTCATCGCTAACGAATTTTTCGACGCGCTGCCCATTCGCCAATTCACCCGTGGCGCGCGCCATTGGCACGAAACCCAAATTGGCCTGTCAGACGGGACACTTGTGCGTGGCCGGGGGCCCGAATTGCCACAACCGGCGCTGGCCATGCGGCTGGCAGATACCGCCCCCGGCGACGTGGTCGAAGAGACACCAGCAATCGCCCCTATCATGCACGCCATCGGGTGGCGCATCGCACGGCATGGCGGTGCCGGGTTGATCATCGACTACGGTGATTGGCACAGCAAAGGCGACACCTTTCAAGCCGTTCAAAACCACGCGCCTGTTGATCCGCTGGCGGATCCGGGCACCGCAGACCTGACCGCCCATGTGGATTTCGCGGCATTGGCCACCGCTGCCCCCTGCCGCACCAGCGCAATGACCCCGCAAGGTGTGTTCCTTGAACGCCTCGGGATCACGCAGCGGGCCCAAGCCCTCGCGGCGAAACTTTGCGGTTCTGCGCTTGAGACCCACATCGCGGCGCATCGGCGCTTGACGCACCCTGATGAAATGGGAAACTTGTTCAAGGTAATCGCCCTGTTCCCAGACGGGGCCACCCCCCCGCCGGGATTGGACATATGACACTCGAAATTCTGACATCAGACGTTTTATCGCCGCTGAGGCACGGGTTTTTCACTCGACGCGGCGGCGCATCATCGGGGGTCTTTGCGGGGTTGAACTGCGGGCAAGGCAGCTCGGACCAAACCGAGATTGTCGCGATCAACCGCGCGCGTGTCGCCGACGCCATGGCCGTCGCCGCAGATCATCTGCAAGGCGTGCATCAGGTCCATTCGGCCACCGTGGTCACGATTGACGCGCCACTGGCCGCCAAACCGCGCGCCGACGCCTTGGTCACACGGACGCCGGGGTTGGCCCTGTCTGTGCTCAGCGCCGATTGCCAGCCGGTGTTGTTTGCCGATGCCAACGCCGGGGTGATCGGGGCGGCCCATGCGGGCTGGCGCGGCGCGCTGGACGGGGTGCTTGCGGCCACGGTGGACGCGATGTGCGCATTAGGCGCCACCCGCGAAACAATCGTAGCGGTCATCGGGCCCTCTATTTCGCAACGCGCCTACGAGGTCGGCCCCGAATTTTTCGAAACCTTCGTGGAAAATGCCCGCGAAAATACACAGTTTTTTGCTGCGGGCGTCGATGACAGGATGTTGTTTGACCTGCCCGCGTTTGGCCTGCATCGGTTGCGCGCGGCGGGTGTGGGCGTTGCCGAATGGACCCGTCATTGCACCTATAGTGACGCAGATCGGTTTTATTCGTTCCGCCGGGCCACCCACGCACAAGAGGCCGATTACGGGCGGTTGATCGCGGCCATCGCGCTTTAGTGTCGTCAGGCGGACGTGCTGAGCCGGTCTTCTAGCACATCAAACGGCACGCCCGGATCATCCTTGGCCCCCCGAATGACCAGCGATGTCTTGACGCTTGCAACGTTGGGCGAGGTCAGCAAATCACCGGTCAGAAACTGCTGAAAGCTCGACAAATCGGGGGCGGCGCATTTCAGGACAAAATCCACCTCGCCGTTCAGCATGTGACATTCGCGCACCAACGGCCACGCCCGGCAGCGGTTTTCAAACGCGCTCAGATCCGCCTCGGCTTGGCTGACCAACCCGACCATGGCAAAGACCTGCACCTCAAAGCCAAGCGCGCGCGCGTCGACCTCTGCATGATAGCCTTTGATGTAGCCCGCCTCTTCGAGGCTGCGCACCCGGCGCAAACAGGGCGGCGCCGAAATGCCTACGCGTTTGGCCAATTCCACGTTGGTCATCCGCCCGTCGGCCTGAAGTTCTGCTAGGATTTTTCGGTCAATCGGGTCTAGTCGCGTCACGGCTCGTTTATCCTCGAATTTTCCGCTTATTATACCAGCCAACACATTGCGCGCAATAATATTTCACCAAAGCGCAATATTATTTCAATTCTCAGGCAAAATCACATCTTCACGTTGGCTGAAATCTGCGCGCGGATAGGGGTTTCGGCAGTCGCATCGAGCCTATATATGCAGGAAGCTGTTTAGAAACGAAGTGGGGACCCTTATGGCCGAAACGAAACACACACGCGTGCTGATCATTGGATCAGGGCCGTCAGGCTACACTGCGGGCATCTACGCCAGCCGCGCCATGCTGAACCCTATTTTGGTCCAGGGCATTGAGCCCGGCGGCCAATTGACCACAACCACCGAAGTCGAAAACTGGCCCGGTGACACCGAAGTACAGGGCCCCGATTTGATGGTGCGCATGCAAGACCACGCCAAGGCGATGGGCACCGAAATCATTGGCGACATCATCACCGACCTTGATCTGTCGCACAGGCCCTTCACCGCGCAAAGCGATAGCGGCACCACCTATATTGCGGATGCGGTCATTTTGGCGACCGGCGCGCGGGCCAAGTGGCTGGGGCTGCCGTCTGAGGAAAAATTCAAGGGGTTTGGTGTGTCTGCCTGCGCCACCTGCGATGGGTTTTTCTACCGTGGTCAAGAGATCGTCGTGATCGGCGGCGGCAACACGGCCGTCGAAGAGGCGCTGTTTTTGACCAACTTTGCCTCCAAGGTCACGCTGATCCACCGCCGCGACGAACTGCGCGCCGAAAGAATATTGATTGATCGGTTGCTCAAAAATCCCAAGATCGAACCGCTGTGGTTCCATGAATTGGACGAAGTCGTCGGCACGGATGCCCCCTTGGGCGTCGAGGCCGTGCGCGTCAAACATACCCAAACCGGCGAGATCACAGAGATCCCCGCCAAAGGTGTGTTTGTGGCCATTGGTCATGCGCCGTCAAACGAACTGGTGAAAGACGTGCTTGAAACGCATATGGGCGGCTATGTTGTCACCAAACCCGACAGCACCGAGACCTCTATTCCGGGGGTGTTCGCGGCAGGTGACCTGACCGACCACAAATACCGCCAAGCGGTGACATCGGCCGGCATGGGCTGCATGGCCGCCCTAGAAGCCGAACGGTTTTTGGCGGAAAACGACACCTAAAGAAGCCGCGCGCGCCCAATCGGGACGCCCCAAAATCACACACGCCCGCCCCCGCATCGGGGCGGGTGTTGCGTGCGCGCGGTGGGTTAACAGCCTTCACACCTCAGGGCCGGATAAGTCGTCATACGTCGACATGTCATTCCATGAGGTTCCCTACATGCCCACCAAATCCGCCCTGGCGCATATCCCTGGCCCGTCCGCCCTGCCCGTCATCGGTCACACATTGACCATCGCGCGCGACAGCTATGGCACCCAACAAGATTACATCCACCGCTACGGAACCGTTTACAAAACCAACATGTTAGGCGTTTGGCGTGTGAACCTATGCGGCGCAGATGCATTAGAACGCGTCTTGCTTGACCGGGAGCAATTGTTTTCGTCCGAAGGGGGGTGGGACGCGTTGAAACGCATCTATCCCGGCGGGCTGATCACGTTGGATTTTGACCACCACCGCGCCAACCGGCGCATCATGCAGGCCGCGTTTCGTGCATCAGCCATCCGCGATTACCGGCTGCGTATGACCGGCGCGATGTCGGATCTGCTGGACAGTTGGCCCGACGACACGCCCTTTGATTTCTATAAGGCCATCAAGACCCTGACCCTGCGCATTGGGGGTGCCGTTTTCATGGGGCTGCCGCTGGATGGTCCCTTGGCCCAAAAAGTGAACCGCGCCATTCAGGACGAGATCCGCGCGTCTGTGGCCCTGATCCGCTACCCGGTTCCGTTTACGCCCATGTGGCACGGTGTGCGTGGTCGTGATTTCCTGCGTGAAACCTTCCGCGAACTGATCGCGGAACGCCGCGCGACCCCAGGCGACGATTTCTTTTCGCAGATGTGTGTGGCGCGCGATGACGAAGGCCGGGGCTGGACCGAAGACCAGATTTTGGATCAGTTCAACCTACTGATCATGGCCGCGCATGACACAACGGCAACGGCGCTGACGGTCATGATGGAGGCCTTGGCGTCACACCCGGATTGGCAAGACCGGCTGGCCCAAGAGGTCGCAGCGCTTGGCGATGCGCCGCTAGACGAAGAGGCATTGGGCAAGATGACCCAGACCAACAACGTCTTTCGCGAAGCATTGCGGTTAGTGCCGCCGGTTCCGTTTATTCCGCGCCAAGCCACGCGGGATTTCGAATGGAAAGGCTATACCATCCCCGCAGGCACATCGCTGGCGCTAAACCCCGGTGTCACGATGCTATCGCCCGAGCTTTTTACCAACCCCACAACCTTTGACCCGGATCGTTTCACCCCCGAACGCGCCGAAGATCAAAGCCACCGATTTGCGTGGACCCCCTTTGGCGGTGGTGCGCATAAATGCATCGGCATGCATTTTTCGGGCCTGCAGGTGAAACTGTTCGTCGCCACCCTGCTGCGCAAACGCCGGGTTCAAGTGGCCGGGCCCGCGCCGGACTGGCAACGCATGCCGATCCCCAAACCCAAGGGTGGTTTACATTTGATGTTGCCACGCCGGTAACATCGCCTGCGGGATGTGCATTGAAGTGTCGTCATAGGAGGAATGCACGTCCCTGCCCCACTCTTGGGTTGAATGTTTCATCCTTTACACGCTATGCGCGGGCGCAACGCGGCCGCGGGTGAGCACCGCATTTTTTGCAAGTGAGTGAAGTGATGACACAAGCCAACCTATCTCCGATCCCTGAATTATATGTATCTTACGAGTCTGCGCAGAAGCTAAAGGCAGAGGCCGGTGACTTGATCAGCTGGGATCTGAGCCCGCGCCAGATCTGCGATCTGGAGCTGCTGATGAACGGCGGGTTCAACCCGCTCAAGGGGTTCTTGTCGCAGGCCGATTATGACGGTGTCGTCGAAAACATGCGCTTGGCCGATGGCGCCCTGTGGCCCATGCCGATCACGTTGGATGTAAACGATGCCTTTGCCGAAGGTCTTGAGGTTGGGCAAGACATCGCCCTGCGCGACCAAGAGGGCGTGATTTTGGCCACCATGACGGTCACCGACCGCTGGACACCCAACAAAGCCCGCGAGGCCGAAAAAGTCTTTGGCGCCGATGATGACGCCCACCCAGCTGTAAATTACCTGCACAATCAAGCCGGTAACGTCTATCTGGGCGGCCCTATCACCGGCATTCAACAGCCCGTGCACTATGATTTCCGTGCCCGTCGCGACACCCCAAACGAGATGCGTGCGTTTTTCCGCAAGGTCGGTTGGCGCAAGGTCGTGGCGTTTCAAACCCGCAATCCGCTGCACCGTGCCCACCAGGAACTGACCTTCCGCGCCGCCCGCGAGGCCGAAGCCAACCTGCTGATCCACCCCGTCGTGGGCATGACTAAACCCGGCGACGTTGACCATTTCACCCGCGTGCGCTGCTACGAGGCGGTGCTCGACAAATACCCCGCCGCCACCACATCCATGTCGCTGCTGAACCTGGCGATGCGCATGGCCGGCCCCCGCGAGGCCGTCTGGCACGGGCTGATCCGCAAAAACCACGGCTGCACCCATTTCATCGTGGGCCGTGACCACGCGGGCCCGGGCAAAAATTCGGCCGGCGAAGATTTCTATGGCGCCTATGATGCACAGGATATGTTCCGCGCGCATCAGGACGAAATGGGCATCGAAATGGTTGATTTCAAACACATGGTTTGGGTTCAGGAACGCGCCCAATACGAGCCGATGGACGAGATCCAAGACAAGGATGATGTGACCATCCTGAACATTTCCGGCACCGAGTTGCGTCGCCGTCTGCAAGAAGGTCTGGAGATCCCTGAATGGTTCTCGTTTCCCGATGTGGTCACCGAATTGCGCCGCACGCGCCCGCCGCGGGACCAACAAGGGTTTACCGTATTTTTCACCGGGTTTTCGGGGTCGGGCAAATCCACCGTGGCAAATGCCTTGATGGTCAAACTGATGGAAATGGGCGGCCGCCCTGTGACATTGCTGGACGGCGATATCGTGCGCAAAAACCTGTCTTCGGAATTGGGGTTCAGCAAAGAACACCGCGATCTGAACATCCGCCGCATCGGGTATGTCGCCTCTGAAATCACCAAAAACGGAGGCATCGCGATTTGCGCCCCCATCGCGCCCTACGCCACAACCCGGCGCGCGGTGCGCGAAGACATCGAGGCCTTTGGCGCCTTCATCGAGGTGCATGTCGCGACCACCATCGAGGAATGCGAGCGCCGTGACCGCAAGGGGCTATACAAGCTGGCGCGCGAAGGGAAGATCAAGGAATTCACAGGTATTTCAGATCCTTACGACGTTCCCACCAACCCCGAGTTGAGCCTGGAGACAGAAAACGTCGACGTCGACACCTGCGCCCACCAAGTGTTGCTCAAACTCGAAAGCATGGGCCTCCTCAAGGCCTGATACATATCAAAAACGCCGCGGACAAACAAAGGCTGCGGCGTTTTTGAGGCGGTTGGCGCCCGGTCATACCGTTTGTGGCAGATTTACCCGGCCTGACATGACAATCACGCCGCGCCCCGACACCCGTACGCCGCTGATCGCATCGCGGGGGCCTAAAACCTCGACATTTGCCTGACCAGGCCGGCCCATGCCGTGCCCTTGATGGGCCACGAATGCCGGCTGGTCTATCATTCCATGGTGCCAAAGATACGCCGCCATCGCGCCCGTTGCGGACCCGGTAAACGCGTCTTCTGGTGGGCCGGGCGGGGCCAACAACAGGCGGCTATAGGTGTCGCCGTCGGGCGTGGCACCGGACTGCGTAACCCAAAAAGGTTCCATCATGTTGATGTCGGGTTGTTGCAGATGTGTCCCAAGTGCGGCGAGCGCCTCGAGATTGAGCTGCACCCCCTGCAATACGTGCTGATCTTTCACCACGGTCACGCAAAACGGCAACCCCGTCGATACGACCTGCGGCGTGCCGATAATGTGGTCGGGCGATATCCCCCCGACCTGCGCGACGAGGTCGGCGGGCACCTGCGGCCCAAACGCCGGCGCGATCTGCGTCATATGCACCAGATTGCCTGACACCTCGACCGCGATGATCCCTGCCCCAGTTTCCAGTGTCAGTGTACCATCTGCGATGAGCCCCCGCGCGCGCATGGCCATAACCGTCGCGACGGTCGGGTGCCCGGCAAAGGGGATCTCTCGACTGGCCAGAAAATATCGCACGCGGATGTCGGCCACCGTTGACGGACCGGTAAATGTACATTCAACGAGGGATGTTTCGCGCACATATGCCATGCACACAGGGTCCGGGGTATCTGCACCGCCGTGCACAACGGCGCATCCGTTGCCCCCAAAGGGGACGTCACTAAACGCATCGACCCAATCAAATTCAAAGGTCATGTGCGCCCCTCCCTTTGGCCTTGGTGTCACAAGACGTTAGTGCACCGCGACGGGCGCATAATCATTCTGTCGGGCCAACCGAAACGCCAAATTCCGGTCCGCGACAAGCGCCAGTTGCTGGCCCTCGCTGTCATGCACCGCATACAGCTGATCAAGGTCGCCTGCCTGGTCGCGCACGTCGCTTGAAAGCCCGGCCACGTCCACCGCTTTGACATAGACAATGCGGCTGTCGACGGGAGTTACTTCAAATTGTTCATGCATCTGTTCACCCCTTTTTGATGTTAATCTTCTGCACCACAGTTTGTGGCTTTTCCCGCTTCAGATCCACGTGAAGCAGGCCGTTTTCCATAATCGCTTCGCCCACATCGACCCCATCGGCCAACACAAAGCTGCGTTGGAACTGGCGCGCGGCAATGCCACGGTGCAAAAATACGCGTCCTTCGATGTCGTCTGTCTGGCGGCCACGGATCACCAGCTGCCTGTCTTCCACCGTGATAGACAGGTCATCTTCGGCAAATCCGGCAACGGCCAGCGTGATTCTATAAGAAAAATCAGATGTTTGTTCGATATTGAAGGGCGGATACCCTTCGTTCCCGGATTTCGCGGTGCGTTCCATAAGACGTTCAAGTTGTTCAAACCCCAACATGTGGGGATACGAAGCCAGCGTCATTTTCGTCATGCGACACGTCCTTATTAGTCAAGCGACAGTCTGATGCGGGCCCCAAGGCGGCGGCCTGCACTACAAATATGGGCAGGCGATGCAAGATACGCAAGGGCTATGCGGAAGGTTGGTGAACGCTTATGGTAACATTCAGGCGACGCACGGAATCACCCAGCTATGAATGCCCCTACAGACCTGTCGATGAAAACGGACGATGTTCTCCGCGTGGAGCTTGCCGTTTTCAGACGTGAACACCGCGATCTGGATGAGGCGATCCAGGCGATCAGCGAAAAGGGCATGGGCGACCAGTTGACCCTACAGCGGCTGAAAAAGCGCAAGCTGCGGCTCAAGGATATCATCGCCCAGATCGAAGACCGCCTGACCCCCGACATTATTGCCTGATCGCGGCCCTTTCAGTGCATTGCCCATAGGACCGGTTTAGCTATAGTGCCGGTTTCAAACGCTGGGCCGAGGGAGCCGCCAATATGACCACACCCCCCGTCGGGATCATTATGGGAAGCCAATCTGATTGGCCCACCATGTCCGAAGCTGCCAAATTACTGGACGCCCTTGAGGTGCCCTATGAAACGCGGATTGTATCGGCGCATCGCACGCCGGACCGTCTGTGGGATTACGGGCGCAGCGCGGTAGACCGGGGGCTACAGGTGATCATCGCGGGCGCCGGTGGGGCCGCGCATTTGCCCGGCATGATGGCCTCCAAAACGCGGGTCCCGGTGATCGGCGTGCCGGTGCAAACCAAGGCGCTGTCAGGTGTGGATTCGCTCTATTCCATCGTGCAAATGCCGCGTGGGTTTCCCGTGGCGACCATGGCAATCGGGGCCGCAGGGGCTGCCAACGCAGGCCTGATGGCCGCAGGTATTCTGGCCCTGCAAGATCCCGCATTGGCCGCCCGGTTGGATGCATGGCGCACCGCACTGTCTGCCGCCATCCCCGAGGTGCCCGTTGATGACTGATCCATTGCCAACAGGTGCCACAATCGGGATATTGGGCGGTGGGCAATTGGGCCGCATGCTGTCTGTTGCCGCCGCACGTCTGGGCCTGAAAACGCACATCTTTGAACCCGGCGCAGAGCCACCCGCAGGTCACGTGGCCGATCAGATCACCACGGCGGCCTATGAAGACACCGACGCCCTGACCCGCTTTGCGCGCAGTGTCGATGTAGTTACCTATGAATTCGAAAACATCCCGACCGCGGCCCTCGATGTTGTCGAGGCGATTGTGCCTATTCGCCCCGGCCGCGAGGCCTTGCGCGTCAGCCAAGACCGCCTGACCGAAAAAACCTACCTTCAAGATCTGGGGTTGTCTGTCGCCCCTTTTGCCGATGTGATCGACATAGCAACCTTGACCGCTGCCACGGATCAGATCGGCCTGCCTGCGATCTTGAAAACCCGGCGTTTTGGGTATGATGGCAAAGGTCAGGCGCGGCTGACATCTGCGGCTGACATTGATCAGGCTTGGGCCGATATGGCCGACCAACCCGCCATATTGGAAGGGTTCGTGAGCTTCACCCAAGAGGTGTCGGTGATTGCTGCACGCAGTGCGCAGGGCGATGTGGCCTGTTTTGACCCCGGCGAAAACGTGCACCACGATGGTATCTTGCATAGCACAACGGTACCCGCCCGGTTGAGCCCTGCGCACCGCACCGATGCGATCTTGATTGCGGCCAAGATATTAAATGCATTGGATTATGTTGGTGTTCTCGGGGTCGAGCTTTTCGTGACCAAATCTGGGTTGATCGTCAACGAGATCGCCCCGCGTGTGCATAATTCGGGCCATTGGACCCAAAACGGCTGTGCGGTTGATCAGTTCGAACAACACATCCGGGCGGTGGCGGGTTGGCCGTTGGGCGATGGCGCGCGTCATGCCGATGTGGTGATGGAAAACCTGATCGGCGCCGACATGGACCGCGTGCCAGAACTGGCCCGTGAACCCAATGCCGCGCTGCATCTTTATGGCAAAGCCGAGGCCAAGCCCGGCCGCAAGATGGGGCATATCAACCGGATCACCGGTGCGCCATCGCGCTAGGCCGGAAAGAACCGATCGGCGATGTCGCCTGACATGTAGCTAAACCGCCCGGCCACCATGGTGGCCGCCACACGGTGGGTGAACGCGTCTAAGATCACGATGTCAGCGCGGTTTCCGGGCGTCAGCACGCCCCGGTCGTGCAACCCTAACGCCCGCGCGGGCCCCTCAGACACCAACCCCCAACTGGTCGCAAAATCGGCCACGCCGCTGTGCGCCAACATCAACGCCGCCCGGCGCGGGCTGGGGTAGTGATAGTCAGAGGCCAGCGCATCGCACACCCCCATCGTGATCAGATCGAGCGCAGAGACATTGCCATTATGCGACCCGCCGCGCACGACATTTGGCGCACCCAAGATGACCGTGTCACCTGCAGCGCGCGCGGCCTCTGCGGCGTCTTGTGTTTCGGGGAATTCCGCGACGGTCACGCCCCTGTTGTGCCACAGGGTGCGCGTGTCATGAGTGGTGTCATCGTGGCTGCCCATCCGAATACCGCGCGCTTTCAGCTGGGCGCACAAGGTGTCTAGCGCGGCCGACACCGCATCAGATTGCGCGTGCAGTTTGTGCATCATCGCAAGGTGGTCATCCGGGTTGCGCCCGGCCTTGAGCGCCTGCCCCACCATGCGCGGCGGCTTGCGCCCTTCGGCCAAACGCTGATGCGGTAGGTGGTCGTTGAACACCACATACCCCGCCTGCCAGTCGGACATCAGATCAGGCAGCCGGTTGTAAAGATCCAACAGATGGGTTTCAAACCGCAGTTGCGCCCGCAGATCCGTTACCAACGTCGGGGCAGTGTCGCGGATCGCGGCGAAGACCTGATCTGCGAACTCCAACCCGCGCAGCCCGCCTTCCCAACTGACAAACTGAGCCAAAACACCGGTCGTGATACCGTTGGCGGCCAATTCTGCTTCGGCGGCGACAAGCCCTTCCGCCATCTGTTTCATCGCGCCGCGCCGCGGTGCCAGATGCCGTTCAAACCCATCGCCATGGGCATCCACGATCCCCGGCAACACCAGATAACCCTGCAAACGCACGCACGGGCCGGTGCATTGCGTGGCAATCTGACCCCCTGCGATAGATAAATCGGCCTGCACCAGCCCATGTGGCTGCAACACCTGCGCGCCTTGAAATTTAAGGTCGGCCAATGAGTGCTCCTACATCGGGCACACAGGTGGCATCCGGGCAGCCCAATTGAGACAAAACCGCATCGAACCAACTGATTGATCGATCAAATTGACCGGTGTTCAAAAACGCCATGGTTTGCGCGATCACGCGCGGGTTGTTCATCATAAACGTGTGCGTCACCGGTAATTCGATGTGGTCCTTCATGCCCTCGACGCGGGTCGCTTCGACAGACACTTTGCCGTCGTCCGGGCCCGGCAGCAGCGACGAAAAATAAGGGTTGAGCGACTGGTTTCCCGCGATCACCCCCAGCTCAAAGGAAACGGCCGGCAGACGGCGCGGCAGGTCTTCTGGGTCGGTGCCAAGCTGCGCGCCCGCAGGCCCGTTGATCCAATCGAAGGCTTCGATACCATCAAGCGCATCAACCACTTCGCTGCCCTGATTTGGCGGCGCCAACATCACAACACGCCCAACCCGGTCAGGTGCCGAACTGCTGACCCATTGCCGCAGCAAAATCCCCCCCATCGAGTGGGTCACAAAATCTATTCTCTCGCGCGGGCCACATTGCGCGACGGCGCGCGGCAAGGTCTGTTCAACCAGATCCGCAACCGGCGCCTCTGTCGAAGGGTAGCCCGGACGCACAACCGTGTAGTTTTCAGCGCTCAGCGCGGCTTCCATCAGGGCGAACGAGAACTCCGTCCGCGCCAGCCCGTGCAACAGCACCACGCATCGCGCATCCACACTGGAGGCCGCGATTGCAAACACAAACGATGCCAAGACTGTTTTGTATGCTCTGGTCATACGCATTCAGATAGTGCCATTGTTGGGTTCACAAAAGAAGAACGTCGCATCAAATTGGAAAAAAGATCCGTTATGTCTCCAAAACCCGTTCGATTGGCCGCACGTGCCGTGATCGTGCATGATGATAGGATCCTGTTGGTCAACGCTTGGGCAAATGGGCAAAGCCGGTTGCTGTGTGCGCCGGGCGGCGGTGTTGAACCAGGCGCGTCGTTACCAGATAATTTAACGCGCGAAATCCATGAGGAAACCGGCCTGCATGTGACGGTTGGGGCCGTCTGTTTGGTGAATGAATTCCACGATCCGCGTACCGGTTTTCATCAGGTCGAGGTGTTTTTTCGCTGTGCGATAAAGGGCGACACCCAGATTGCCGCCGACTGGCAAGACCCCGAGCGGGTCGTCACCGATCACATTTGGGCCAAAGAAAACGAGATGCCTGACCTTTTGGTCAAGCCCGACAGTCTTGCAGGTATTGCGTTTCGGCCAGAGGGTCAGATTACCTACGATCCTTTGGAAGAGATCGTGATGTGACAGCCAAAGCGATCCCGCAGACCACTAAAATGGCGGCAATCGCGACGGCCAAGCTTACCGCTTCGCCCAATAGGACGGCGCCCCCCAACAATGCGATGATCGGCACGCTCAACTGCACGATGGGAGCAAGGTTTTGCGGTAATTGCGGCAACACCCGGTACCACAACGCATAGCCCCACCCCGACGTGACCCCGCCGCACATCACCGCAAGCCCCCACCCTATCACAGTGGCATCGGCGATCGCGCTGAACCAGATTAGCGTCGCGGTGACGATGGGCAGACATAAAATAAAGTTAGCAGTCGTGGCCGCCAAAGGGTCAGGTTCTGCGCGCCCTGAAAGCGTGTAAATGGCCCAGCCAATCCCTGCGGCCACCATAAGGGCGGCCCCCGTTGGATCTGACGTGCTATGTGCCCCCGGCCACAGCGCCAAAGTGAGGCCAGAAAACGCGATAGTCGCGCCCATCAGTTGGCGGCCCGTTGGCCGTGTGCCCGTCGCCGTTGTAAAGGCGAACATGAAAATCTGCACCACGCCAAACATGACAAGCGCGCCCAAACCCGCGTCAAGCGTCAGATATGCCAATGAAAATCCGACCATATACACCGCAAGGCTTAATGCCCCGACTGCGCGGCGGCGATGAAAGAGTTGCAGGTGGTTCTTTTTGGCCACGATGATCGCACCCAGCACCACGGCCCCCGCCAGAACACGAAGTATGGCAAAGCCGGTGGGATCAATATGACCACTATCTACCGCCATCCGCGTTAAGATTGAATTGGCGGCAAAGGCCGTCATGGTGAAAACGGAGAGGATCAAAAGCTGCATTTGGCGTGCATACCCTGTCCGCCGAAGCGGGCCAAGGGGCAGGCGGTGGGACGGCTCACAAAAGTCCGCGATATTCTGCACGATTTTCGATTTACGGCAAACATATGCGACGCCCAAATTCGGTGAAATATTGCGAGTCTGGTGTCTGTGCGGGTCCTTAGGTGTAGTGCCGGTTTCACCGCCCACAAACGTGTACGCTGTGTTCTTTTTGCCGCTGAAGGAGCATGCGAATGTCTGAACGATCTCAGATCGCAACTGATAGCGCCTGTTTTGTGGATCTTTCGTGGAGCTGCCGTACGGTCGTGACACACTGCGAGGTGTCAGCCCGTTGCACGCCCTAGCGCACAAGGTATCGCTGGGCTTAGAATTGCGACAGTCAGAATATTCACCTAAACTCCTCCATGGTCACGGGATGTGTAGGCACCCTGGCCCCCAAAGTCGGGTCTGTATTCGATGCGTTGTTAGTGGGTCGCAGGGTCGTTGACGTTTCATAAATCCGTAAGACCTGTGGTGTTCGCTCTCCGCAAGCGGAAAATCCAAAATAAGTACTTTTTGGCCTTAAGTTACATTTAAGAAAACCAAGGTGGCCCGTATTAACCTGTCGACATTAACGGCAAAAGTATGAGCAAGGCGTAAAGGTGGAGGCGTACGTATCACAGATTAAGTGTCACCCGAGACGCCGCTGTACGCCAAAATGCCACACCGCGCATTGTCGGCTTGTAGATATTACGCTCAGATGTTGATGAGATCTCAGCCGCGCAAGCGCACCTCAAACTGACTACCTCGACCATCGGCGTCGTTTTTCAAGATGCGTGCATCTCCGCCATAGAGTTGGGCAATTTTTCGCGTGATCGCCAAGCCCATACCACTGCCTTCAACTTCATCACGTGGTCGCAGCGTGGTCATCGCAGCAAAAATACGATCATGGAATGTCTCGGGGATACCCGGCCCGTCATCGCTAACAGACAGCACAGCATCAGACCCAGATTTCTTGCACCTGACCACCACGGTTCCTGCGTTGCCATCGTGATGCTTTATTGCGTTCGAAATCAAGGCTGTTAGCAGTGTCAAACTGTCCTGTTCACCCATCGTGATGGTATCACACTCAAGATCCCTAAGGACGGAAAACCCGGTTGGAACCGGCATTTCTTCTAAGACATCATCAAGCGCTTCATTGAGGTTCACCTCTACGACTGCTTGCATGCGCCCGACACGCGAAAAGGCCAATAAATCTACCAACATACGGTCTAAACGTCCCGTATGACGGTTCATTAGGTCTATACTGTCGGCAACCGAACCGTCAATTTTCACGCCAGCCTCAGCCAAGTCTTCAACAATCCACTGCGGCAACTCAATGAGTGCGCGCACCGAATTGCGGACATCGTGGCTGATTAAATAGATGAAATCTTCGAAATCACTTGATGCGGTTGGGGGCATCTCAGGTTCGATGGAAGAAGTCACACCCGTGGGCAATGCGTTGGCGGTCATCAGATGATATTCCTGAAACTACGTGATAAGCCTACGATAGCGCGGAGCATTGAAGACACAGTTAACAAAGCAAAGCTTCGGGCATCCATTGGATCTTTCAGGTACGGCCTCACCGCCGCGGGATACCGCCCGCACAATTGTTGCCAGCGTGGAATTTGCTCTCGACGGCCCCACCTGCTGGTGATCATATCCCATAACTGCGCGACACGTTTCAAGACGCGCGCGGTCGCATCATCCCCTTGAATCGCCTCTACCAATGCCTCGTTCAGCACCCTGAAATATTCCGACTGACCCTTTAGGCAGAGGTCAGGAGTGGCCTCTTCGAGACTGACCTTGCGAACGTCCAAAAAAGGTTGGGAACACACCTTCTGAATAGTCGCGTCGTCGTAATGCTCCGGGCGGTTTGGATCAAAAAACCACCTGCCTGCCGGACCGATCTGGCCGACAGATCCGGGCTCGATGCGAAAAGCGCAAACAGATTCCCTAGCCGCGGTTGGCGGAATACGCGATTGACCACATAGCTCCATCCTGGCCAATAGCACCGCCTGGCGTTGGTCCGAAACAAAGACTATCACGCAATGGCGACCCCGGCGCGTGATAAGATTTTTGCGCGCCAGCCCAACCGGTATCACAATAAACGCTGTCGCGCCTTTAGGCATCCCAGTATTCAACGAACTTCTGAGAATCAACGCCGAGGTGAAGGTAGGGGCCAACGTTGATCATGTCTTCAAGCACCGCCAACCCTTCTGGGGTATCAAGCTGGCGCGTCATATCTGGCGAAAAAGGTCAGATCCCATAGCTATGCAACAACACCCAGTATCCCCACCCCAAATACCCGGATGCACTGAATAAAAGCCCCCACATATTCTCGGCACGCCGGTGGAACCAAGCAATCTGGAGATCAAGTTCGGCCCACGTTTTGGGTATGTCCAACGCATTCCCAAAGGTATCGGCGTAACGGCCGGCTTCATCTGTATTTCAAAGCATATCTTTGCGGTAAAACAGTAAATAGGCGTCGCCATCCGCCTGGAACCCATACGTTTGCCGATCAAAACTGTCGCCAAGACTGTAAATCATACCATCGCGGAACCCCGCCGGTTCATGGATCTTTGCGAGATCATCAAGCGGGCGCAGCACATTTGATGCCACAAGATCAACCAAACCGAATGTTGCGTGGCAAAGCGACGTCAAAACGACCATCAGCTGCAATATCTTCCAACGTAATCTGGGCTGTTAACGCTTTTGAAACAAAACTGCGCAATGCAATTTTAACACCAGTCATATTGGTAAATGCAGCCGCAATCGGGTGTAGATAATGTTGCGATCCATTCGGACAAAGCACAACAAGCGTTTGATCGGTCTACCCACTGTTTTCGCGGACCCATTGCGCGACTTTTTCATGCAAGGGCCTGCTAGACTGGCCTAAAGACGCCTGTGGCAACATCGTCGCGGCCCCGGCAGCTATGCCAGATTGTATCACATGGCGGCGCGTGAAGGTCGTATCACGGTGTGAGGTTCGATCTGACATCTTGGTTACTATCCTCGGTTTAGGATCGAGATTACCCACGCGCATTTAAGATCGACTTAATCCTTGAATGGTATGCCGGGCCCGTGAATGAAACCAACATCTCCATGCCGGTACACCGCAAGTTTTTCTCCGGAATTGTAGCGCGACTAAGGCTGCTTTTACTCATCTTGGGCGGGGTGACTGCCGCTGCATGTTTTGCCAGTTTCACACAGTTGAGGGAAATATCCTCCACGCATCAGGCGCTTATACGCGATGCGTTGCCAGTGCTCACCCAAACGCGGGTGGTGGAACAAGAGCTTGGTGAAATATTTCTAGCGCTCCAAAATGCGGGGCATCTTGGAGATACAGAACACCTAATATCCGCCAAGTTGGACCTTAGCCGTCGCATAGATCGTTTCAAAGACAACGTTTTGAACGTAACCCAAGCAAGTGGCGGCAGCGGTCTATCGGTGCGTATGGCCCGCTTGTTGACTGAACTGGAAGCATCCATTGATCAGCTTTTCACCCAACAAGCGATTTTGTTCGAAACAGACCTTAAGATTGCGCGGCTGGAAGAGACAATAAACGAGACCGGTTCACAAGCCAGTGATGCATTGCGAACCCTACGATATGATCTAACCATACGCATTGACACGTTGCTGGATGATGCTCGGTTAGGTGCGACCCCCGAAGCGAAATCAATTGACCAGTTGTTTTCTGATTTATTCCTAGGGGCCTTAAATTTGAATAGCTTAGCCATAGATTTGGACGCTGTGATCGACACCAGCCTATTTGATCAAATCTCGGGCGGTCAGAATAGCATTGAACAAATGCGTACAAATTTGGAAGATAAGCTGGGGCGAGTGGCGGCATTGCTGCCGCAACTTCGCCCCAGCGCTCAACGCACAGAACTTGCAGACCTGACGTTGCAGTTGAACGCTTATATTCTCGGCGAAAAAGGACTGCTGGCCCTTGGAGTGACAAGACTAACACATCAAGAAAAGATGTTAATCCTTCAACAAACGCGCTCTAACATGACGCGTGACGTTTCCGTTTTCATAGAGACCATTGTTAATACCGCCCAAACATCGGTCACCGAAAGAGCCGCGGCACTTGACGAAGCCACAAGGCAGCTATCAATCATATTGATGGTATGTCTCTTTTTAGCCGCCACTTGCACGTTGATCGGAAACTCGATCATCGTTGAAAAGCAGGTGAACCGCCGGATGGGCCGCCTTGACGAGGCCGTGCGCGCCATCGCCGGTGGGGACCTAGACCATCCTATCGATGTGGATGGACAGGACGAGCTTGGCGACATTGCCCGCGCGCTGCATGTCTTTAAAGAAAACGCAGAAGAATTGGGACGATCCAATGTGGATCTGGAACGGTTTGCGTATGTTGCTGCCCACGATCTGCGATCTCCACTGCGCGCGGTGCATGATCTCGTCGAATGGACGATCGAAGATGAAGAGAATGTGCTGTCGCATGAAAGTCGTGAATATCTGGATATGATGCAAAACCGAACAAAACGACTAGACCGTCTGCTCACGGATCTTTTAGATTACGCGTGTGCCGGGCAGGACGAACAAGATCTCGCCACCCTCACGCTCAGTAAACTGATAGATCAGGTTACGAATTTACTAAACCCACCTGCGGATTTCTCTATTCGAATGGTTGGGGATGACCTCACGGTCAAAACATATCCAACGCCACTCACACAGGTTTTGATAAATCTGATTGGCAATGCGATTAAACATCACGATCAACACGCCGGAAATGTTACGATCTCGGCGTCTTTCGTGGCTGATCGTTTGGTCGTGAATGTAACGGATGACGGCCCTGGGATTCCTCTCGCCTACCAAGAACGGGTTTTTGAGCTTTTTCAAACCTTACGACCACGTGATGAAGTTGAAGGCAGCGGTTTGGGGTTGGCAATTATTCGGAAAATAATCGACCGATATAGATCTACACTTACTCTAAAATCCGATCCTGAGATCACGCGTGGAACGTGTTTTAACTTTGATTTTCCGGCTGAACTCATAGCAGTCACGTCCCCCCTTCCCGCCACCAAAGCAGCATGAAACGCGCAAGACCTCAGAGAAAGAGATCGCAATGGAAGATACGACCAAAGCCGCAACCTTTCTGCTCGTCGATGATGATGCGATCAGCATCATGTCCATGAAACGCGCGTTAAAAAAGCTAAAAATCGTGAACAACACGGTGGTCGCGAAGGATGGTCAACAGGCGTTGGAGATCCTCTGCGCGGCCGCGGACGAAGCGGCAGGCAAACTGCCTCCATTCATTGTAACCTTGGACCTGAACATGCCGCGTATGAATGGCCTGGAATTTCTAGAAGCCGTTAGAGCGGATCCACGTCTGCATCGACTGGTCGTCTTCGTCTTCACGACATCCGACATGCCCCATGATATTCAGTCTGCATACAGCAACAACGTCGCCGGCTATCTGGTGAAGGAAAACCCAAGCGAGACCTTTGCCGAAGCTCTCGAAATGCTAGGCACGTATTCCCGGATCGTGGAGCTGCCAGCCTAGCACCGCCGCCCAAACCTACGTCCGCTCTGGGAAAACCCACCCATCAACATGCGGTTGGCATCGCAATTGTGATAATGTTCGCCCTTGCGCTCCTCGAAAGCAATCAGACCACGTTAAAATCGTTACGCTGTGGCAATAAAAAAGGGCCCGCCATCCGGCGAGCCCAATATAAGACCGATGGTCTGGCTGATTACATCATGCCGCCCATGCCGCCCATGTCCGGCATGCCACCGCCAGCGGGTGCACCGTCTTTGGAAGGTTTGTCTGCCACCATGGCTTCTGTCGTGATCAAAAGACCTGCGATAGAGGCCGCGTCTTGCAACGCTGTGCGCACGACTTTGGCCGGGTCAATCACACCGAATGCGAACATGTCACCATATTCTTCGGCTTGTGCGTTGAAACCAAACTTCAGGTCGTCACTTTCGCGGATTTTGCCTGCAACGACAGAACCGTCGACGCCTGCGTTTTCAGCGATCTGGCGCAGCGGTGCTTCGAGCGCCTTGCGCACGATAGAAACACCAACGCTTTGGTCGTTGTTGTCGCCGGTCAAACCTTCGAGCATTTTGCCCGCCTGAACCAACGCAACACCACCGCCAACGACGATGCCTTCTTGAACAGCGGCACGTGTCGCGTTCAATGCATCGTCCACACGGTCTTTGCGCTCTTTCACTTCGACTTCAGTCATGCCGCCAACGCGGATCACAGCAACGCCGCCTGCCAATTTGGCAACACGTTCTTGCAGCTTCTCACGGTCGTAGTCAGACGTGGTCTCTTCGATCTGCGTGCGGATCTGCGAAACGCGTGCTTCGATCTCGGCCTTTTCGCCCGCACCATCAACGATCGTTGTTTCGTCTTTGGTGATCTGAACTTTCTTGGCAGACCCCAGCATGTCCATGGTCACGGATTCGAGCTTCATGCCCAGATCTTCCGAGATCACTTGACCGCCTGTCAAAATCGCAAGGTCTTGCAGCATCGCTTTGCGGCGATCACCGAAACCTGGCGCTTTAACGGCTGCGATTTTCAGACCGCCGCGCAGTTTGTTGACAACCAAAGTCGCCAGCGCTTCACCTTCGACGTCCTCAGCAACGATAACCAGTGGTTTTTGCGACTGGATAACTTGCTCCAACAGCGGCACCATTGGCTGCAGCGAAGACAATTTCTTCTCGTGCAACAGGATGATCGCGTCTTCCAGCTCGACAGTCATTTTGTCGGAGTTAGTGACGAAGTACGGGCTCAGGTAACCGCGGTCAAACTGCATGCCTTCGACAACATCGGTCTCTGTTTCCAGACCTTTGTTCTCTTCGACAGTGATCACGCCTTCGTTGCCGACTTTTTGCATCGCATCTGCGATTTGCCGACCGATTTCGCTCTCGCCGTTTGCCGAAATTGTACCAACCTGGGCAACTTCGTCGCTGTCGCTGACAGGGCGGGCTGCGGATTTGATCGCGTCAACAACTTTCGCTGTCGCCAGATCGATGCCGCGCTTAAGGTCCATCGGGTTCATGCCAGCGGCAACCGATTTCATGCCTTCTTTAACGATAGCTTGGGCCAGAACTGTTGCTGTCGTTGTGCCGTCGCCGGCTTCGTCATTGGTGCGGCTGGCCACTTCTTTGACCATCTGCGCGCCCATGTTTTCGAACTTGTCTTCCAGTTCGATCTCTTTGGCCACGGATACACCGTCTTTGGTGATGCGCGGTGCGCCGAAGGATTTGTCCAGAACCACGTTGCGGCCTTTGGGGCCGAGCGTGACTTTGACCGCATTGGCCAAGATGTTCACACCAGCGAGCATCCGGTTGCGGGCATCTGTGTCGAATTTGACGTCTTTTGCCATGTGTTTTCTCCTCTTGAGAATATCTAGTCGCGGGTCGTCATGTCAGATCAGAGCAGCGCGGTGGCTTACTCGATGATCCCCATGATGTCGCTTTCTTTCATCATCAGCAGCTCTTCACCGTCGAGAGTGACCTCTGTACCGGACCATTTGCCGAACAGGATTTTGTCACCGGCTTTTACAGCCATATCGATCAGCTCGCCGCTGTCCTTGCGCGCGCCTGCGCCGCAAGCCACAACTTCACCTTCGGAAGGTTTTTCTTTTGCACTGTCGGGGATGATCAAACCACCCGCAGTTTTCTCTTCGCTTTCTGTGCGGCGCACAAGCACCCGGTCATGAAGCGGTTTCAATGCCATCTTTGTAGCTCCTTAAGGCTCAAAGTTACTCCCAAAAGATCCGGGGAACATCTTCACCCGGACCGTTAGCACTCACATCAGTCGAGTGATAACGCAGCATAGCTAGGCACCGACCCAACCGGTGTCAACACCCGCCACGGCAAAAAATGCGTACGCCCAATGGCACATCATCACGACCCACAGGTCAGTCGCCTTCCCAACTGTAGGCCCAATGCACCAACCCCTTACGGCCCTCATCTGTCAGCCCGTAAACACCCCGCGAAAGACGTTCAAACCAACCATAATGGTTGTCCGCCATCAACCGCGTCGCCACGGGAACCGCCACCGCCTTGGCCACGTCGGCGCCGCGGCTTGGCCCGTGATCGGCCAAATGAGCCGCACACCGCAACGCATCTTGCCTGTAGGATGTCACCAGTCCAAGCCGCGTTTGACCGCCTGCGTTCGGATCCCCACTGCGGCGGGTAAACTCCTTTAGCAACAGCGCTTTACGCTTGGTAGATTTGCGAGGCGCACGGCGCTCGGGATCGCAATGCACCGTCACGAACCCATCAGAAAGACGCACAGACATCACACCCAGGCCCAGCCTGCGCGCCAACGCCACCGCTTGCTTGCGCGCCTTTTGCGCACGTTTGCCCGGCAGATGCGCCACCGCCATATACACCGTATCTGTGATCGTCATCCGGTCTACGCATTGGTAAAACAACGCCAGTGACACCGTTAGTTTCAGCTCTACGATCACCGGGTCTTCGCCCTCCCGGATCGCCACAACATCTGCCGCGCCAATCTCGCCTTTGACCTCATAGCCCTGCGTCTCCAACAGGGATTTGACCGGGGCATATAGGTCCATTTCCCGCGGTTGCGGGGCGTTCTTTGGTGATGATTTGGGAATCGGCTAAGACCTTTACGACAAAACGAAGCACTTAATATATGCGGCGGATGCCGTTCTGGCCGCAACCACCAGATACAAATGCACATTGGTCTTGGTCCCTGCTCACCAAATAACGCGCTTTTATGCTGCACTGCAGCAACGCTGGGGTGACACCGCTGATACCCGTGATATAAGGCGCCAAAATTGACACTCGCATGAGCAGGACACGTATATGACGACCCTCGTTTTTGGCCACAAATCCCCCGACACCGACAGCACCGGATCGCCGATCATCTGGTCATGGTATCTTAACACCATAAAAGGGATCGCCGCGAAACCCGTCTTGTTGGGCGAGCCCAACACCGAAGCGCTGTTTGTTCTGGAGCGTTGGTCGCTGGACAAACCCGAGATCATCTCGGATGTGGCCGCAGACACGCCTGTTGTTATCGTCGACACAAACAACCCCGCCGAATTGCCCAGCGGGATCAACGACGCGGATATCCAAGGCATCATCGACCACCACAAATTGGTTGGTGGGCTGGAAACCAAAGGCCCCATCGATATCCGGATCGAACCGCTGGCCTGCACCGCGACCATCATGTGGAAGATGATCGGCAAGGACATGGCGCAGATGCCCACCGCTGTGAAGGGCGCGATGCTGTCGTGCATCCTCAGCGATACGTTGGAATTCCGCAGCCCGACCACAACCCAAGAAGACACCGCGATCGCGCATGAATTGGCCAAAGATCTGGGCATAGACATCGCCGCCTACGCCGCCGAGATGTTTGCTGCAAAATCTGACGTCTCTGCATTTTCCGAAGCCGAACTGCTCCGCATGGACAGCAAAGAATACGCCGTAGACGGCAAGCAATTCCGCGTATCGGTGTTGGAAACCACATCCCCCGCGCAGGTTCTGGACCGCAAAGACGCGTTGATGGCTGCCATGCCCGGCGTTGCGACCCAAGACGGCGCCGATCAGGTATTGTTGTTCGTTGTCGATATCTTGCAAGAACAAGCCACACTTTTGGTGCCCAACGATCTGGTGAAATCCATCGCCGAAAAGAGCTTTGACGCGACCGTAACCGGCGACACCGTTGTCTTGCCCGGCATCATGAGCCGCAAAAAGCAGATCATTCCGAACCTCAAGGTCTGATCAACCCAATCCGGGCCATGCGCCTGCACCCAACCTAACGGAGCTGGCCATGACCCGGATCATCCCCACATTATCTGACATATCTACGCAATATGACGCGCTTTTCGTCGACCTTTGGGGCTGTGTGCACGACGGCGTGACCGCCCTGCCTCAGGCCGTTGCCGCGTTGCAAGCCTACCGCAAAACCGGCGGCAAAGTGGTGCTTGTCACCAACTCACCCCGACCCCACGCAGGGGTCGAACAACAGTTGGTCACATTCGGCGTGCCCGATGACAGTTGGGACGCGATCGCCACCTCTGGCGACAGCGCGCGGTCTGCGATGTTTCAGGGGGTTGTGGGCAAACGGGTCTGGCACATTGGCTACCCCGGCGACGAGCGGTTTTTTGCCCCGATTGGGGTCATCGAAAACCCGATTGATGTACAGCCCGTGCCATTGGATCAAGCCGAAGGCATCGTCTGCACGGGGCCCCAAGACCCGCTTGCAGATCCTGCCGTGATGCGGCCAGAGTTCCTTTTGGCCAAGCAACGCGGGCTCAAACTGTTGTGCGCGAACCCTGACATCATCGTGGACCGGGGCGAGCAACGCGAATGGTGCGCGGGTGCGTTGGCCCAATTGTATACCGAAATGGGCGGCGAGAGCCTTTATTTTGGCAAACCTCACCCGCCTATTTATGATCTGGCGCGGCGCAGGTTGGCAGCGTTAGGCACAGACATCCCCGACAACCGAATTTTGGCCATAGGCGACGGCGTTCTGACCGACATCGCCGGTGCAATGGGCGAAGATATTGATTCGCTGTTCATCACAGGTGGGTTGGCCGCAGCGAACACCAAAACCCAAACGCAACCCGACCCAGGCGCCCTTAACGCCTATCTGCAAAAGGAAAAATCGAACCCCACCTTTGCAATCGGGTACCTACGCTAGGCTATTTTTTACTTGCGTTTCTGCGCCTTCGGGGTAATTAAGTTTCAACTTGTATTTGATATGAGTTAGAAAGCTACCGGAAGGGTCGCTATGTTAGACAATCTGCCCCGTGGAACAATTTGCATCGAAGACATCGAAATGGGCATGTCTCGCGATTTGGCAAAAGTCGTGACAGATGCCGACATAGAAATGTTCGCCCAAGTCTCGACCGACCGGAACCCAGTACATCTAGACGATGACTATGCCCGCGACACCATATTTGGTGGGCGCATCGCCCATGGCATGCTGACGGCGGGTTTGATTTCGGCGGTGATCGGGGAACAACTGCCCGGCCACGGCACCGTCTATCTGGGGCAATCGCTGAAATTTCTGGCGCCTGTTCGCCCCGGTGATCTGGTGCACGCAGAGGTTAAGGTCACCCATATCGACATGGCTAAACGGCGCGTCACACTGGACTGTCACTGCGCGGTTGATGGGAAAAACGTCCTGATCGGAGAGGCCAACGTGCTGGCCCCCTCCCGCAAATTCGACTGACCTGCGCGGCCCCGCACCCAAGCACAGTTTAAGGCACGTCAGATGCTTGCGTGTCTGGCCCGTCGCGGCTAGGCACGTGCCATGAAAATCATCAGAGATTATCAGTTCGTCGCGCCCCACCATCGCGGCGCAAGCGCGGCCATCGGCAATTTCGATGGCGTGCATTTGGGGCATCAATCGGTGATCGATCTGGCGCGCAAAGCCGCCCCGGACGCGCCTTTGGGTGTGGTTACGTTTGAGCCGCACCCGCGCAGTTTTTTCGCGCCCCAGACCCCCGCATTTCGGCTGATGAGCCGTGAAGCCCGCGCCAGCCGGTTGGAAAAGCTCGGGGTGGACCGGCTTTATGAACTCAACTTCAACGCCGCATTGGCCGCTCTTTCGCCGCATGATTTCGCACAGCGTGTCATTGCCGACGGGTTTGGCCTGCGTCACGTGATTATCGGCGCGGATTTTTGTTTTGGAAAAGGGCGCGCGGGCACTGCCGCTGATCTGCAAGACTTTGGCGCGGCGATGGGGTTCGGGGTCACCGTTGCGCCGTTGCTGTCACAGTCTGACAAAACGGTTTCGTCCACCGCCATCCGGCACGCGCTGAGCGACGGCCACCCCCAACTGGCCGCAGATTTGCTGGGCCATTGGCACCGGATCGAAGGCCCGGTGATTGGCGGCGAACAACGTGGTCGCGAATTGGGCTACCCCACGGCGAATATGTCTGTTGACGGTCTGCATCTGCCTGCGTTTGGGGTTTATGCGGTGTTGGTTGATGTGCTCGAAGGGCCGCATCAAGGCAGCTATCACGGTGTGGCGTCGATGGGCGTGCGCCCGATGTTTGGCGAAAACAAACCCAATCTGGAAACCTTCCTCTTTGATTTCAAAGGGGATCTTTACGGCACACCGCTGTCTGTGGCGCTGGTCGAATATCTGCGCCCCGAAGAAAAATTCGATACTCTAGAGGCACTCATCACCCAAATGGATGCAGACAGCACCCGCGCGCGCGCGCGTCTGGAGGCGATATGACCGACCCCATCAACCGCCGCGACCTGCCCAAAAAGTTTTGGGAACGCAAACCCCTGACCAAAATGACCCAAACCGAGTGGGAAGCCTTGTGTGACGGGTGCGGCAAATGTTGCCTGAACAAGCTGGAAGACGAAGACAGCGGCGAAGTCGCACTCACCCGCATCGCATGCCGGTTGCTGAATGACAGCACGTGCCACTGTGCGCATTACGACAACCGCCACCAGTTTGTGCCCGACTGCATCGTGCTGACACCCAACAATCTGGACACACACGCCTATTGGATGCCCGAAACCTGCGCCTACCGGTTGCTGTGGCAGGGGGATCCGCTGCCGCAATGGCACCCGTTGATCACGGGCACGCCGCAGTCGGTGCATGATGCGGGCGTGTCGGTGCAGGGCTGGACGCTAAGCGAATTCGATGTCCCCGATGAAGAATGGGAAGATCATATTATCAAGGAGCCCACCTGATGTTTTTCGCCTCTGACAACGCAGGCCCCGCCCACCCAAGCGTGATGCAACGGGTCGCCGCCGAAAACACCGGTTACGCCATGCCATATGGTGCCGACGACACCATGAACGAGGTGCGCACGCAAATCCGCCACCTGTTTGAGGCCCCTGAGGCAGCTGTCTATCTGGTCGCGACGGGCACGGCGGCCAATGCATTGGCCTTGGCGTGTTATTGCGACCCGTGGCAAACGGTCTTTTGTTCGGACCTCGCCCATATTCAAGAAGACGAATGCAACGCGCCAGAATTCTACAGTGGTGGCGCCAAGCTAAGTCTGGTGGCGGGTGGCGACAAGCTAACACCAGATGCCTTAAGATCCCGTATCGCGGCAGAAGAAACACGCGGCGTGCATGGCCCGGAACGCGGCGCTGTTTCGATCACGCAGGTGACCGAACGCGGGCGCGTTTATACGTTAGACGAGCTGCGCGCGCTTACGGCTGTGGCGCAAGACTTCAAACTGCCGGTCCATCTGGATGGGGCGCGGTTCGCCAACGCGGTTGTGGCGCTGGGGTGTACTCCTGCCGAAATGACGTGGAAGGCGGGCGTTGATGTGGTCAGCTTTGGCGGCACGAAAAACGGCTGCCTCGGGGTCGAGGCCGTGGTTCTGTTTGACCCCAAAAAAGCGTGGGAATTTGAACTGCGCCGCAAACGCGGAGCGCATCTATTTTCCAAACATCGCTACCTGTCTGCGCAAATGGCGGGGTACCTGACCGATGACACATGGCTGACAACCGCGCGCGCGGCCAACGCAAATTCTGCGCGGTTGGCGGCCGGTTTGCGCGCGCACGGTGCGGTGTTTGTAGCCGACCCAGATGCCAATATGATTTTCGCCCAATTCCCCCGCCACGTGCATCAACGGCTGCATGACGCAGGCGCCGCCTACTACATTTGGGACGGCACGCTTGAAGGGAGCGACCCGCAAGAGATGCTCACCGCGCGGCTGGTTTGTGAGTGGTCGATCACCGCCGCCCAGATTGATCAGTTTCTAAGCTATTTCGAGTAGCGCGCGCACCTCGTTTGCCACCGCTTTTGGGTGCGTGATGGGCGCCATATGCCCTGCCCCGATGATCTCTTGCCGCCGCACGTTGGGCAGGCGCGCCGCCAGACTGGTATGGATGGCATCCACAATGGCTGGGCTTTGGTCACCTTGTAACAACAAAACGGGCATCTGCACCCGCGTCAACGCGCCAGTTGCCAATAGGCCCGCGTTGTCATCGAGGATCGCACCGGCTTGTGCGGGCACCAGATGCATGCGGTCGGCCATATAACGGCGGGTCAGTTCGGAGATATCGCTCCACGCGGTGCCGTCCCCCCAAAACCTGTTGAAAAGCCGTGCGGCAACCCGTGCATCGCCCCGTTCTAACGCACGAAAACACGGGGTCGTCGCGGTGGTATGGGCCGCCATTTGATCCGGCGCATCCGCAAGGGCTGCGGCGAAAAACACTGGCTCGATCAGGGACAGGCTGCGGATCATGCGCGGGTGTTCCACCGCCAACCGCAATGCCACCGTCGCGCCAAATGAATGCCCGATCACATCCATTGGTTCGGTCAAATACCGCTGAGCGGTCTGGGTGCATTGTGCGTGGAAATCCTGCGCGACGTCCCAATCAGGGCTGTTGCCATGCCCCGGCAAATCCACGGCAACCAAGCTGAGGTGCGGCTCCAACGCCGCCGCCAGCCCCCGCCACGCGCCTGAATGCGCCAGCGTGCAATGCAACGCCAGCGCAGAGCGCGCGCCCTGCCCGTAATTTCGGACACAGGCGCGGCTGGTTTGGCTCATAAATCGCCGGACAAATGCGCATCCAGATCGTCTATCCGGTCTTGGCCCCAAAACCGCTGCCCGCTGTCTGCGATGTAGAACGGCGCGCCAAACACACCCTGCTCTACCGCCTCTTCGAGGTTGGCGGCATAGGTGTCTGCGCCCGCTAACATGCCGCTTTCGGCGAGATTGGGGTCAAACCCGGCCTCTTCCAGACAAGCCCGCACCACGGCGTCTTCGGCAATGTCTTTTTCGTCCGCCCAGACCGACCGCAAGATCGCATGCATCAGCTTACCCAGGTCACCGCCCCCCGCATTTTGCGCCGCGATGAACGCATAAGACGACGGCGCCGCGTTGGTTGGCCAATGCGCGGGTTTCAAATTAAAGGGCATATCCAGTTTTTTCGCCTGCCGCAGCAGCTCCTGCACACGGTAATCGACACGGCTAAAGTGGCGATCTTTGGGAGGAGTGCCGCCGGTACGTGAAAAAAGCCCCATAATATCAAGCGGTTTATATGTCACCGTGGCCCCATGTTTTGCGATGACTTGTTCGGCGCGATTCCCGGCTAGGTAGGCATAAGGGGAAATTGTAGAAAAAAAGAGGTCGATATGAGCCATTTTGGCCTCCTGATGTGGGTGAGGTTCTTTGCCGATTGGTAAGGCCGTGTTAGGGGAAGTCAACATCACGAATCTGTCACAAACCTTCCTTCGCTCCCCCTCAGGAAATCGTCGATATGCCCCATCTCCAAGAACCCAAACTGATCGCAGGCAACGCCAATATGCCGTTGGCCAACGCCATTGCCCGCCGAATGTCCATGCACCGGGGCAAGCAAGTCGGGCTGGTCGATGCCCGCGTCGAGCGCTTTAACGACGGTGAGATCTTTGTCGAAGTGTTCGAAAATGTGCGTGGCGAGGATATGTTTATCCTGCAATCCACATCGAACCCGGCCAATGACAACCTGATGGAACTGCTGATTATGGCCGATGCCTTGCGCCGGTCTTCAGCGGCGCGGGTCACGGCCGTATTGCCCTATTTTGGTTACGCCCGTCAGGACCGGCGCACCAAGGCGCGCACGCCGATCACCGCCAAATTGGTCGCCAACATGTTGGTCGGCACCGGGATCGAGCGGGTCTTGACCATGGATCTGCACGCCGCGCAAATTCAGGGGTTTTTCGACATTCCGGTGGACAACCTATATGCCTCGCCGATCTTTGCGCTTGATATCCAGACCACCTTCAAAAAACGTATGGGAGAGCTCATGATCGTGTCGCCTGACGTGGGCGGTGTGGCACGAGCCCGTGAATTGGCCAAGCGGATCAACTCACCTTTGGCCATTGTGGACAAACGCCGCGAAAAACCCGGTGAGATCGCAGAAATGACAGTAATCGGTGACGTAAAAGGGAAAACCTGCCTGATTGTGGATGATATCTGCGACACCGCCGGCACCCTTTGTAAGGCGGCAGAGGTCCTACTAGAGAACGGCGCGAAGGAGGTGCATTCCTACATCACGCACGGTGTGCTGTCTGGGCCTGCGGTCGAACGGGTCACCAATTCGGTGATGAAATCGCTTGTGGTCACCGATTCCATCGCCCCCACAGAGCCTGTGCGCAAAGCGCCGAATATCCGCGTTGTGCCCACGGCGCCCGTCTTTGCGCAGGCGATCCTGAACATCTGGAGCGGCACGTCGGTGTCCTCCCTCTTCGAGGCTGAAACGCTCAACCCGATCTACGATGGAACCTACGCCGCAGAATAACGGCGCACGGGCTTTCCACCCCTTTTTAGTCATCACATGGCGGGTACATCACTGTACCCGCCATACTTATGCGTGCCCTCCCCCAAACAGCCTTTAGTTGACCGATTGATCGAAGTGCGCTGTTATGGGCCCACGGCCGGACGTTGGGGGGCGACGCCGGAGGAAGACAGGGAGGGCCTCGCTTTTATAAATGGGGAGGAGAGACCATGGACTATTCCAAGTTGGCCACAGGCCTGCTGTTGACGGCGACCATGACGGGGGGGGCCGCCGCGCAAGACAATATGAACAAGCTGTCCAACATGCAGCGCACCGATGCGACATTCACCACAATCGCACAAAGCGGCGACCGTGCCGACGCGCTTCGCAAAATTGTGCCGCATATTTCCGTGCCGGACGGGTTCGAGGTCAGCCTCTATGCGGTCGTGCCCGACGCAAGGTCCATGGCGGTCGCGCCACAGGGCACCGTGACGTTTGTCGGGACGCGCAAAGACAAGGTGTGGTCCGTCGTCGACCGTGACCGCGACCGCGTGGCAGACGAGGTCATGGATTTTGCGCCATCCGTTACCTTTGATATCCCGAATGGCCCGTGTTTTTCGCCCGATGGGTTTTTGTACATCGCCGAACGCAACCGTGTACTGACCTTTCCGGCGGCTGAGTTTTTCTTTGAAGGGCCCGACCCTGCGGTTGGCGTCGTGGTGGCGCAGGGTGCGTTGGTCCCCGCCGAAGAAGAAAGCTTTAACCACACCGCGCGGGTTTGTCGGGTGGGGCCGGATGGCAAATTATACATCTCATTAGGCCAACCACACAACGTGCAACCCGTTGATAAACTTGACATTTATGACGAATGGGGCATCGGCGGCATCATCCGCATCAATACCGACGGGACGGGCCGTGAAGTCTATACGCGCGGCGTGCGCAACTCTGTCGGGCATGATTTCAACCCGGCCAACGGTGACCTATGGTGGACGGATAACCAGGTCGACGGTATGGGCGATGCCATCCCGCCGGGCGAATTGAATCGCCAAACCTCAGCCGGGCAGCATTTTGGGTTTCCGTGGACAAATGCGCGCGTCGAAATCCCGATGTACAAAGACGTGGCGCGCCCTGAAGGGGTGGA
Organism: Roseobacter sp.; assembly: GCF_039970775.1. Classification (GTDB taxonomy): domain Bacteria; phylum Pseudomonadota; class Alphaproteobacteria; order Rhodobacterales; family Rhodobacteraceae; genus Roseobacter. The sequence continues at coordinate 123,578 of NZ_JBDVLG010000041.1, forward strand.
TTTCGTCGAACCGCAGGTCGAAATGGAAGCGCATGCGGCTGATTTGGGCATGAGCTTTTATTCCGGCGCTACCTTCCCGACGAAATACCACGGTGGGATCTTTTCGGCCCAGCACGGATCCTGGAACCGCACCACGCCCATCGGCGCGCGCGTGATGTTCACCGCATTGGATGAAGAGGGCAACGCGACAGGCACCGAAGTCTTCGCGGATGGCTGGCTTGATGGGGACACCGGCGAATATCGCGGGCGCCCGATGGACATCGCGTTCTTGCGTGATGGGTCGATGCTGGTGTCGGATGACTTTGCCGGCGCGATCTGGCGGATCGCATACAGCCAATGAGGCTGTTGCCTTTCATCGTGTCCGGCGCGCTGTTTTGCGCCGGACCAATCGCCGCAGATGTGACGGGAGACCGTGACACGGGGCGCAAGATTTCGGGGCAATGCCGCACCTGCCACGGTGCCGATGGGTTCGCCACAATCCCGATCGCGCCACATATCGGCGGCGAGCCCGCAGATTACTTGCGCGCGCAGTTAACGGCCTTTCGCGATGGCACCCGCACCCATGAAATGATGTCCATCGTTGCCGCAAACCTAACAGATCAAAATATCGCGGATTTGGCCGCGTGGTACGGTGGGCACACTGTGCGCGTCGATCTGTCGGCGGATCCGGCAAACGCGCCTCAGGCGTGCGTCGGGTGCCACGGCGCCGATGGGATACACCTAACCGACGATGTGCCCAATTTAGCCGGCGAGACGAACATTTACATCGACACCCAGCTCAAAGCGTTTCGCAGCGGCAAACGACAGCATGCCATCATGAGCAGCGTCGCCGCCGATTTGACCAACGCAGAGATCCGCGCCTACGCCGATTGGTACGCGGCGGTAAAGCTGTATATCGATACCGTCGAGTAGCCGCCGCGCCAAGCTCGCCGAAAAAATCACCACCAAACCTACCGGCGAAACACTTTGTCAGACCACGCCCAGCGGCCCGTTTTGGCCCCCATGCGACGGTCTACCTCGGCCATGAACCCGGCATCTTGGGTTCTTTCTGGCAGGCCGCTCCATGCGTCTTCACGTGTCGCTGTTTTCATCGCATTTGATAGTATTCCAAACATGGTATTCTCCGGTATATGTGATTACCTTTCAACTATATCGCGCGTTTATGGAAAACGGCAAAGCAATACGATTTTTGTTATGTAAGCTAGGCTATCAAATGAATTGGACTAACATCCCCTCGCTGTCGGCCCTGCGGGCCTTTGAAGCGGCGGCACGGTTGCAAAACCTAAGCGCTGCGGCACGGGAATTAAACGTGACGCATGCGGCGATTGCTCAGCATGTGCGCACATTGGAACACGCGTTTTCCGAAAGCCTACTGATCCGGCAAGGGCGTGGGGTCGCCCCGACGCCGGCAGGCCAACAATTGGCCGCACGCCTTAAATCCGGGTTCGAAATCATCGCGGATGCGGTGCAAGATCTGCACGATAACACCGCCGATAGGCCGTTGAACATTACTGTCACGCCCGGTTTTGCCACCAGTTGGTTGATGCCCCGTATCGGTGAATTTTGGGCGCAACACCCGCAAGTTCAGCTCAATATTACGCCCAGCACCGCGTTGATCGACCTGCGACGCGATGGGTTTGACCTCGCTGTGCGCTATGGGGAAGGCGTCTGGCCCAAACTGACGTCAGAGCTGCTGACCGCCGCGCAATATTGGGCGGTAGCGCACCCCGATCTGGTCGCAGGGCGGACAGTGCGCAGCCTGCACGACCTCAGCGATCTGCCATGGTTGCTGGATGTGCACCAGCTAGAACGCCACCGCATCATCGAGGCCGAAGGGTTGGATCTATCGACGCTACAGGTCACCCAATTGAACACCAATGATCTCGCCTTGTCGGCGGCAACAGCAGGACTGGGCGTAACCGTGCAACCCCGGCCGTTGGTGGAACGTGACATCAACACCGGGCAGCTGGTTAAGCTGTTGGCGCTGCGCGAGGGTGGTCTGGGGTATCATATGGTGACGGTGCCAGGGCGCACGCCGCCCGCATTGAAAATATTCATGCGGTGGCTGCGCGAAAAAGCGGCCTCTTGGTGACCCCCTGCCCCAAACAACAAAAAACCCCGCCGAAGCGGGGCCTTTTATAGCGACAGGTGAGCCCTGCGCATTGTCAGACGATCACAGGTTAATGTGATCCCCAACCGCGACCATATCGGCGAGCAGCTTGGCTGCGTCATCGACAGGACCCGGTTCGTTCACAAAGGTCTCTTTGGCCTTGTTCAGCGCGTCTTCGGCCTCTTTGACCAGCGCTGCCAAAGTATCAGCCGTCACCTCATCACGGGGCATCGCGCGTTCCGCGAGAACGGTCACGCCTGACGTTGTGATTTCGGCAAACCCGCCCGTTACCACATATTCGGTGGTACCGTCGGCGCCCGCCGCGCTTAGGACACCGGGGCGCAATGTAGTGATGGTGGGGGCATGCCCCGCCATCGCCGTCATGTCGCCGTCGGCACCTGGGATCTGCACCGACGTGACCTGCACAGAGGCAAGCCGCCGTTCCGGCGAGACCAGATCGAATTGCGTTGTATCAGCCATTCAGACCTCCTTAGGCAGCGTCTGCTGCCATTTTCTCGGCTTTGGCTTTCACTTCTTCGATGCCGCCAACCATGTAGAACGCGCCTTCGGGCAGGTGATCGTATTCACCGGCCACAACCGCTTTGAAGCTCTCGACTGTGTCGGCCAAAGGCACCTGCACACCGTCAGACCCGGTGAAGACCTTCGCAACATCGAACGGCTGGGACAGGAAGCGCTGGATTTTCCGGGCACGTGCCACGGTCAGCTTGTCCTCTTCCGACAGTTCATCCATGCCGAGGATCGCGATGATATCTTGCAACGATTTATAACGCTGAAGGATACCTTGAACCTCACGGGCAACTGCGTAGTGCTCTTCGCCCACAACCTGTGGATCCATCAAGCGCGACGAGCTGTCGAGCGGGTCAACCGCCGGGTAGATACCCAGCTCTGAGATCGCACGGGACAGAACCGTCGTCGCATCGAGGTGCGCAAACGATGTCGCTGGCGCAGGGTCGGTCAAGTCATCCGCAGGCACGTAAACGGCTTGCACGGACGTGATCGAACCGGCTTTGGTGGATGTAATCCGTTCCTGCATCGCACCCATGTCGGTTGCGAGCGTCGGCTGGTAGCCCACAGCAGAAGGAATACGGCCCAACAGGGCGGACACTTCGGAACCCGCTTGAGTAAAGCGGAAGATGTTGTCCACAAAGAACAAAACGTCGGTACCGGATTGGTCACGGAACTGTTCGGCCAGTGTCAGACCGGTCAGGGCAACACGCATCCGCGCTCCTGGAGGCTCGTTCATTTGGCCGTAAACCAGCGCAACCTGCGAGTTCTCGAGGTTCTCGGGGTCGATCACGTTGGATTCGATCATCTCGTGGTAAAGGTCGTTGCCTTCACGCGTCCGCTCGCCAACACCGGCGAACACGGAATAGCCCGAGTGCACTTTGGCGATGTTGTTGATCAGTTCCATGATCAAAACGGTTTTACCAACGCCCGCACCGCCGAAGAGACCAATTTTACCACCCTTGGCGTAGGGGGCCAAAAGGTCGATCACCTTGATGCCGGTTTCCAGCACTTCGGATGTGGTGGACTGTTCGGCGAAGGCTGGCGCTTCCTGGTGGATTGACCGTTTTTCGTCCGCGTTTACAGGGCCCTGCTCGTCAACGGGCTCGCCGACGACGTTCATGATGCGACCCAATGTGGCGTTACCCACTGGGATCGAAATTGGACCAGCTGTGTCGGTCACTTTTTGGCCGCGCACGAGGCCTTCTGTTGCGTCCATCGCGATGGCACGCACGGTGTTTTCACCGAGGTGCTGCGCCACTTCCAGCACAAGACGGTTGCCGTTGTTGTCTGTTTCCAGAGCGTTGAGGATCTCCGGCAGGTGATCTTCGAATTGGACGTCGACGACCGCGCCGATGACCTGAGTAATTTTGCCGACTGCATTTGCCATGTCGTTTCTCCGGTTTGTCTTACAGCGCTTCCGCGCCGGAAATGATTTCGATCAGCTCGTTGGTGATCACAGCCTGACGCGAACGGTTAAATTCGATGGTCAGCTGGTCGATCATATCGCCTGCGTTGCGGGTTGCGTTGTCCATTGCAGACATCCGCGCGCCCTGTTCGGAGGCGCCATTTTCGAGCAGACCTGCGAAAATCTGCGTGGCCACACCGCGCGGCAGCAGATCAGCAAGGATTGCTTCTTCCGACGGTTCGTAATCGAACAACGTCGATGGCTCAGCGCCCTCTTCCGTGTCAAATTTCGCCGGAATGATCTGTTGCGCGGTTGGGGTCTGGCTGACCACATTCACGAATTTGGAATAGAACAATGTAGCCACGTCGAATTCGCCCGCGTCAAAACGTGCAAGCACGTCTTTTGCGATACCCTGCGCATCTGCATAGCCCACGCGTTTGACCTCGGTGAGGTCCACGTGGCCAATGAAGAAACTACCCAGATCGCGTTTCAACTGATCGCGACCCTTTTTACCAACGGTCAGAACTTTGACGTCCTTACCTTCGGCTTGCAGTTTTTGCGCATGGCTGCGCGCCAGTTTGGCGATGTTGGAATTGAAACCGCCACACAGACCCCGCTCGGAGGTCATAACAACGAGCAGCTGCACTTTGTCACTGCCGGTCCCCGACAGCAACTTGGGTGCGGAATCAGAGCCGCCCACCGATGCAGCCAACCCCGCCATCACGGCATTAAACCGTTCTGTGTAAGGGCGCGACTGTTCGGCAGCTTCCTGCGCGCGGCGAAGTTTCGCCGCGGCAACCATTTGCATGGCCTTTGTGATCTTGCGGGTCGATTTGACCGACGCGATCCTGTTTTTCAGGTCCTTAAGGTTAGGCATTGCTGCTTATCCCCTTATGCGAAATCAGCGGCAAATTCGCCGATCGCGGCCTTGATGGCATCGGCCAGTTCGTCTTTAACCTTGCGGTCGTTGTTGGTGATATCGTCCAACAGCGCCTGATGCTTGGAGCGCAGATGCGCCAGCATGCCAGTTTCAAAACGACCCACCTCTTTGACGTCGACCTTGTCGAGGAACCCGTTGGTCCCTGCAAAGATCACGCAAACGATTTCGGCGTTGGTCAGTGGCGAATACTGCGCTTGCTTCATCAGTTCGGTCAAACGCGCACCGCGGGCCAGCAGCTGCTGGGTCGAGGCATCAAGGTCTGAACCAAACTGCGCAAAGGCAGCCATTTCGCGGTACTGCGCCAGCGACAATTTCACCGGGCCAGCCACAGACGACATCGCCTTGGTTTGCGCCGAAGACCCAACCCGCGACACCGACAGACCGGTGTTCACAGCAGGGCGGATGCCTTGGTAGAACAGTTCGGTTTCCAAGAAGATCTGACCGTCGGTGATCGAAATCACGTTGGTCGGAATAAACGCGGACACGTCACCACCTTGGGTTTCGATGATCGGCAGCGCCGTCAAAGACCCGTTACCAGCGGCATCGCCCAGTTTCGCGGAGCGTTCCAGCAAACGAGAGTGGAGATAGAAAACGTCGCCAGGGTACGCTTCACGGCCCGGTGGGCGACGCAGCAACAGTGACATCTGACGGTAAGACACGGCCTGTTTGGACAGATCATCATAGACGATCAGCGCGTGGCGGCCATTATCGCGGAAATGCTCGGCCATGGCTGTCGCAGCGTAAGGTGCCAAGAACTGCATCGGCGCGGGTTCGGACGCTGTTGCGGCCACAACGATCGAATACTCAATCGCGCCCGTTTCTTCGAGCTTTTTGACCAGCTGCGCCACGGTGGACCGCTTTTGGCCAATCGCAACGTAGACACAATAGAGCTTTTTGCCCTCATCGTCGCCGGCCGCTTCGTTGTAGGATTTTTGGTTCAGGATCGCATCGAGCGCCACAGCAGTTTTACCTGTCTGACGGTCGCCGATGATCAATTCGCGCTGACCACGACCAATCGGGATCATCGAATCGACGGCCTTGAGGCCGGTTGCCATGGGTTCGTGCACCGATTTACGCGGGATGATGCCCGGCGCTTTGACTTCGGCCTGCGATGTGGTCGATGTCGTGATCGGACCTTTGCCGTCGATCGGGTTGCCCAGACCGTCAACAACACGGCCCAGCAGTTCGTCGCCTGTGGGCACGGACACGATAGAGTTCGTGCGCTTGACGGTGTCACCTTCTTTGATGTCCCGGTCGGACCCAAAGATCACGACGCCGACGTTATCGGCTTCGAGGTTCAGCGCCATACCCTGGATGCCACCGGGAAATTCGACCATTTCACCGGCCTGCACATTGTCCAGACCGTAAACGCGCGCGATACCGTCACCGACGGACAACACACGACCAACTTCGGCCACTTCGGCTTCCTGACCGAAGTTTTTGATCTGGTCTTTCAGGATCGCAGAAATTTCTGCAGCTTGGATACCCATTTATCCGACCTCTTTCATTGCATTCTGGAGGGAATTCAGTTTCGCGCGGATCGATGTATCGACCATGCGCGAACCCACTTTGACGATGAGACCACCGATGAGGCTTTCATCTACGGTTGCATCGAGTGTCACGGTTTTGCCTGTGGAGGCTTTGAGCGATTTGGCCAGTTTATCGACCTGCGTTTTCGTCAACGCTTTGGCAGATGTCACCTCGGCGGTGACCTCGCCCTTCTCTGCCGCGATAATATCGCGCAACGTGCCGACCAATTGCGGCAGCACGAAGAGACGGCGTTTTTGCGCCATCAAGGCCAACGTGTTGGCAATGGTCTCTGACAACGCCATTTTCTTGGCGATGGCTGCGATGGCCGCGGCCTGATCGTCGCGCGAATAAATCGGTGACCCGATCAATGCACTAAAATCGGCGCTTTCACCAAGCGCGGTTTTCAACGCATCGAGATCTTTCTCGAGCGCGGCAACCGCATTGCCGTCCTTTGCAATTTCATAGACCGCAGTCGCATAACGCGCAGCGATACTTGTGGAAATCGAAGCTGGTTCTGACACGTCCACCCTTCCGATGTTCTGGCCCCGGATGCACGAAATGAACGCGTCACCGAGAGTGTTGGCGCGGCTTGAAGTAACTCAAGACGTCGAAATCAGCGGTGATGTAGCAGACAGGATCACACCCCGCAACATGAGATAGCGCAATGGCAATATAGGTGTTATTCAGCGTTTTCAGGGACTTGATGCCAGTGCGACCGTTTGGACGCTAAGAAACTTTTAACTTTTTGCGCAATTGACCCCGGTTTTTTCGATTCCCCCCGCCTAAATTTGCGAACATCGCGCGATTTTGATGCCCCAACGCGGCCTGCCGTCAAACCGGTTTGACCGCAGGTTTCATCACCGAGCTGGCCCGCAATTTGCGCCCCCGTTCTGTTTTGGCTTTGGGCGGGTAAACCAGTTTGGTCGCCTCCACGATAACCGCCCCCCCCGCCAATATCGTCGGCATCCCGCGGCCGATCTTTTCAAACGCCGGGCCCGATTTCATCCATATTTTTCGCACCGACGGCACCTGATACAACGCGCTCACGTGGCGTTCGGGCAAGAATTGATGTTTGCGCAATTGCGCTTCGAGCTGACCGGGCGAATAGGGCCGCCCAAAGCCGAAGGGTGTTCTGTCGCGCCGCGCCCATAGCCCGGCCCGGTTCGGCACGATAAATAACGCCCGCCCGCCCGGCCCCAACACCCGCCAGCATTCCTCTAGCAGGTCCGAGGCCCGTTCCGAGGTTTCGAGCCCATGCAGCAGGATCAACTTGTCCACGTGCCCGGTTTCTAACGGCCATAGCGTTTCTTCTGTCAAAACCGCAACATTCGGCATTTTGGCGGGCCAAGGCATCACCCCTTGGGGACCGGGCATCAACGCCATGACCCGGCGCGCCTCTTTGAGGTAGGGCCGCAATAACGGCGCCGCAAAGCCATAGCCAACCACCGTCTGACCCTTGGCTTCGGGCCAAAGTTCCAGAATACGGGCGCGTAAGCTCGCCTGAGCCGCCCGCCCCAGCGCCGAGCGATAGTAGAAGTTACGCAAGTCTTGCACGTCTAGATGCATTGCAGCCCGTCTCGTGTTGGGTCAATCTGTACCGAGCTTCGCAAACCACAAGGAAAATGACCATGCCCTTTGATCCGCTTGAGATCGTCACGGTGCCCTGCCTGTCGGATAACTACGCGTTTTTGGTGCATGATCGCCGATCAGGGCAGACAGCGTTGGTTGATGTGCCAGACGCCGCGCCGATTCTACAGGTGTTGTCGGCACGCGGATGGTCCTTGAACGCGGTGTGGTTGACGCATCACCATCCGGATCACGTGCAGGGGCTGAAAGAAATACAGGGTGTATATAGCGTAGAGGTGGTGGGCGCTGCCGCCGATGCGCACCGCCTGCCCCCCCTGACCCACGAGGTCCGCGAGGAAGACAAATTCGTTTTCGCCAACCGCGATGTCGAGGTGATCGAGGTGCCCGGCCATACCGTCGGCCATATCGCATTTCACATCCCCGACGAAGAGGCCGTCTTTACCGCCGATAGTCTGATGGCTTTGGGGTGCGGGCGTCTCTTTGAAGGGTCGCCGGTGCAAATGTGGGACAGCCTGCAAAAGCTGATGGCGCTGCCCCCTCAGACAACTATATTCTCTGGTCATGAATATACCGCGTCCAACGGTAAGTTTGCGTTAACCATTGATCCCGATAATCCTGACCTTATATCTAGACGCGAAGCCATCGCCACAGCACGCGCTGCAGATGAGGCTACCGTTCCTTCCACGCTGGCGCTTGAAATGGCGACAAATCCATTTCTGCGTGTCGCCGACCGTGATATCCGCGCCCGTCTGGGCATGACTGACGCCGCGGATGTTGAGGTCTTTGCTGAAATCCGCGCCCGCAAGGACGCCTTCTAATGCCGAATTCGCAGTCTTTTATGCAGGCTTCACGTACTTTGTGACTAAAAATGAGAAAAAAGACCTTGAAGCAGGGCTGCGATCAACCAAACTCTAACGTTATGAGGCCATGGTCATCTGACGGATCGGCATGAACCGGATCCGCCACTGACCCCGATCAGAAGGAGCACGCGCCGTGCCTTCATTTTCGACCACACTGGAACAGGCAATCCATTCCGCACTGGCATTGGCTAATGCCCGTCGTCATGAATTTGCAACGCTGGAACATCTGCTTCTGGCACTCATTGATGAACCCGATGCAACGCGGGTGATGAAAGCATGCAGCGTCGATATCGATGATCTGCGCACAACTCTGGTAGAGTTCGTTGACGAAGATCTCAGCAATCTGGTGACAGATGTAGATGGCTCTGAAGCCGTCCCAACTGCCGCATTTCAACGGGTTATCCAACGCGCGGCCATCCACGTGCAATCTTCTGGCCGCACCGAAGTGACCGGTGCCAACGTGCTGGTCGCTATTTTCGCGGAACGCGAGAGTAATGCAGCCTATTTCCTGCAAGAGCAGGACATGACCCGCTATGACGCTGTGAACTTCATCGCGCACGGCGTTGCAAAAGACCCCGCCTTTGGCGAGCAACGCCCGGTTTCCGGCGCGCCCGAGCATGAAGAAGAGGCCCAAGGGGTCACAGATGGCGAAAAGAAAGAGAGCGCGCTTGAGAAATATTGCGTCGATCTCAATGCGAAATCCCGCGAGGGCGATATTGACCCCCTGATCGGTCGGGATTCTGAGGTCGAACGTTGCATTCAAGTGCTGTGCCGTCGGCGCAAAAACAACCCGCTTCTTGTGGGTGACCCAGGCGTTGGCAAAACGGCCATTGCAGAAGGTTTGGCGCGCAAGATCGTCGCTGGAGAAACACCCGAAGTTCTGGAAAACACTACGATATATTCGCTCGACATGGGGGCGTTGCTCGCTGGGACGCGATACCGTGGTGATTTTGAAGAACGGCTCAAGGCTGTCGTGAACGAGTTGGAACAGCATCAAGATGCCGTTCTGTTTATCGACGAAATCCACACTGTGATCGGTGCCGGCGCGACATCTGGCGGGGCGATGGATGCTTCTAATTTGCTCAAACCTGCGTTGGCGGGTGGCAAGCTGCGCACCATGGGCTCCACAACCTACAAAGAGTTCCGCCAGCATTTCGAAAAAGATCGCGCATTGAGCCGTCGTTTCCAAAAGGTCGATGTCAATGAGCCGTCGGTCGAAGATGCGGTGAAAATTCTGCGTGGATTGAAACCTTATTTCGAAGATCACCATTCAGTCAAATACACTGCCGATGCGATAAAAACATCGGTGGAATTGGCGTCACGTTACATCAATGACCGCAAGCTGCCCGATTCGGCGATTGATGTCATCGATGAGGCAGGCGCCGCGCAACATCTGGTTGTGGCAGCGAAGCGCCGGAAAACGATCGGGACTAAAGAAATCGAGAATGTCGTGGCCAAGATCGCCCGTATTCCACCCAAATCGGTCTCGAAAGATGATGCGCAAGTGCTGAAAGACCTAGAAGGGTCGTTGAAGCGTGTGGTGTTTGGCCAAGACAATGCGATCGAAGCTTTGGCCTCTGCGATCAAATTGGCGCGCGCAGGCTTGCGTGAACCAGAAAAACCCATCGGCAACTATCTCTTCGCGGGCCCTACTGGTGTCGGGAAGACAGAAGTCGCCAAACAGTTGGCCGATACATTGGGCGTAGAACTTTTACGGTTCGACATGTCTGAATATATGGAAAAGCACGCTGTCAGTCGTTTGATTGGCGCCCCTCCAGGCTATGTCGGCTTCGATCAAGGCGGCATGCTTACCGATGGCGTAGATCAACACCCGCATTGTGTGCTGTTGCTTGACGAAATGGAAAAAGCCCACCCCGACGTGTATAATATACTGTTGCAGGTGATGGACCACGGCAAGCTAACCGATCACAATGGGCGCACCGTGGATTTCCGCAACGTGGTCCTCATTATGACCTCAAATGCCGGCGCTTCTGAGCAGGCTAAAGAGGCTATCGGGTTTGGCCGCGATCGTCGCGAAGGTGAAGATACAGCAGCCATTGAGCGGACGTTCACACCAGAATTCCGTAACCGGCTGGATGCTGTCATTAGTTTTGCCCCCTTACCCAAAGAAGTCATTTTGCAGGTGGTCGAAAAATTTGTCCTGCAACTGGAAGCGCAGTTGATGGATCGCAATGTGACTATTGAGCTCACCAAACCTGCTGCAGAATGGTTGGCCGACAAAGGATACGATAGCAAGATGGGCGCTCGTCCACTGGGTCGGGTCATTCAAGAGCACATCAAAAAGCCATTGGCCGAAGACCTCCTCTTTGGCAAGTTGGCAAAGGGCGGGATCGTTAAAGTCGGGATCAAGGGAGGCGAAATCGATCTAAAGATCGAAGGGCCAGACAAGCCACGTATATCAGGGGATAAGCCGCCCCTTTTAACGGCTGAGTAGCAAATTACCGACTTAAGAACGCTCCGCATAGTATGCGGAGCGTTCTTAATATTACATCTCTGTCCCTACTAACCGCCACTGATAGTGCGATCTTAGTCCGTGCAGAGAGGTCGTCTCAGACATTTATGTTGGCGGTTAAGATGGATGGCATGAACGAAGAAGTGTTTTAGAATGAAGAACCGAAAGGACGATGCAGCGACGCGCAGGTCGTGCATTGCCCGGGGGGCGATCCTGAAGCAAGCGGAGAGGGCGGTGTACCGGTTTCTGAACTATGCCGCGAGCATGGCATAAGGTGCCCCTAGTTTCCTAGACACCTGCCTCGTTCATTTTCCTTCGTTCGATTTCATAGTCAACTGGCGACAGCATGCCATTGCTGGCGTGCTTGCGTGTCGAGTTGTAAAACACTTCGATGTAATCGAACACGCCCT
>NZ_JBDVLG010000042.1:0-5229 GCF_039970775.1 Roseobacter sp.
GATTATCGGCGGCATCAGCCTGTTTGGTGGCAAAGGGTCGATCTGGGGCGCGTTCATCGGCGTGCTGTTTCTGGGGGTGTTGTTGAATGCCATGACCCTTTGGGGGTTCAGTCCCTACACCCAACAAGTGATCAGCGGAGGCTTGATCCTAGGGGCGGTGTTCATCAACTTCTTCGTTGACCGTAAATCATGAACCACAGCCGCACTCTGCGGTGGGATTGCGGCTCTGCAAAGATGATGGCCATCGGGGCTATGCTGACGGACGTCACCTTTGATCTGCCAGATCGACGTCAGGTCAGCCCGCTCCACAAAGCGCCGTGGTTGGGCAAGGATTTGCCACCCAATACGCCCCCTTTGCTCGCGCATTTGCAAGGCGAGTGGCCCTGCGTGCCGTTTGGCGCTCCGCCCGTTGCCCCTTTAAACGGCGCATGGAAAGGGCTGCACCCAAAACCCGTGCGCTGGCCCCATGGGTACGGTGCAAATCACCCTTGGGTTTTGACCCAAGACGGCCCAAACATGGTCACCGCGCGGATTGATTATCCTAATAATAGTCCAATTGCGTCGCTCAGCCGGCAGGTGCGCGGTCGGCCGGGGAAGCCGGCTTTGGAAATCACGTTTGAGATAAGGGTCAGATGTACGACGCAAGTACCTGTTGGACTGCACCCCGTCTTTAGACTGCCCGAAGCTGTGGGCGACGCACGTCTGATACTGGGCCGCCACGGCAAAATCTGGAGCTACCCATCCGATAGTGGCGGAGTTTCGGCCTTTGAATACCGCGAACCAATCGCAACATTCGAAGAGTTGGCCAACGGTGCATTTGACCCGCTCAACCTGCCGTATCGGACGGCGTCTGAGACGCTTCTTTTACTGGGCAACATTGAAGGGCATGTGAGTTTGCAGAACAACGCCGAAAACTATCGTGCGACGCTCACCTGGGATGCTGAAGCCTTACCCTCGCTCATGCTTTGGATCAGCAATATGGGCCGTCAATCCGCCCCGTGGCAGGGTCAACATCTTGCCTTGGGTCTTGAGCCTGTTTGCGCGCCCTTTGACCTCGGCCAAGCGATGATCGGCCCTGAGACACCTCTTGCAAAGGCCGGTACAAAAACAGCCGTTTCTATTCATCCCGACACGCCTTGGCGTACGCAATATGCCATAGGAGTTGAGCCGGTGTTGTCACATTAACTTCCCGGCGGTTGTTCGCGCCTCAGTTTGCCCGTAGCTGATGGCGATGCAGCCACTGACCATCAGCTACAAACGCCACCGGTTTCCGCCCGATATCATCACTCACTCAGTTTGGCTCTATTCCCGTTTCAATCTGAGCTTCCGCGAGGTTGAAGAGATGCTGCTGAAGCGCGGCATTGATGCTTCGTATGAAACGATCCGGCGCTGGGTCCGAAAGTTTGGCCCCTCTAGCTACGGGTTTTGTCTGTGATGATCACATGCGAGCGATGACACCGGACAGTTTCGCAAACGTGGCGCATGAAGGCTCTTGCTGTATTGGCGTTTCTACGGGCCGTAAGCCGGAAATTGATGGTATTTAAACGGATCGCGACTTGCCATGAGAACATCCTGACTTGAAAGGTTGCAGCCAGTGTCCCGCTCAAACCAGAACGACGCAACAGAACCTTGTCAACCGAGAGCCGAACCCTGCAACACCGCCGTTCGTGGCAGCGGCGCCTGTAATCTGGTGTCTTCTGAAAAACTTGCGATAGCCTGAACCAAGGTATTCGCTTCTTGGTTCATAGTCTGCGCCACTGCATTTGTTTCTTCACACATAGCCGCATTCTTCTGGGTAGCTTGCTCTATTTCAGAAACGGTCTTATTTATGTCTGAAATTCCGACCGACTGATGAGTCGCTGTTTCGACCATTTGGGCCACTTCTTTTGCCATACCATCGATAGATTTTTGAATTTTACGAAGAGACGATCTACTCCGTCCTACCATTTCAACGCCAGCGTTGACTTGAGCTTCGCTGTTCGAAATCAATGTCTTAATTTCCATCGCAGCTTCCGCAGTTTTTTGCGCCAAAATTCGCACTTCGGTTGCGACGACCGCAAAACCGAGGCCTGCCTCGCCGGCTCGTGCGGCCTCGACGCCAGCATTCAACGACAACAAATTCGTTTGAAACGAAATATCGTCAATTACACTTGTGATTTTTGATATTTCTTCTGACGAAGATGCTATGCTATTCATAGCATTGACCATATCTTCTACCTCACGCGTTGTATCCTCAACAACAGCTTGGGTCGTTTGTGTCGAGCGGTTAACTTCGCTGGCGCTCTCACTCGTCGAACTTACAGCAGCTGTTAGATCATCGACTGAGTTTGAAGCTTCTTCTAACGACGCCGCGTTCTTTTCTGTTCTATGCGCCAGATCGGTAGATGCTTCAGATAGTTCTGAAGATGACATCTGTACATGCTGCGATGCGGAGGTAATTTGCCCCATGATTACCGAGAGTTTTTCATTCGTTTGGTTGATTTTTCGGCTGATATCATCAAATATGCCATCGTGACTTCCCGACATTCTCATAGACAAGTCACCAAGAGCGAGTGCTTGTAAAACACGCATCAAGTCGGACAAACCACCTTCGGTAACCTCACCAATACGATTTACGCCTTCGCAGAGCTCTGCAAAGACGCCTTCTTTATCGTCGATGTTCAGCCGGTGCGTGAAATCTCCTCGAACGCACGCCGAAACGACTATATTCAATTCTTCAACAGCTTGTTCGCCAGCTTTGGCGATAGAAACTTGATTTTCTAACGCTTCGCGGTCCCTGTCCGCCTGTCGGTTCGCGACCTCCTCCACAACCGACATAATTTGGTTCAACCCTTCGCCAAGGACTTTTGACGCGCCTTGTAAATCACGCAAGCGAAGACGTGTGGAAAAATCACCCTCTGAGACAGTTCTTGTGACCCGCTCAATACCAAGGGCTGAGCTCAACTCAAGCTGAGCTTGTTGTTCCTTTAATTCGCGGGTTTCAAGTTCTCGTTGTCGGAATATAGAAAGCGCTTCGGTGATACGCTTTAAATCATTGGGAGCCACTTCAGGAATAGCGCTTTCGATGTCGCCATCGGCCAACCCCACTACTCGGAGCGAAACGCATGAAATTGATTTCGCGACTTCCCTTACTAAAAATAGGGTACATACGCCGACCCCAATCATCAATCCAAAAAACAAGGATATCGCTTCAATTAGTCCAGAATCGGCATGCAAAAGTGCTTCCGCGGTACCTTCATTAATCTCCACAGCGCCTTCATCCTCGATGGTCTTCAGTAGGTTAATAACATCACTAATATCATGGTACCAACTTTCCGGCGTAATCTGGGCAATCGCGACAGGGTCATTTGCCTTTGCGACGTCCCGAAAGTACTGTAGTCGTTGGCTCTCCGGCCCATCTCTGAGCGACGTTAGCATTTCTAACAGGTGTTCAGAGGCAATTTCCTCATAAACCTCAATCAAAACTTCCTGTTCCAAAATCAGCATAAGGAAAAGCTCTAGAGTTTCTGGAGGGAAAACGCCCTCGCCATCAGCCGCACGTGCAAACCCTACGGCCCCTGTCGCACGCTCTAGCCCTGCACTATCCTTTGCGGTCATCAATATCGAGTGGCGTTGCACCGCCTGAGCAGGCTCAGGATGGCTAATACTCCGGGCGAGTTCCGGCAACAACGCAATCGCGGCGCGGTTTATAGCCGTAATGGATGCCACCGCGTCACGTGATTCTATTTCCAAGCTATCAATTTGGCTGCGTAAACTTGGCAAGTTTATAATTTGTTCCCGTACGACCTCGAGTTTTGAGATAAATGGAACGACCTCATCCGAGATGTCATGAGCAGTAACCGCCGCGTTCATGAAGTCATTAATTGCACTGTCACTGACGGCTCGTTGTTCACTTAAAATTTGCCCAAAATTCATGCCGTTGCTCGAAATAAAACCTGCACTTGCCCCGCGCTCTTTTTGCAATTCGTGTGTCAAGTCACCGATCGATGTTGCAAGCCTCGCGAGATCCACATCTATCAAGCTTTCCTTTCGGTCTTTAATAAGCCCTAAAATCTGCGGCCCTGCGAACGCCAAGGCCACAAAAAAGCCAGACGCAGTAAGAATTAAGAGTATTTTCGAAACTGATAGTGACATTAATTGTCGCAAAACAAATCCTCCAAAACAAATTCGATGATGTAACCTATACGTGTATAGTTAAATCATTATGTCGATTCTGGTGGGCCGTTTTGCGTAGATCAACGAAAGCCCGTAACGCGCCTAACCCGAGACGGAACTCAGGCGGTGCGTTCGAAACGTGGTCGGCCAAGTCCAGTCATTCGGTCGAGAACCCGCACTGGGGATATCACATAAACCATCGCTAGTTATCAGTCTCCGCATTTACAATTCGGCAGCCTTGATGATCTCGCACCGCATCAGCTACAAACGCCACCGTTTTCCGCTCGAAATCATTTCTCACGCAGTCTGGTTTTATTGTCGGTTCAATCTCAGCCTTCGCGAAGTCGAAGAGATGTTTTTGCAGTCCCGGATTGATGTCTCATATGAAACGCTCCGACGGTGGGTTTTTAAATTCGGTGGTATCGTCAAATTGTCGGCGATCTTCGTAACGATGGCCGGGATGCTAGATTTAATGCCGCTTTCAACTCATGCGCGATGTCGTCCCAAATCTAGGGGGCATCGGCTCTGGTCTGGCGATAGGCAGCGACTTGCTGGACCTGTCGCGTTTTCGTGCCGCCGCGAGAGCTCGTTTAAGCTACCTTCCGTTCGAAAGCGACGGGGCTTTTCCAGCCCAATGCTGAGTGTTGACGGCGTGGATTATAAAACCCGTTGATGTATTCGAAGATCACCATCTCAGCCTGTCTGCGTGTGTTCCAAGTGTCCCGCCAGATCAACTCTGCCTTGATTGTTTTGAAGAACGTCTCAACAGCCGCGTTATCATAGCAATTGCCCTTCCCAGACATCGATACCTTGAACCCGTGTTGGCGCAGGATCTTCTGGTCGTCGTGGGAACAGTATTGCGATCCGCGATCCGTGCGATGAATGCAGCCTTTGGGCGGCTGTCGGAATGCGATGGCCATCTTCAAAGCTCTGATCGCAAGGTCGCGTTTCATGCGATTGCTGACCGCCCAACCAATGACACGGCACGAATGCAAATCCAGAATGACAGCAAGATACAGCCAGCCCTCACGCGTCCAGACGTAGCTGATGTCACCAGCCCACTTCTGGTTTGGC
>NZ_JBDVLG010000043.1:0-19756 GCF_039970775.1 Roseobacter sp.
CAGACCTCATTCCGCATTGGGCAACCTGACGCCGGCGGAATTCTTGCAGAGAAAGGCGATGGACAAAATGGCAGCTTAACGCCAAAGATTTAACCCTAAGGACTCCGCGCAAAGCTGGAGGAGACTTGGGACTCAGGTCACGAAGGCCACTCTAGTACGCCGTATGTTGCGTGAAAAACAGAACAGAAACCTGACATTCAGAGATGTGTGATGCATAGACGCGCGCGGAATTTCTGGGGTTTGAGAGGGGACTGCGCGGGGCCTCTTGGGGCCACCAGACATGTGCAGACGACGCTACTCTCACCCATAAACCTATGGGATATATGCAGTGGTAAAATCGTGAAACGAACCAACTAAGCCAACCAAAAAGCCCACATAAATGAAATTATCTGGTGAAAGTGGCAGCCCGTAGGGGAATTGAACCCCTCTTTCCAGGTTGAAAACCTGGCGTCCTAACCGATAGACGAACGGGCCACTGTTTGTGTGGGCTAATTAGGCAATCCACGCGCAGGGCGCAAGAGAAAAATTGCGCTTTGAGCGAAGAAAATTCACACCTAGGGCTTGGCGACAGGGGCGGCATCTTCGAGGCGCAATTGAACGGTCTGCCGACCACGCCATGTGTTGATATCCAACCGTCCTGCCAGGTGAAAATGCGCGCCTGCGTGGGCGTCTAGGGCAGGGCCAATCGGGCCGTCAAATGCACCAAAACAAATGGCGTCCATCGTGGGTTCGCCGGGGGCGCCAAAGCTGACCTTGAGGTGGGTTTCACCGACACGTTTGGCAAACCGGATCGCCATATCCGCAAACGCGAACCGTGGGGCAGGGGCACCGGCACCAAAGGGGCCCGCCTGTTCGATCCGTTCGGTCAATTCAACGGTGGCGGCGGCGGGCATCAGCACACCATCGAGTTTTAGGTCCGCAGCACCGGCCTGATGGGCACCTTGTTTCTCCAACAGTTCGGTCAGACGCGCCATCGCCGGTTCTAGGTCTTCCTCACGCACGGTCAGGCCCGCAGCCATCTTGTGGCCGCCACCTTTCAACAGCAATCCTTCGCGCGCCAACCGTTGAATAGGTTGGCCAAGGTCGATCCCAGAAATCGACCGCCCCGACCCTTTGCCAATGCCGTTTTCCAAGCCGATCACGATACTGGGTCGGCCTGACGCTTCTTTTAGGCGCGACGCAACAATCCCCACAACACCGGGGTGCCAGCCATCTCCGGCGGCCCACACCAGCGCACTGTCGAGCCCGCGCGCATCGGCCTGATCCAGGGCGGCCGCCCGCACTTGGGCTTCGATCTCACGGCGTTCGGTGTTCAGGCCATCTAATCGTTCGGCCAAGGCGGCGGCCTCATGCGGGTCATCTGTCGCCAGCAGCCGCGCTCCCAGATTGGCCGCTCCGATCCGTCCGCCCGCGTTGACCCGTGGCCCCAACAGATACCCAAGGTGATAGGCCGTGGGGGCGGTATCCATGCGCGCCACATCCGCCAGCGCAGACAGCCCCACACGTTCGCGCCGCGCCATCACCCGCAACCCTTGACGGACAAAGGCACGGTTCACGCCGACCAACGGCGCCACATCCGCCACAGTCGCAAGGGCGACCAGATCCAGCAGCCCCATCAGGTCAGGCCCCTGCGTGTCACGCGCGCGCAGTTGGCGGCCCATTTCCACCAGCACGATGAAAACAACACCGGCAGCA
Organism: Roseobacter sp.; assembly: GCF_039970775.1. Lineage (GTDB taxonomy): Bacteria > Pseudomonadota > Alphaproteobacteria > Rhodobacterales > Rhodobacteraceae > Roseobacter. Next base: position 1,696 of record NZ_JBDVLG010000043.1, read on the forward strand.
CAAAGATGCGAGAGATCCCCCGTTTCGTCCTGCCGGTTTGGGTTCACCACAGCCAAGGCATTAGGCAGCGTTTCGGCGCCCAGATGGTGATCTAGCACAATCACATCGGCGCCCTTGGCGGCGTCAATCGGACCATGAGACAGGGTGCCACAATCCACGCAAATGATCAGATCATGCGCCTGCGCCAGATCGGCCATGGCGGCATCATTGGGGCCGTAGCCTTCGTCAATACGGTCGGGAATATACAGCGTGGCGCGGTGCCCCATATCGCGCAACCACACCAGCAGCAGCGCCGCGGACGCCCCGCCATCCACATCGTAATCCGCGAAGATCGCGATATTTTCGCGCCGCTGTAACGCTGCCAGAATGCGCGCGGCGGCAGGTTCTACGTCTTTCATCGCATGTGGATCTGGCAACAAGGCACGCAGGGATGGCGCAAGAAACAGATCCGCGTCTTGGGCCGACACATTGCGCCGGGCCAAGATTTGCGCAACCGGTTCAGGCAGATCCGTCTGCTGCACCAACGCCTCGGTGGCGCGCGCAATATCCAAAGGTGGGCCAACCCAACGCCGCCCTGTCAGGCTGTTTTCGACGCCGAGAAAGCTCACGTTATGTCTGCTGACGTGGTCATGCGTTGTTATGATGCGCTGACGGGCGTGCGGTAGTTGATGCGCCGCACAGAGCCTGTTTTTGACCGCATGATCAGGGTTTCGGTGGTCATCCAGCCGGGTTCGCGCCGCACGGCGGGCAGGATGTTGCCATCGGTTACACCGGTCGCGGCAAAGATCACGTCTTGGGTGACCATTTCGTCGCGGGTGTATATTTTGTTGAAATCGGTGATGCCGGCCTTGGTCGCGCGGCCTTTTTCGTCGTCGTTTCGAAACAGCAACCGGCCGTACATTTGCCCGCCCATGCATTTCAGCGCAGCCGCCGCCAGCACGCCTTCGGGGGCGCCGCCTGCGCCCATGTACATGTCGATGCCGGTCATGGGTTCGGCGCAATGCATCACACCGGCCACATCGCCATCGGTGATCAACCGGATCGAGGCACCGGTTTCGCGGACCTCTGCGATCATCGTCTCGTGGCGCGGGCGTTCGAGGATACACACGGTAATATCGGCAGGCGCGCAACCTTTGGCCGCCGCCAGCGCCGCAACACGTTCGCCCGGTGTCATATCAAGCGTCACGACATCCGTTGCATAGCCCGGCCCAATGGCCAGCTTGTCCATGTAGACGTCGGGCGCATGCAACATGGATCCACGCGGGCCCATGGCGATCACGGTCAGCGCGTTGGGCATGTCTTTGGCGGTGAGGGTCGTGCCTTCAAGCGGGTCCAGCGCGATATCCACGCCGGGGCCGTTCCCGGTGCCGACCTCTTCGCCGATAAACAGCATGGGGGCTTCGTCACGTTCGCCTTCACCGATGACCACAACTCCCGCAATATCGAGCATGTTCAGCTGCTCGCGCATTGCATTTACAGCGGCCTGATCTGCGGCCTTTTCATCGCCATGCCCAACCAGACGCGCAGACGCAAGTGCGGCGGCTTCTGACACACGGGCAAGGCCCAAAGACAGCATGCGATCTTGAAATTCTGCGTGGCCTGACATGAAATATTTCCTTTATGCGATAAAATATGAATGTAGATGTAACGCCGTGGCGCGGCCCCTTCAACGGGGCCGCTGGCTAGACGGTTTCGATCCGCAAGGCGACGGGTGTGCCCGACAAAACATTGGTGTTTTGCATCGCCGTTAACGCCGTGTTCAAGGCATCGGGCGTGGTTTTATGGGTGACAATCAACACTGGCGCTTGGGTGTCATCGTGGCCGTATTGGCGCATGCGGTCAATCGACACGCCGCTTTCGCCCAAGACGCTGGCGATTTTAGCCAAAGCGCCGGGTTTGTCGTCCAAGGTCATGCGCAGGTAGTAGGGCGCGGGTAGTTGGGCGTGGGCCGACGGGACGCGGGTCAACGTGGTGGCGGGTTTGCCAAACACCGGCGCGCGCAGGCCTTTAGCGATGTCGCTGATGTCGGCCATCACGGCGCTGGCTGTGGGGCCTTCGCCCGCACCGGGGCCGCGCAGCACAATCTGGCCCACGGCATCGCCTTCGAGCACAACCATATTGGTGCCACCGTCCAGTTGCCCCAACGGCGAGCTGTCGGGTACCAAACACGGCTGCATGCGCTGTTCCAGACCGCGCCCGGTCAATTGCGCGACGCCCAACAGTTTGATCTTGTAGCCCATATCGGCGGCGGCGTTGATGTCATCAATGCTAACGCGTTCAATGCCTTCCAAGGTGATGCCGTCAAAATCGACGACCGTTCCAAAAGACAGCGACGACAGCAGCGCCAGTTTATGCGCCGCATCGATGCCGCCCACATCCAGCTGCGGGTCCGCTTCGAGGTAGCCCAGACCGTCGGCCTCGGCAAAGACCTCTTCGTAGCTCAGGCCTGCCGATTCCATGCGTGTCAGGATGTAGTTGCACGATCCGTTCATCACCCCCATCACGCGGGTGATCTCGTTGCCGGCAAGCCCTTCGGCCAGCGCCTTTACCACGGGGATGCCACCCGCCACGGCGGCCTCATACCGCAATGCGCGGCCGTCGCGTTCGGCTGTTTCGGCCAGCGCCTGACCGTGGATGGCCAGCAGTGCCTTGTTGGCTGTGACCACGTCCTTGCCTGCGGCTAGGGCCGCCTCGACGGCGTCCTTGGCAGGGCCGGTGTCGCCGCCGATCAGTTCCACGAAAATGTCCACGTCATCACGTGTTGCCAACGCAACGGGGTTGTCTTCCCATGCATATTGGTCCAGCGATATGCCCCGGTCCTTGGACTTGCTGCGCGCCGATACCGCCGTGATGATGATCTCGCGGCCGGTCCGTTCTTTTAGCAACGCACCGTGCTTTCTGATGATGCGCAGCACACCAATACCGACAGTCCCCAAACCAGCAATTCCAAGACGCAGCGGCGCAGACATAAGCAGGACTCCTTAGGGTTCATCCGTTGATTTCCCGCCGTTTAGCCCGTTCGCCGGTCACGTGCAACGCGCTACTCTGCCTCGCCCGCACCGCCGGCGCCGTCAGCGCCATTTATCGCCGTCGCCCGCAACCGTGCGGCCCGCGATTGCAACGCACGCGCACGTGCCGCAAGCTGGGTGCGGTCCTCCTCCAAGGTCGGGGCACTGGCGGCTTGATCTGCACGGATGGGCGCAAGGGGGACCAAATCGGGGTAGTCAGTGTCCAAAACCGCCGCATCGGTCGCGGCGTCAATTTCGGGGAATTGCACGCAGGCCGTCAGGGACAGGGACAGTGTTATGGCAGCAACAAGACGCATAAATAGGCTCCGGTTTGTGGGGCTGTTGTGCCCCATGGCCAAGACCTACGCAAGATTGCATTGTTTTGAACGCCCGTTCAGTTAATTATATGGATATGGCACGCACCGCAGGATCACATTCGCAAATCACAGGCCCACGGGTGCGCGCAGCTGCGTTGAAACTCTTTTCTGATCAAGGGTTTGCGGCGGTTTCAATGCGGGCGATTGCACAAGAGGTCGGCGTGCAGGTCGGCGCGTTGTATAATTATACGCGCGACAAACAAACGCTGCTTTTTGATCTGATGCAAAGCCATATGGACACGCTTTTACGGGCGTTCGAGGACAACCCGCAGGCCGCAGCAGATGCCCGCTTGCAGCATTTTGTGACGTTTCACATCGCATTTCACCACGACCGCCCGGATGCGGTGTTTATTGCCTATATGGAACTTCGGAACCTGACCCCCGATAATTTTGCACGAATCGAAACCCTGCGGCGGCGATACGAAGACCGCCTAGAGGCGATCTTGCGCGATGGTGTTGCGCAGGGTGCCTTTGACATTGTCGATACAAAAATAACGACCCTCGCGATTATTGCGATGCTGACGGGGGTGAACACTTGGTTTCGTCCCGAGGGGCGATTGTCGTTGGTGGATGTGCAAACTCAATACTGGGACATGGTGCGAAAGCTCGTATCATAGTAAGCATCATTTTTCGTGATGTATTAAATGACATATATTCGTTTTTGGAATTTCACGCCGTCTGGTAGACCACATGTGTCACCATTGAACAGACCAGCCTGAAAGGAAATTCTGATGATCTGTGAAACATCCATGAACGCGCAGCCATCCCACCCACACGGGTTGATATGGGCGTTGCAAATTTTGGCCGTCGGCATCTTGTTGGGGCTGGTTTTGGCCCAGACCTATGAAGGCGGCCGCGCCAGCGCTGTGGCCGACGCGTTGAATGCAGGGCCCATCAGCGGCGAGATCTGGCATGGCAACGTGCGCGCATCGCGATAACCATGGGGCGGGCGTTCAGGCCCGCCCTTTCTGATTGCACCCACGGGACCTGCCGGGGTGAGGGCTGCGGATCACACCAGTGTGCCGTCCGCCGTTAATGTCGTTTTGCCGCCCAAATAGGGGGCCAACACATCGGGCAACACAACCGACCCATCTGCGCGCTGACCGTTTTCGAGCACCGCGATCAGACACCGGCCCACGGCCAAACCAGACCCGTTCAATGTGTGCACAAACTGCGGCTTGCCACCGGCTGCGGGTTTATAGCGAGCATTCATCCGGCGGGCCTGAAACGCGCCCGTTGTCGATACTGACGAAATCTCGCGGAACGCGTCTTGGCCGGGCAACCATGCTTCGATGTCGTAGGTACGGCGCGCGCCAAACCCCATGTCACCGGTGCACAGCAACACCGTGCGATAGGCGATGCCGAGCTGTTCCAAAATACCTTCTGCACAGCGCAACATGCGCTTTTGTTCAGTGTCTGATTGGTCGGGCAGGGTGACCGATACCATCTCGACTTTTTCAAACTGGTGTTGGCGCAACATGCCTGCGGTGTCGCGGCCCGCGCTGCCTGCCTCAGACCGGAAACATAACGTATGTGCGGTCATCCGGCGCGGCAGGTCGGCCTCGTCTAGAACGTCGCCCGCGATGGAATAGGTCAGGGTGATCTCGGAGGTCGAGATCAGCCAATTGCCGTCAGTGGTTTTATAGCTGTCCTCGGCGAATTTGGGCAATTTATCCGTGCCAAACATCGCCTCATCGCGCACCAAAACCGGGCAGTTGATCTCGGTCAGCCCGTTTTCATCCACATGTTGGTCGATCATGAACTGCGCCAGCGCTCGGTGCACCCGCGCCACGGCGCCTTTGAGCATGACAAAACGTGCCCCGGATGTCTTTGCCGCCGTCTCAAAATCCATCGATGCGGTGACACCTGTGATGTCAAAATGTTCCTTGGGGGCAAAGTCAAACTGCGGTGCGTCCCCCCAACGGCTGACCTCGACGTTGTCGGCCTCGTCGGCGCCATCGGGGACATCATCTGCGGGCAGGTTGGCGATCCACGCCAGTTTTTCAGCCAGCTGGGTGTCCAGATCTTTGGCCTCGGCCTGCATCGCGGCGATCTCGGCTTTTTTCTGACCGACCAGCGCGCGCAAACGTTCGAACACGGCCTCATTGCCGGATGCTTTGGCGGCACCGACTTGCTTGGAGGCTTTGTTTTGGTCGGCTTGTGCCGTTTCGGCGGCGCTGATATTGGCGCGGCGTGCCTCGTCGAGTGCCAGCAAATCGGCAGCAACAGGGGCATCGCCCCGGCGGGCCAATGCGGCATCAAAAGCTTCGGGGTTTTCGCGAATGGCGCGGATGTCATGCATGACGGCAATCCTTGGTCTGAGTCGTCCTTTACCGCTTATGACCGATCTTGCACGCGCGCGTAACCGTCAGATTTCAATGCGCGGCGGTTGTATCGGCCCGCGCCTGTGCTGCGTCCCATTGTGCGATCAACCACTCATCGACAGGCACGGCCAAAGCCATAGGCTGCGCGCCGCCCAACCGCGCCGTGACAACCGCCACCATCACGGTATCAGGCCCGACCGTTGCCAACACAGGCCCGCCCGAATTGCCCGAAATCACCTCGCAATCTAAGATCAGCGCGCGGCTGTCTGCTCCATCTTGGCGCGTGCAATCGGTGCGGCCGCTCAACACATGCGGCCGCTGGCGGTGGTAGCCCAGCACCGTCAAATCACCGATGTGCAGGCCCTTGGCGCCGCTTAGACGGACCGGTTGCACCGTTCTGGTGGGGATCGGGGTGTCCAACTGCAAAACGGCGACATCGTAGATAAACCGTTTGTTTCCAAGGGCCTTGTCGTAGTTTGGGTGCACCGTCGCCTTGACGGTTTTGCGATGCGCGGCAAAACTGCCCTGGTCCCAACCGGCGACAAAATGCGGCGCGCCACCGGCGCAATGGGCTGCCGTCACCACCAGATCAGGCGCGATCAACGTGCCCGTGCAAGAGGCGCGTGTGCGGTACCCCGCAGAGTTGATGGTGCCCACCGCTGTCCAAGCCTGTCGTTCGGCCAACCCTAGGGCAGGCATGGGGTCGGCGGCGGCCGGGGCCGTCACGAGCACCGCAGACAGGATCGCGCTGAAACATCGACGGCGCATGGCCCCTCCAAAGTGATCTCGCGGTTCCAAAGCATGACGCCTTTGGCCGCGCCCGCCAAGCCCCCGTATCGCGCCTGCACAAAAGGATGCCCCTGACAAACACGAAACCTGCACAGCGTCCCTTGCAAAGCCCCATGTCAGACCATAGGTTCCGCCAGACTTTGCGGCCCGAATACATGTGGCCGCTTCTACCCAGAAGGACTGTTTCGATGGACGCCATTGCGCAATTTGTGCCGCTTATTTTGATCTTTGCGATCATGTATTTTCTCCTTATTCGCCCGCAGCAAAAAAAGGTGAAAGACCATCAGGCGATGGTGTCCGCATTACGCCGGGGTGATCAAGTGGTCACGCAGGGCGGCGTCATCGGCAAGGTGGTCAAGGTCAAAGACGACAACGAAGTCGAGCTTGAAATCGCGGAAGGCGTCAAAATTCGTGTGGTTCAATCTACGATCGCCACAGTGGTTTCCAAAACGGAACCTGCGAACTAAGAGCGACCTGTAACGCTTTGAAAAGGCGACGATATGCTGCAAATCGATCTGTGGAAACGGACGCTAATCTGGCTGACCTGTGCTGTGGGCTTGATGTTGGCGATACCGAACGCCTTTTATACTAACGTTGAACGGCACAATGATGCCGTTCAAGCCATCGAATTGGGCGCCACCACCGCCGAAAACGAGGCCGAACGCGGGCTTTGGCCCGGTTGGTTGCCCTCTGGGTTGGTCAATCTTGGGCTCGACCTGCGCGGTGGGGCGCATTTGCTGGCCGAGGTGCGCGTCGAAGACGTATACGCCGCCCGGATGCAGGCCGCGTGGCCTGAGATCCGCGATATTTTGCGACCCGAACGCGCGACCATTGGCACGATCCGGTTGCAGCCGTCTGCCGAAGACGAAGTGCGGGTGCGCATCAGCGACCCCGACGGCATGTCGCGGGCGTTGGAGCTGGTACGCAGTCTGGCGCGTCCGGTCCAGACGCTCACCGGTGTGGGCGCCAACGACATTGATGTGCGCGCCGACGGTGATATCATCATCGTGGCGTTATCCGATGCAGAAAAGCTGGCCACCGACGAACGGACGGTGCAGCAAAGCCTTGAAATCATTCGACGCCGTATTGACGAGGTCGGCACCCGCGAGCCCACGATCCAACGCCAAGGCGCGCAACGTATTTTGATTCAGGTGCCGGGCATCGGATCTGCGTCTGAGCTGAAAGAGATCATCGGCACGACCGCGCAGCTGACATTCAACCCCGTTATCACGCGCGGCACTGACCCGGACGCGGCACCCGGTTTGGGCAATAAAATCGTCCCATCGCTGGACGAACAAGGCATCTATTACACTATCGAATCTGCCCCCGTTGTTACCGGCGAAGAACTGGTCGACGCACAGCCAGCCTTTGACCAAAACGGTCGGGCGGCGGTGAATTTCCGGTTCAATACGTCGGGCGCGCGCAAATTTGGCGACTACACCGCCGAAAACATCGGCTCGCCATTTGCGATTGTCCTTGATGACGAGGTGGTCAGCGCGCCCACAATCCAAAGCCACATTCCCGGCGGGTCTGGGATCATCACCGGCCAGTTCAGCGTTGAGGAATCAACCAATCTTGCGGTGCTGTTGCGCGCGGGCGCGTTGCCTGCGGGCCTCGATTTCCTAGAAGAACGCACCATTGGGCCCGAGCTGGGGCAAGATAGCATCGATGCGGGCAAAATCGCGACCATCGTGGCCTTTGTTGCAGTGCTGGTCTTTATGTTCCTCAGCTATGGCCTTTTCGGGATCTTTGCGAACATCGCATTGATTATCAACGTTGGTCTGATTTTCGGGCTGCTCAGCCTGATCGGTGCCACGTTGACCTTGCCGGGCATCGCGGGGATCGTGCTCACGGTGGGTATGGCCGTCGATGCTAACGTGCTGATTTTCGAACGTATCCGCGAAGAATTGCAAACCTCAAAAGGCCCTGCACGCGCCATCGAGCTTGGCTATGAAAAAGCGCTGAGCGCCATTTTGGACGCCAACATCACCACCTTTATCACCGCTGTGATCTTGTTTGCGATGGGGTCGGGCCCGGTGCGTGGCTTTGCGATAACTTTGGGTTTGGGTATTCTAACGTCGGTCTTCACGGCGATTTTTGTCACCCGCTTGCTGGTGGTGATGTGGTTTGAACGCCGCCGCCCTAAAACAATCGAGATTTGATATGCGTCTGAGACTGGTCAAACAGAACACCAATTTCGATTTCTTCAAACGATGGAAGCTCTGGTTGGGCGTGTCCGGTTTGATGATGATCGTGGCCTTTGGGTCGTTCCTTTTGCAGGGGCTGAACTACGGCATCGATTTCCGGGGTGGCACGACGATCCGCACCGAAAGCCCGCTGTCGGTGGATATCGGTGTGTACCGCGATGCCATTGCGGTGCTTGAACTGGGGGATATTTCCATCAGCGAGGTGTTTGACCCATCCTTTGCAGCCGATCAAAACGTGGCGATGATCCGCATTCAGGCGCAAGATGGCCAAGAAGCCGTGACCACCGATGTGATCAATTCTGTTGAACAAGCGTTGCAGACGGTGCGCCCGGATATCCAATTTGTGTCGGTCGAATCTGTTGGCCCCAAAGTGTCGGGCGAATTGATCCAAACGGCGGCTTTGGCCGTGGTTTTGGCCATTGGAGCGGTTCTGATCTACATTTGGCTGCGGTTTGAATGGCAATTCGCGTTGGGTGCGGTTTTGGCGCTGGTGCATGATGTGATCCTGACCATTGGTGTGTTCTCCGAATTGCAGATCCGGTTTGATTTGGCGATCATCGCGGCGCTGCTGACCATTGTGGGCTATTCGCTGAACGATACAGTGGTTGTGTTTGACCGGGTGCGTGAAAACCTGCGCAAATACAAAAAACGCCCGCTGAACGAAGTGCTGAACATCTCTATCAACGAAACGCTCAGCCGGACATTCATGACCTCGGTCACCACATTGCTGGCGTTGATCGCGCTGTTTGTACTGGGCGGTGACGTGATCCGTGGGTTTGTTTTTGCAATGATCTGGGGCGTGATCGTGGGCACCTATAGCTCTATTTTTGTGGCGTCGGCGGCATTGTTGTATTTGGGCGTCAAGCGTGATTGGTCCAAACCGGATGCGAATTCGGGAAACCAATACGCCAACATTGATGCTTGAAGCACTCTCTGACGTTACCGATCTTTCAGGTCTGATTTGGTTGACATGCGGCGTCGTGGTGGCGGGGTTTGTGCGCGGGTTTGCGGGCTTCGGCAGTGGCATGATTATCATGCCCATCGCCGCCAGTGTGTTGCCGCCTGTCGCGGCTGTTACTTTTATGATGATGGCCGAATTGTTGGGCCCACTGCCGAACCTGCCTGCCGCGTGGCGTGATGGCACCCCGCGTGATGTCGGGCGGTTGATGTTGGGCGCGCTGGTGATGCTGCCCATGGGGATCTGGTTTTTGTCGCATATGGATGCCACCGTGTTCGGGTGGATCGTGTCGTTCGTCGTGGCGGTGCTGTTGGCGGTGCTGGTCTCGGGCTGGCGCTATGCGGGCGTCTTGACGCCTAAACTCACGATAGCAACCGGCGGGTTTGGCGGGTTCATGGCAGGGTTCGCGGGGATGCCAGGGCCGCCGGTCATCATGCTATATATGTCGAGCAAGCAGGCTATTTCGGTGATCCGTGCGAACGTCCTTTTGTATCTTTTTGCCGCTGACGTGGTGATGATCGCGGTGTTTTATGCTCTTGACCTGTTCGTCTGGAAGGTTGCACTGCTGGGTCTGTTGGCGGGTATTCCCAACGTGATCGCCAATATCATCGGGGCGCGGCTTTTTGACCCCACGGCGGAGGTTCTTTTTCGTCGTGTGGCCTATTGCATCATCGCGGCTTCGGCTATCCTTGGGCTACCCCTCTGGAATTAGGATAAAACCCATGCGGCTGAACGAAATCACGTTTACAGATGCCAAACCGGTCGACGGCTATGGCCAAGGGTTTTTCCGTATTGGGGGTGCCGTGTTTCAGGGGCCGGTCATCGTGGGGCCGCAAGGCGTGCAAAGCTGGGCGGGGTATTCGGACGCCGATGCGGTATTGGCGTTGGCTGGGCAGGTTGATGTCGTGTTCATGGGCACCGGCGCCGAGATCGCCCACTTGCCAAGCCAATTGCGCACCAATCTAGAGGAGGCCGGTTTGGGCGTCGAGGTCATGGCCTCTCCGGCGGCGTGCCGCACCTATAATGTGCTGCTCAGCGAAGGCCGCCGCATCGCGTTGGCCCTGATCCCCGTGTGAACGGGCTTTTGGTCGCCGCGCCAATCGGTTACCCCTAGTGACATGACATTGACGATCCGTGATCTTTGTGTGGCCCGTGGCGGGCTGCCGGTGCTGCAAGGGCTGTCGTTTGACCTTGCACCGGGGCAGGCGTTGATCTTGCGGGGGCCCAACGGGTCGGGCAAAACGACACTGCTGCGCACGGTGGCAGGGCTGCAACCGCCACTGTCAGGTGACATCACCGGCGCCGAAGACCAGATTGCCTATGCGGCCCATTCCGACGGGCTCAAATCGATGCTGACCGTGACCGAAAACCTGACCTTCTGGGCCGAGGTTTTTGGCCAGCGCCGCATCGACGCCGCGATGCAGGCCTTCGCACTAACGCCATTGGCCGCGCGGCTTGCAGGGACATTGTCGGCGGGCCAAAAACGGCGCCTCGGGTTGGCGCGTTTGCTGGTGACGGGGCGGCCCATTTGGGTGCTGGATGAACCGACCGTTTCGCTGGATCATGACGCGGTTGCGTTGTTTGCGCAGGCGGTGCACGCGCATTTGGGGGCAGGTGGGTCGGCCCTGATGGCCACCCATATCGATCTGGGGATCGACGCACAAGCGCTTGATATCACAACCTTTCGCGCGCCGGCTGATACCCGCGTGGGCGCCAGTGACGAGGCGTTCTTATGATCGCTCTGCTAAAACGCGACTTGATGTTGGCCGTCCGGGCGGGGGGCGGATTTGGCCTAGGGCTTGCGTTTTTCCTGATCGTGACGGTGCTGGTGCCGTTTGGGGTTGGCCCGCAGTCAGATCTGCTATCGCAAATCGCACCGGGGATCCTATGGTTGGGCGCGCTGCTGGCATGCCTGCTGTCGCTCGACCGTCTGCTGGCGCTCGATTGGGAAGACGGCACGCTTGACCTTCTGGCCACCGCCCCTCTGCCGCTTGAGGCTGCGCTGAGCATTAAATCACTGGCGCATTGGATCACCACGGGGCTGCCTTTGGTGTTGGCCGCGCCGGTGTTGGGCGTGCTCTTGAACCTGCCCGAACGGGGTTACCTGTGGCTGTTGGTGTCGTTGCTGCTGGGCACGCCGGCGCTGTCGGTTGTCGGTACGTTTGGCGCGGCGTTGACGGTTGGCGTGAAACGGGGCGGGCTGCTGATGTCGCTGCTGGTGTTGCCGCTTTATATGCCCACGTTGATCTTTGGCGCAGAGGTCGCGCGCCGCGGCGCCGCGGGTATGGACACCACAACGCCCGCCTTGATGCTGGCGGGGATCACCGCAGGGGTGATTGCGGTCATGCCATTTGCGTCGGCGGCTGCTTTGCGGGTGAACTTGCGGTGAGCGCGGCGATTTGTACATTGAGCCGCCGCACCCGACACCGTACATCTAAGGGATGTCCATGACCAAAGACCCATCCATACCCAAGCGCCCCTCCAGCATATGGAGCTACGCCAACCCCGTGAAATTCCTAGGGCTCAGCGAGCGCATACTGCCGGGGCTGTGGTGGTTGGCTGGCGTGTGCCTGATCGTTGGGTTGGTCTGGGGGTTCTTCTTTACGCCAGATGATTTCCGCCAAGGGTCCACGGTGAAAATCATCTATCTGCATGTGCCAGCCGCCCTGATGGCCATCAACGCGTGGTTCATGATGTTGGTCGCATCGCTGATCTGGATCGTCCGGCGCCACCACGTTAGCGCATTGGCGGCAAAAGCCGCAGCACCGGTTGGCGTGGTGATGACGGTGATCGCGCTGTTCACAGGGGCCATTTGGGGGCAACCCATGTGGGGCACGTGGTGGGCGTGGGATCCGCGCCTGACATCATTCCTGATTTTGTTCCTATTCTACCTTGGCTACATGGCCCTGTGGGAAGCCATCGAAGACCCCGACACCGCCGCAGATCTGACGTCTGTCTTGTGTCTTGTTGGGTCTGTGTTTGCGGTGCTGTCTCGGTATGCGGTGAATTTCTGGAACCAAGGGTTGCACCAGGGCGCATCGTTAAGTCTCGACAAAGAAGAGAACGTGGCGGATGTGTTTTACTTACCGCTGTTGGTGTGCATTGCGGGGTTCGTTGTGCTGTTCTTTGCGCTGGTGTTGTACCGGACGGGCACCGAAATTCGCCTGCGCCGGACCCGCGCGTTGCAGGCCCGCGAGGTTCGAAATTGATGCCAGAACTCGGAAAATACGCGGATGCGGTGTTGTCGGCTTACGCCGTGTCTATCGCGTTGTTGGTGGTGCTGTTGGTGCTGACATTGCGGCGGGGGCGCCGGGCGCGCATTGCGTTGCAACAGGTTGAAAAGAGGATAAAACCCGATGGCTAAAGTCTCGCCCCTGATGATCGCACCGCCGCTGATTTTTGCGGGTTTCGTGGCGCTGGCCGGTATCGGCATGTTTCGCGATAACCCTAATGATCTGCCCTCGACGATGATCGGCCTATCTGCGCCGCCCATCACCACAGACGCATTGGGCAGCTACCCCAACGTGACCCCTGACACGCTGGCCACAGGCAAGGTGACATTGGTGAATTTCTGGGCCAGCTGGTGCCCACCGTGTCGCGCCGAACACCCCAGATTGCTAGAGATGGCCGCGAATGGCATGCCGATCATTGGCATTAACTTCAAAGATCAGGGAGGTGCGGCGCTCGGGTACCTTGATGATGACGGCAATCCGTTTTCGGGTGTTGCGTTTGACCCGCAGGGGCGCACCGCGATTGACTGGGGTGTCACAGCCCCCCCCGAGACGTTCATTCTGGATGCCGACGGCACGGTGTTGTTTCGGTTTGCGGGGCCCTTGGTGGGCAGCGATTATCAACAACGGTTTGTGCCCGCGTTGGAACGCGCGTTGCAAAACTGAAGGGCGGCGGGGCTATAGGCGGTAGCCACCGTTCACGTTGAGAATTTCGCCGGTGATAAACCCCGCCGCATCAGACGCCAGAAACCGCACCGCCGCCGCGATATCTTCGGACCGGCCAATACGGCCGAGGGCGGTCATCTCGACGAACTTGGCAACTAGGTCATCAGGGCGCGGGCTTTCTAGGTGTTCGATTGCGCCGGGCGCCACGGCATTCACGCGAATACCGCGCGGGCCAAGCTCCTTTGCCATGCCTTTTGTCCAAGTGTTCAGGGCGGCTTTGCTGGCCGAATAGGTCGCGGCCCCCATCGCGGGTAACGTCGCATTGGTTGATGAGATATTGATGACACGCGCCCCCGGCTGCAAATGGGGCAGAGCCGCCGCCAACATCGCCATGGGGCCAACCACGTTGACATCCAACATGGCACGATGCGCGGTAAAGTCGCGCGTGTCAGACGGTGTCGAGGCCACCGATCCGGCATTGTTCACCAATACGTCAAGCCGCCCAAACCGCGCGATTGTTTGCGCGATGACATCTGGCGCGGCATCGGGATCTGTTAGGTCCGCCTGAACCGCCAGAATTTCGGGCCGCTCGGCTAAAAGCGGCCCGGGATCCGTGGTGTGGTACGTGATGGCCACGCGGGCATCTGTCGCCAGATCCTGCGCAATGGTCCGGCCAAGCCCCCGCGCGCCGCCGGTTATTAGCGCCACGCGAGAGGGCATCACGCGGCCTGCGCGAGGTTGCGCAACACGTAGTGCAACACGCCGCCATGTTCGACGTATTCGATTTCAATGGCGGTATCGATCCGGCATTTCAACGTGATCTCTTTGACCGCGCCGTCCGCCATGGTGATCGTGCAAGGCACCTCTTGCAGGGGTTTGATGGTGTCGAGCCCGGCAATAGACACCGTCTCTTTGCCCGTCAAACCCAGAGATTTGCGCGTGTCACCGGCGGTAAATTCGAAGGGGATAACCCCCATACCAACCAGATTAGACCGGTGAATACGTTCGAAACTCTCTGCGATCACGGCCTTGACGCCCAACAGCGCCGTGCCCTTGGCCGCCCAATCGCGGCTAGAGCCCGCCCCATATTGTTCGCCCCCAAAGATCACCAGCGGTGTGCCCGCATCCTGGTGGGCCATCGCCGCATCAAAGATCGAGGTTTGCGTGCCATCTGGCCCGGTGGTGTAGCCGCCTTCGACCCCATCCAACATCTCGTTTTTGATGCGAATGTTGGCGAATGTGCCGCGCATCATAACCTCGTGATTCCCACGGCGCGACCCGTACGAGTTGAATTCGCGCAGCGGAACCTGATGTTCCATAAGGTATTTCCCCGCTGGTGTGGTGTCTTTGAACGACCCCGCAGGCGAGATGTGGTCGGTGGTGATCATGTCGCCCAGCACCGCAAGCACCTTGGCGCCGTCGATGTTGGTGATGACACCGGGGTCTTTGCTCATCCCTTGGAAATAGGGCGGGTTTTGCACATACGTCGACGCGGGCGGCCAGTCATATGTTTTGCTGTCAGTGGTTTCCACGCCGCGCCATTTGTCGTCGCCTTCAAAGACATCCGCGTATTTGGTCAAGAACGCCTCGCGGGTCACAGTGGCCTCGACCAATTCGGCGACCTCTTGGCTGGTGGGCCAGATATCTTTCAAGAACACATCATTGCCGTCTTTATCCTGCCCGATCGCGTCTTCGGCCAAGTTGATATCTAACGTACCCGCCAGCGCGTAGGCCACAACCAACGGCGGCGATGCAAGGTAGTTGGCGCGCACGTCCGGGCTGATCCGGCCTTCGAAATTGCGGTTGCCCGACAAGACGGACGTGGCGACGAGATCGCCTTCTGCGATAGCCGCGGACAGCTCTTTTTGGATCGGACCCGAGTTGCCAATGCAAGTGGTGCAGCCATAACCAACCAAGTTAAACCCTATCTTATCAAGGTCTTCCTGAAGGTTTGCCGCCTCGAGATAGGCACTGACAACTTGCGAACCCGGTGCCAGTGATGTCTTGACCCACGGTTTGCGGTCAAGCCCCAGCGCCGCCGCCTTGCGTGCCACCAGACCCGCGCCGATCATCACGTAAGGGTTGGAGGTGTTGGTGCACGACGTGATCGATGCGATCACGACCTTGCCACTTTCGAGCGTGAAGTCTTCGCCTTCAACGGCGACCTGTTTGCCCATGGGCCGCTTGAACGTTTCTTCCATTTCTTTGTGAAACGCGGTCTTGGCATTGTCCAAGGCGACGTAATCTTGTGGGCGCTTGGGCCCGGAAATGGCGGGTACAATGGTGCCCATGTCCAAATGTAACGTGTCGGTGTAGATGGGGCTATACTCCGCATCGCGCCACAGGCCGTTTTCTTTGGCGTAGGCCTCTACCAAGGCCACGCGGTCTTCGTCGCGGCCTGTGTTGCGCAGATAGCGCAGCGTTTCATCGTCAATCGGGAAAAACCCACATGTCGCGCCATATTCAGGCGCCATATTTGCGATTGTGGCGCGGTCCGCCAACGGCAAACGGTCGAGCCCTTCGCCGTAGAATTCCACGAATTTGCTGACCACACCCTTGGCGCGCAGCATCTCGACAACCTTCAGCACCAAATCGGTCCCGGTGGTGCCTTCCATCATGGTGCCTGTCAGCTCAAAACCGACAACTTCGGGGATCAGCATGGAAATGGGCTGGCCCAACATTGCGGCTTCTGCCTCGATGCCGCCAACGCCCCACCCCAAAACGGCCGCGCCGTTCACCATGGTTGTGTGGCTGTCCGTCCCAACAAGCGTGTCAGGGTAGGCCACTTCACGGCCATTTTGGTCGGTGTCCGTCCAGACGGTCTGCGAGAGGTATTCCAAGTTCACCTGATGGCAAATTCCAGTTCCGGGGGGGACGACGCGGAAATTGTTAAAGGCTTTTTGCCCCCATTTCAGGAATGTATAACGTTCCATATTGCGTTCGTATTCACGGTCGACGTTCATTTGAAACGCGCGTGGGTTGCCGAATGCGTCAATCATCACAGAGTGATCAATAACCAGATCGACGGGGTTGAGCGGATTGATCTTTTCGGGATCTCCCCCCAGCGCAACCAACCCATCCCGCATGGCAGCCAAATCAACAACCGCTGGCACGCCGGTGAAATCTTGCATCAACACGCGCGCGGGGCGGTAGGCGATTTCACGTGGGTTCTTGCCGCCTTTGGCGCCCCATTCCGCAAATGCCTTGATGTCATCGGTAGTTACCGTTTTACCATCTTCGAACCGCAGCATGTTTTCCAACACGACGTTAAGCACGGCTGGCAATTTCGCAAAATCGCCGAGCCCGGCCTGGGTCGCAGCAGGGATGGAATAATAGTCGATTGTTTGTGCGCCAACGCTAAGGGTCTTGCGGGTCTTGGACGTATCTTGACCAACGGTGATGGGCATGGGGTGGTTCCTCTGGCTAAAGCTGGGGCTGGTTGGAGTATTAGATGCCCCATGGGGTCGGTCAGTTCAACTCTAATCACGGCCGTGCGCGGTTTCGGCGCCGTTGCGCGGGGCGAAATTTGGACCCCGCTCTCGCTTTTTCAAGAAACCTTGATTGGTCATTACAATGAGAGAGTTCTATGGTCCCGGTGGGGGCAATTGATGCCCAAAGAAGGAAGCAAATGAAACTTTTGTCGCAAGTCG
Organism: Roseobacter sp.; assembly: GCF_039970775.1. Classification (GTDB taxonomy): domain Bacteria; phylum Pseudomonadota; class Alphaproteobacteria; order Rhodobacterales; family Rhodobacteraceae; genus Roseobacter. The sequence goes on from NZ_JBDVLG010000043.1 coordinate 18,905, forward strand.
TCGCCGCGTTGTGCTTAGTGGCCGCTCCCGTGGCCGCGCAGGAAAATCCAGTTGTGGTGGAACTGTTTACCTCGCAGGGATGTTCATCGTGTCCCCCGGCGGATGAGTTGCTGCATGCCTTGGCAGAGCGCGATGACGTGATCGCGCTGGCGCTACACGTGGATTATTGGGATTACATCGGTTGGAAAGACGAATTCGCGCATCCGCGTAATGCCGACCGACAGCGCGCATATGCAACGGTTGCAAGCCGTCGGTCTATCTATACGCCTGAAATGATTGTGAACGGTGTGACCGACATCGTCGGTGCGCGGCCCATGCAAATTGCGGATGCGATTGCGGAACATAAGCAAGAACAGCCCTCAGTATCTTTGGCGTTGACGCGTGATGGGGACGAACTGTTGATCGAAGCGGCCGCACTGCGTGAGGATGTTGGGCCTGTGACGGTGCAGATGCTGCGGTACACGCCGCAACGTGTGGCACGTATCATACGCGGTGAAAATGCAGGCAATACAATCACCTATGCCAATGTCACCGAAGATTGGAAGACCCTTGGTGAATGGGACGGCGATGCACCGCTGGGGTTGACTGCCGCCGTAACGGGGACGGCTCCGATTGTGGTGCTGGTTCAATCTGTGCAGATGGGACCAATATTGGCCGCCGCGCAACTCCAATAACAGCGACTGGGTTTGGGCGCGATATTAGCAATCAAGCCGAGGCTCCCTCATTCGAGAGTGCCCGATTTTCTGTGTCAGAGTAATTTGACCCATGCTACCAAATTGAAGGAGCATGACGACAATGACGACAATGACGATTTCCAAGGAACTACTGGACGAGCTGCTTAGCGGGGTTGAA
>NZ_JBDVLG010000044.1:0-116289 GCF_039970775.1 Roseobacter sp.
AAAGGGCATTGCTCAAATCCTACGAACAGGCTGGTTCAGCCCGGTTCATATGAAGAGTCGTGAAGCCCACGGGCTGAGGGCGCTATTGAGCACGCGTAGAGCTTTGCTCAAGAAGACAATGGATCTGGCCAACGAGGTTCGGGGCCTGCTGAAAATCTTCGGCGTGCGATTGCCCCGAACAGTAAAACACGGGTCTTTTGATGGCTTGGTGAGGCCGATGATCGAGATGGATGACGTCCTTGCGCATGCAATCATACCATTGCTCGACGCGCGGGCGGTTTTGTTCCAACACTACCTCGAGTTGGATCGGCGCGTGAAACGTGCAGCGTCTCAAGACCAGGTTTGCATGCGCATAATGACCGTTCCAGGTGTTGGGCCAATTGCAGCGCTGACGTTCAAGGCGGCTGTTGATGATCCAAACCGCTTCAAGCGTTCACGTACAGTTGCTGCGCATTTTGGCCTGACGCCAAGGCGCTTTCAGTCAGGGGAGCACGACAATCCTGGCCGAATATCAAAGGCAGGAGATCGAGATGTTCGTGCAACTCTTTATGCTGCTGCCAACGCATTGCTGATGCTAACGATGGCAGGGTCACAGATTAAATCATGGGGCATGCGATTGATACGCACCAAAGGTCGCCGACGCGAAGTTGTTGCCGTCGCCCGCAAACTTGCCGTTCTGCTCCACCGTATGTGGATCGACGGCAGTGAATTCCGTCAGGAACAAAATGGAGGCACGGCATGAACAAGTAGCCCATTTCAATCAAACGAGACTGACCAGAAAAGACCTTTTGCGACAACTCACGACTGTACTCCCCCGCCATCGCACGTTTGACGCCTTTAACGATCGTGGAAACTGGACTGCCGTCATTCTCAAACTGCTCAACGCAATACTCGACTGCGATGCCAGCACGTTTGCAGATATATTCGTAATACGCGCTCTCATCGGCATCCTGAAACCGACCCCAACGGCTGATATCATATACTAGAATAGTGTCGAAATCTGTCTTCCCAGCTTGGATATCTTCGAGCAACTGAGTCAGGCCATCACGCCCTTCGATGCGCACACCACTTTTTCCTGCATCGGAATATGTCTCAATGATCTGGTAGCCGCGTTCATCGGCATAGCGCAGAATGGCATCGGGCTGGTTTTCGGTCGAGCAGCGTTGATACTCAGTCGACATGCGGACATATTGCGCAGCCTTTCGACGGCTGTCTTGTTCATTGTTGTCTTAAGGCCAATTCAACGCTGCGGCCCTCCTTCATTCAAATTCGCAGACCTGCACGGGAATTATGCGATTCTTTTTCAATCTTAACGGGAAAGGATTTGAAGCATGTTTCATAAAAAGGGCAGCTTGTTTCATCGTGAATGCAAGGGACTGGTTTCTGCATCAGAATACCGAAAGGTGATCAGTTCGGCGCTGTCTCAGGAATTGGGCGGCGCTGGTCGCGCGGCGAAAGAAACAGCTCGGTGGACGGGAAAAAGCGAACGAACAGCTAAAAATTGGATTTCGGAAACCTACGGTCCAACTGGTGAAAACCTGATTGAGCTGATGCGGCATTCAGACACCGTCCTTGACGTTGTCCTAGTTTTGGCAGGCCGTCACGAGGAAAGGCTAGCGCGACGTCTCAGCCTTGCTAGGAGCGAAGTTGCTGAGATTTTGCGCGATCTTGATGCGATCTGCAGGCCTGATGATGACTGACTGCCTTAGACATAGTTTTCGAGATCTATCGCCTTTGGGCGAAAGGGAAACCTTTGAGTCGTAAAAAGCAAAGTTAGTGCGTCGTGGCCTCAAAATTTCCTTTAAAATCAAATCTTCGCGGTCACGTAAAAGGTAAAACTATGTGTCGCCCTACACCTTTTTTACTGACGTCAGACACCCAGTCGCCGTCTTTCGGGTGAAACTGGTTTTTACTGCGCCTATTTGCACGAAATCACATGTTTACGGTGCCGACCTGTTTCCTGCACTGTGGGGAATAGAAAATGGCGCCCCTTTGGATATTCTTCCGCGCATCTCAGACACGGCAAGCACCAGATCTGACTTGATGATGGGCTTTGGCAACATTGCGAAACGGCTGCGATATCTTTGGGAAACAGGGTCTTGGGCCGGCAATCGCGAAGATACCAAAATGGCACATGACGACGGGTCGCGCCCGAGGACCATATTGATCAACTGCACCCCCGAGTGACCGTGATCAAGGTTGAGATCAGACACCAATATATCGATGTCTCGCGTGTGTTTGATGGCCTCTTGGGCCTGTGAAAAATCGGTAAATAACACCGTTTCGTAACCGAGCGTTACGAGGGTGCCCTTTAACACGGCGGCGGTGTCTGGATTGTCATCAACCACAATCGCTGTACCTGCGAAGGGCATGTCTGGCGGTTGGACGCTCGATTTATCAGTGACCGGGAAGCGAATTTCGATGGTCGTGCCTTGCCCCACAGAAGAACGTATCTGGATGCTGCCCGCAGATTGGGTGACGAAACCATAGACCATCGACAAGCCCAGCCCAGTGCCTTCCCCGTTCGGACGGGCGGTAAAGAACGGTTCAAACGCGTGACGGCGGGTTTCGTCTGTCATCCCCGTGCCGTCATCCTGAATGGATAGAACGGCGTTGTGATCCTGCGCGCAAAGCGTGATCCAGATATTTCCCGTATCCGGCACAGCTTGCGCGGCATTCATGCAGACATTCAGCAGCGCGCTTTCAAGCTGGCCCGGGTCCAGGCTGACATGCAAAGGGGCCGCACCCAGATCCAGATGTAGGTCGATCGTTTGGGGCAGTGCAATGTCCAGCAGGTCTTGCATCCCTTCCACCAACGCCCCCAGATCAACGACCTCTGGTTCAAGCTGCTGTTTGCGGGCAAATGCAACCAAACGCTCTGTGAGGGAAACGCCCAAATCCACAGCTGTTCTGATCCGCCTAAGACGGGGTGGAGCTGCGGTTGCATCGGCGGTTTCCAGCAGGTGCAGATTGCCTGAAATGGTGGAAAGAATATTCCCGAAATCATGCGCGACTTCGCCGGTCACCTTACCGAGCGTTTCAACACGGCGAATTTCTTCGAGCCTATCTTCGATGCGCTTGCGTTCTGTTGCCTCTGACAAAAGCCAAACGGACCGCCCATCAGGCAGTTGCGATGACCGCACTTCGACCACGTCGCCCATGATGTTCGTATATTCATCATATCCACCGCGATCATCAGCCCCGTTTTGCAGGCGAAAGGCCGATTGCCCCAAGAGGTCCTGCATGGTCCGGGCGGGTGTGTCGTCCCCATCGGGAATGCCCAGAAGGCTGCGCACCTTGTCATTTTGGGCCTCGATAAGACCCTGCGGCGTGAGGATCGCAACACCGTCTTTGATACCGTTAAATACGCTCGAGAACAGAGTATTTTGTCGGGTGATCTGCCCCGCGCGGCGGTCTAACTTGCGCGCATTGGACCGAAACACACCAAACGCATGGAACAGCTGGCCGATCTCATCGTCCGATTTATTCTTCTTGGGCAACGTCACCGTATGGTCGCCCGACGCCAGCCGGTGCATCCCGTCCGCAATGAGCCGCAAGTTGCGCGTCACGTACCGCGATACGAACACTGACGAAATGACAGCCACGCCTGCACTAAAAAGCGCAAGCAGAGCGACACCGGTCTGCGCAAGTTGTAAATCGCTTGAGGTCTGCATCCGCGCCACACCCAGCCGGTCTTCTGCGGCTTTGACGCGCTGGGTTGCATAGGCGCTGATATCGCTAGACAGCTGACGTATCCGAAAAAGGGCGTTTTCGGCATCAAGCGCAGCGGTGAGCAACTGGTACTTCAACTGGAACAGTTCACTGGACGGGCCCGCCAAAATGGCCTCGATATTGTGCAGACCGCGCTGTGCAACTGCGGTGTCCGGAAGGGCAGCACGGCCTTGGTTGAAACGACGATTGATCTCGCCCACCTCCAGTATATCTTGTGCACGGATTACGCTTCGGGCTTCGTTGGTCAGCCGCCCCAATGCAGCCCAGGCCAAACGATCATCTAACGTCGCATCTGTTAAATTGGCCTGCCTTTGAAACCGGTCCTGTAGCCCTGCCAAATCTGCATCGACCTGCGCAATTTCACGTTGTAGTACGCTTTGTGGCGACGACACGCGCACCAGATTGGCAATCGCAACACGTATCCGCGCAAGAGGCAAAGCCAGGTCAGTCGTGCCATCAGAAAGCGTATCAAGCCGTTCAATCGTCTGAAGGATTGCAGCCGCATCGGCCTGTCGTTGATAGGGCAACTGGACGGTCAAAAGAAACGGCGCCGCTGTTGCAAGATCAGCTGCGTTTCGCGACAGGTCCAACGCTTGGGACACCTCAGCCAGCGTATCGCGGTGGATGATATCAAGCCAGTTTTCAGCGTTGCGCAACATCAAAAGGCTAACGACAGAGATCACCATCGTGACCGCGCATAATGTCAAAATCGCGATGGACAGCCGTGCCTTGACGCTTGGCGTATGGAGAGGGGGCCGCATTGCGTTAGCCCGCACCGAGCTGAAAGAAATAGCCCTGTGACCGGCGCGTTTGCAGATGCACGGGTTTGGACGGGGTGTCTTCGATTTTTCGGCGCAAACGCAGGATCAACACATCAATCGTGCGATCTACGTAGCGTTCCATATCAGAGCCGAGTTCGGACAAAAGTTCGGGCCTTGAGATCACTCGCGACGGATTGCGCGCAAGGTATTCAAGCAAACGATATTCGCCGTTTGTCAGCGGAATTTCATGGCCTGCGTGATCCAGCAGAATGCGGCTTTGCAGATCGATGTGTTTGGTTCCAAAGCCAATTGTGTTTTCCGGCAACGTCGGCGTGCGGTTCACGCCGTGCCCATACCGGCGCAAGACGGATCGGATACGGGCCACCAATTCACGCGGGTTGAATGGCTTCATCAGGTAGTCATCCGCGCCGGTTTCAAGGCCGATGATCTGATCGATTTCATCCCCGACCCCGGTCAGCATCACAATGGGCAAAGCATAGCGCGCGCCCACCTGAACGGCCAAATCAAGCCCCGACTCGCCCCGCAACCGCAGATCAATGATCGCAAGATCAACCGCAGGCGGATCGCCAAGGCCCATAAAATCAGCGCTGTTTTCGCAAGCGATCGGGGCAAAACCACTGCTGCTCAGCAATTCGCATAACGTCTCGCGCACTTCCCGATCATCATCGACAATCGCGATGACGGGCGGGGTTTGACCATCGTTTTGATTTTCGGACATCCACCTGATCCTCCCCGATGCGGCGTTTTGACAGACCCTGTCTTAATTTTCGCGCGATACAAAGGAAAAGACAGTGCGTGAAAGGCGTCTGTAATATTGTTAACAATAAATACGCTGTGTTAACACAGCCGGTCTCGCCCTGCGGGGTGTGATCCTCTTAGGCTAAAGACATCGCGTGGTGGCGGTTGGAGGACCCTACCAGATTGCGAGATTTGACCAGGGAGAGATCTACATGACTTTTAAAATGACCAATGCAGCTGTGGCTGCAGGCCTAATGATGCTTGGCAGCGCCACAGTCGCCACAGCCAGCGAGTGTTCCGAGCGCGGTGCGCTGGACGCGCTATATTGCGACGCAAACGGTGATCTGGTGGCAGACGCGCCGACCGACCCCGCAGAACTGAATGATCCAAACACATTGGTTTTTGCCTATACGCCGGTCGAAGATCCCGCGGTATATGCCGATATCTGGGCGCCATTCATTACCCACCTCGAAGACGTCACAGGCAAAGATGTGCAGTTTTTTGCCGTGCAATCAAACTCAGCCGAGGTCGAAGCGATGCGGTCCGGGCGCTTGCACATCGCAGGCTTTTCAACAGGCCCAACACCGTTTGCCGTGAACCTCGCAGGGGCCGTGCCTTTTGCGATCATGGGTGCCGAAGACGGGCAATTTGGCTACCGCCTGCAGGTATTTACTCAGGCCGATAGCGACATTCAAAAAGTGTCCGATCTGGCCGACAAGCGCGTTGCACACACATCGCCTACGTCGAATTCCGGCAACCAAGCGCCACGCGCGTTGTTCCCCGGCCTTGGTGTCATCCCTGATCAGGACTACGAGGTCGTCTATTCTGGCTCTCACGACCAATCCATGTTGGGGGTTGTTGCCGGTGACTACGACGCAGCGCCCGTTGCATCCGAAGTGGTGGACCGCATGGCAGAGCGCGGGCTTTATGACGTCGCGGACGTGCGCAAGATTTGGGAAAGCGATCCGTTCCCCACAACGTCGTTCACATTGGCCCACGATCTGGCACCAGAACTTGCTGCCAAGATCCAAGACGCGTTCTTTACGTTCGAATTTGAGGGCACCGCGCTGGGTGATGAATTCGACGGTGTTAGCAAATTCATCCCGATTACCTATCAGGATCAATGGGCCGTTATCCGTGAAATTCAGGCCTCCAACGGTGTTGAATATACCCCCCAAGGCCTCGCCAACAATTAATCCCCGCTGCAAATTGCCGCTCCGACACATGGGTCGGGGTGGCACGCGCATTTGAGAGGCAACATGCTAGAAATTAAGAATCTTGTGAAAAGATACGGGAAAGGTGCGCCTGTCCTGAAGGACCTGAACCTGACGGTCGAAGGTGAGCAACTCATGTCGATCATCGGGTCATCCGGTGCCGGCAAAAGTACGCTGCTGCGTTGCATCAACCGTCTTGTCGAACCCACGTCAGGCACAATCACATTGAACGGCACCGATTTCACAACCCTTGGTGCAAAAGACCTGCGCATGGCCCGTCGCCGGGTGGGAATGGTCTTCCAAAGTTTCAATCTGGTGGACCGGCTGAGCGTCATGGAAAACGTGCAATCCGGGCGTTTGGGCTATATTTCCACATGGGCTGCTGTCACCCGCCGCTATCCCACCGCAGACATTGAACGCGCGTTCGAATTGATGGAACGTGTGGGCATTGCGCAATATGCGGACAAACGCGCGGATGAGCTATCGGGTGGTGAACGCCAACGCGTTGGCGTTGTGCGCGCCCTGATGCAGCGCCCCGAAATACTGCTTGCGGATGAACCGACGGCATCGCTTGATCCGAAAACATCGGAACAGATTATGTCTTTGTTGCGCGACCTCGCGCGCGAACTGAACCTGCCTGTCATCATCAACATCCACAACGTGACCGAAGCGAAAGAATATAGCGACCGGATCGTTGGCATGCGCTACGGGCGGATCATTTTTGACGCCACACCTGCCGCGCTGGATGCGGCACAAATGGATGAAATCTACGCCGGGACCCCATCGCAAGACCGTCAGGAAATGGGTGCTGTCGCATGACCACCCAAACCGTTTGGCGCAAACCGCCGTTCATCAAATCGCCTGTCGTACGATGGGTGTTTTATATCGCCGTCGCTGCCTATGTGGTCGGAACAATTGCAACATTGCCCATCGATTGGGAACGCACATCACAAGGGATGGCGCGGGCCGGACGTATCTTTAGCGGGGCCTTCCCACCCAGTTTCGAACGGTCCGGGCTGTTGATATCCGGCTTTATGGAAAGCCTAAAGATCGCGATCCTTGCGACAACGCTTGGCATGACCCTATCCGTGCCGTTGGCCTTTATGGCGGCCCGCAACATCTCGTCCAAACCGGTGTATCTTTTGGGCCGTGGGATCTTCATCCTTGCGCGCAGCTTCCATCCTGTGATCGTAGCGATCATCTTCGTCAAAGCCGTGGGCTTTGGTCCTTTGGCAGGGGCGCTGACGTTGACGATATATTCCATCGGGTTTGTCGCCAAATTGCTGGCCGAACGTATCGAAGAAATTGATTTCGGGCAGGTCGAAGCCATGCGATCCGTCGGCGCGCCGTTCTTTAGCACCATGATCTATGCGATTTTACCGCAGATCATGCCGCGCCTCGTGGGGCTTGGGATTTACCAGCTTGATAGCAACCTGCGTGCCTCTGCCGTGGTTGGTATCGTCGGCGCAGGCGGCATTGGCGCAACCCTTGCCAACGCGTTCGGCCGGTATGACTACGATTTCGCGCTTGCCATCACCATGGTCATCGTTGGCGCGATCCTGATGTCCGAAGCCGTCAGCGGCATGATCAGAAAGCGCATGACATGACACAGAACCCAGCACTTGAATGGGCGCGGTTTACCCCTGCGCAACGGATGAAACGATATGTGGCGTTGCTGTCTGTCACTTTGGTGGTTGTTTGGGCCTTGGGCAGTATCGATGTGATCTGGGAATGGGTCTGGGATGCGCCATTGCAGCTGGCCGATCTGTTCACCCGCATGGTTCCACCCGACCCCACCAACCTGCCCTCTATCCTTGAGGCGACATGGCAAACGATCAACATTGCCACGATTGCGACGATGATCGCCGTGGTGCTATCTTTGCCCGTTGCCTATATCTCGGCGCAAAATACGACCCCCAATGTCGTGTTTCTTTGGATTGGCCGGTTTATTCTGGTGTCGTCGAGATCCGTCAATACGATCATCTGGGCGCTGTTGTTCGTTGCCATCTTCGGGCCGGGAATTATCGCGGGGATTATCGCGATTATGTTCCGGTCCATCGGTTTCCTTGGCAAGCTATTGGGCGAGGCGATTGAAGAAATAGATCCCGCCCCAGTCGAAGCGTTAGAAGCCTGCGGCGCATCGCGGTTTCAGGTGGTGTTGTACGGAATCGTCCCGCAAGTCATGCCCGCGTTTTTTGCGATCAGCATTCTACGTTGGGATATCAACCTGCGCGAATCCACCGTTCTTGGGCTAGTTGGTGCGGGTGGTATTGGGATCATCCTGCAAGGCGCTATTGATACGTTTCAATGGCAAGAAGTTTCGATGGTTCTGCTGACCATCCTCGCCCTTGTTATCGCCGGTGAAATGATTTCATCTGCACTTCGTAAGAAGCTGCTGTAACAGAGAAACGAGTTTCAGGGCCGACGGGTATCCATCGGCCCCAACACAGGTGTAGATTATGACACCCATCAAAGGAAAAGCCGCGTGACTGATGAAAATCAGGGGCCGAACGAGCTGCTAACAACGCAGATAATTTTCGACCGCTACGAAGAAATTCGAGGGCGCCTTCCGGTTGTTGAAACTCGAATTGAAACTACCGAAATTCAATCATTGCTCGATATTTCGGGCCAGGTAGACACGTTTGTTTTTGACGCCTTTGGGGTTTTGAATGTCGGCGATAACCTGATCCCCGGCGCAGACCATAGGCTTGATCAACTGCGCGACCGTGGGTGCGCCATTCGCATCCTGACAAACGCCGCAAGTTATGATCGCAGTGGCGCGATTGCAAAATTCAAACGGCTCGGGCTGCGGGTCAAAGACGACGAAATCATAACCAGTCGGCAGGCCACATTGCAAAGCATGGGTGCAGGGCATTGGGGCGTAATTGCCGCCGACGAAGACCTGCTAAAAGATCTGCCACACGGCGTAACCCGACTAAAAGACAACGCAAAAGACTACAACATGGTCGATCAGTTTTTGTTTTTGTCGACAGCGGATTGGACGACAAAGCAGCAAGAACTGCTACAAGCCGCCATGCACCGCCGCCCCCGGCAGGTGCTGATCGGCAATGCCGACCTTGCAGCGCCCCGTGACGCCGGTTTTTCACGAGAGCCCGGGTATTTCGGCCACCTTATCGCCGATTTGTTTCCTGCCCATGTGCGCTTTTTCGGGAAACCGTTTCCCGAGGTTTACGACATAATAGAGGCATCACTGCCTACCCCGGTGCCAAATCGGATCGCGATGTGCGGCGATACGCTTCATACAGACATCCTAGGGGCCGCGGCGCGCGGTTGGCGCACTGTGCTTGTCACTCAAGACGGTTTATTCGCAGGCTATGATACTCAGCCATTCGCCAAACAAGCATGCCTTTTTGCCGATTGGCGCCTCAGCCGTATCTAAAGGCCGGCACACGTCGCTGGTGCTTTAAATTACAAGTGGGTGTAGAAGGTTGACAAAACGTAGCGCGCTTTTCGGGGCCATTAGATGACGTTTCGACGGCCTCTAATTCTGCGACAAGAGGTATCTTACGCTCGGGCAATTCAAAGCCGCAACCTGTTCGTCCCCCCGCAAACCCGAGATAAGGAACACGTCACGAAAGTTTGAAGCGCGTTAAACTCGCCCTTTCATTCATCCACGACCTGCGTGTTCAAGAAAGTCCCGAATGAAATAAAACGAATAAATTACTGTCGTCGTGGCGACTAAAATGTAAATGACCGCATCAGGGTCGTCGATACTCGGCCCAATTGCTTTTGCGGGTCTCCCCGACAACGCCAACGCGACAACGATATGCCGTTCATTCAAAAACACGGGGCGAAAAAGGAATATCGTCGCGACATAAACGAGTATACATCACTTCGCCCTTAAAAACAAAATCTTATCTATTCCTGAGCAACTATAGAGGCTGTGTAGTTCCGCCTGATGCCCCGGTCAGGATGCCTTTCATTCGTCCTCATCCGCAGTGCCCGCCGACCCATCGCATGGGGTCAATTCATCGTTGAATGTTATCGGTACGGTACGGTGTCGGTTCACCCGCAGATCATAAATATCGAACCGGTTGTAGCCTGCCGTGACATCGTGGAACCGTTTGGGCTCTATGCATTTGTCCAAATCAATATCGGCATATCCGATACCTTCTTCTGTCAAACTATCGCCAATCTGTGCCCCCGTCGGATCGACAAAGAAACTCTGCGCGCGCGGGCACGCATCTAACATCTGCATCAAAGCGGGGTCCCCATCTGCGGCCAATTCAGTTGCGCGCGCGTCAAAACACCCCGCCACAACAACACCAAAACACTTGGCCTCAAACGCATGCCCGGCAGCGCGGATGAGATTTGCCGCCCGGTTATCAAAATTGGCGCTCTCTTCCGGCGGCCGTGTGGGCCAGATCGGCGGGTAGCTAGAGATGTGCACCTGTTCGGCCTGCGCCATCAAACTATAGCGCGACAGCGGGTTGGTGTTTTCCCCGCAAATTAGGTTTCCTATACGACCTTGTGATGTCTCCAACACCTTCAGGCCTGCACCATCCCCCTGATCCCACGTCAGTTTTTCATAAAACGTCGGAACCAATTTGCGGTGATGGTTAAGCACGCTACCGGTCTCGTCAATCAACAGGTTGCTGTTCCAAAGCCCCCCAACAGAGCTTGGGTTTCGCTCTGATATTCCCAAAGATACGATCACCCCGTACCGCGCCGCCGCCTTGCGGATAATCGCAACCTCAGGGCCATCGGCGAAAACAGACGCCTCGACGTATTTCTTAAAAAGACCATGGGATTTTACCGGGCTGTGAATAGCCGCCCAAACGGGAAACCCAGGCAGATACCCTTCGGAGAACGCAATGAGTTTGGCACCGTTTCCTGCGGCTTCTGCGATGGTCGAAACAGCTTTTTCAGCACTGGCCAGCGGGTCAAGGTATACGGGCGCGGTATGAGCCACAGCGGCGCGAAAAATATGGTTTTTAAACATCAGGTTACTCCCCAGAATTTCCACCAGTTTCCGGGAATACCACGCGCAATCCAACGGCAATTTATGCACGACACTGTGCGTAGATAAACCGCCTTATCACGGGCATGCTGTGCCAATCAGAGGCTAGTTAGATTCCATTCAGGTAGGTTTGGTTGGTCTCAAAAAGTCGTTCCAGATAGGTTTGAACGGCTTTTATACGCGGAATATTTCGCAGGTCTTGGTGCACAGAAATCCAAAGGGGGCGCCGTGCTGCCAAATCGGGCATGACGCGCACCATGCTTTCGGTATCAGACAAGGCAAAATGCGGCAAAGCAACGATGCCCAGTGCGCCTCTTGCGGCGCTGCGCTGCACAATCATACTATTGGACCGGAAAATAATGCGCGGCCGGGTCACCAATTCCTCTAGCCAGCGCACGGTTTCCAGTTCCACGAACTGATCCAGATAGCCGATATAGCTGTGGTCGGCCATCTGATCGGGGGTTGTGGGGGTTCCGTTCGCCGCAAGATAATCGGGCGCGGCATAAAGCCCGATGCCAAATGCCCCCGCCCGCTTCGAGACCATATCGGTGCCCTGTGGCTTATGAAAGCTGAGCAAAATATCCGCCTCACGGTTGCTGATCTGCACCTCGCGCGCCGTGGTCAAAAGCTCCAACTGGATATGCGGGTAGGAGGCCTGAAACCCCGCCAGGCGCGACGCAAGATAGAGCGATGCGATCCCCTCCATCGTGGCAAAACGCACGACGCCACTGGTATCGCCGGACCCTTCGATATCGCTGCGCAGGTTGCTTACCCCAAGCGAGATTTCCTCGGCGCGTTTCAAAACAGATCGGCCAAATGTTGTCAGGATCAAACCGTCTCGGTTCCGCTCGAACACTGCGGCACCCAAAACCTGTTCGAGACGCGACAGCCTGCGCGACACTGTAGAGTGGCTCAACCGCAGTTCTTTGGCCGCGCCACTGACCCGTTGGTAACGCACAGCGATCAGAAAAACCCTGATGTCACCCCAGTCCAAACTTGCGAGGGGGTCGTTCATCTTCATACCACATGTTGCTTTCGTTAACGCTACTTGGGGCGGTTGATCGTGTCAAACCAGCCCCTTCACACAAAACGACCGGAACTAGTGCGCACCGGCCGTTTCAATCGTGTTAGGCGTGAAACGTTTAGCCGTTGGCCACAGCCCCGCGCGTTTCGGGGAACCGGTCGGCCATGTCGCCTTGGAACCGTTTGCGACGCACCGCCTCGACGGGGTTTTTCACCGCGAGCGACAGGCCAAAGAACACAACCGCCCCGATGATCAACCCCCACAGTGGCGGCCCGATTTTACCCGGTGTCGGGATCAACCCGAACTGCATCGCCAGCATTGTGCCCCAGCACAGCAACATAGACCAAAACGCCGCGGGTTCTGATGCGCGGCCCCAGTAAAGCGCCCCAAGCAGTGGCAACAAGAACGACAGCGCCATGCCCACGCCAACCGACGCCAGCGGCGCGATCAGGGAACGCCCCTGCGGCGAGAACGCAAATGCGACAACGGCCAGGATAAACACCACCTCAAAGCAACGTCCCAGCCGCATCCGCGTGTTCATATCCGCCTGCATCACCGATGGCATAAGATCTTGGGTAAAGCTTGATGTCGCCGAAATCAGCTGGCTATCGAGCGTCGACATGCCTGCCGCAAACACCGCAATCACCAAAACCACACCCATCGCGGGCAGATATTTGGCAAAGATCAACGGCACAAGCGCGTCTGAATTTGCGCCCTCGGGGATGGTCAGATCCATACCAATGGCCAGCATTCCGATAACGGCCCCCGTAAAGGTCACGATGAACAACGCCAAGAACGATGTGATCGCGGCCCCCTTCACAAGCGTTTTGCCGCCATTCGCCATGTACAACCGTTGCCACAGATGCGGGGTCAGCACCCAACCGAAGGACCACAAAACCATCAACGTAATGTAGCGCCCTCCGCCTCCGTCAAAGAAAAACAATTCAGGGTTCGCATTGACCGAATTGGTCCAACCCGCATCCCAGCCACCGGCCCAACGGACCACAAGAAACATAGTGACAATCAGCAACAGTGCAAAAATAAAGCCCTGAATGACGTCCGTCCAGACAACCGCGCGGCTGCCACCAACAAAGGAATACACGCCAACGCAGATTGCGATCAGCAAGACGCCAAAGTTGAAGTTGATCAGGCCCTCAGAGATCGAGCTGAGCGCGATTGCGATACCAGTGATCTGGATCGCGGAATAGGGAAACAACACCGCGATGCAAATGAGACCCGTCAAAATACGCAACCGGCGGCTGCTGTTGTAATATGCCGCTAACAGGTCTGCGGGTGTGATAAACTTGAACCGTTTCCCCAGCGCCCAAATTCGGGGCCCGATGATCATGATCAAGATCGGACCCATGGAGTTAAAAAAGCCAAAGAGCAGCCAATTCACACCTGTTTTGTAAAACAGGCTTGGCCCCCCAAGAAACGCAAATGTAGAGAACCAAGTGGCGAACATTGTGCCCACCAACATAAAGATATTGGCGCTGCGCCCCATCACGAACCAGTCTTCGGGGTCGCCTGCCTTGTTGGTCAGAAACGCGCGGTAGCCGATGTAAAACATCAAGACGAGGTAAAGGCCCATGCCCCCCAGCATGAATACGGTTGTCATTCTGCGCCCTCCACGCCAGTCGTTTCAATCATGTCGACCCAAGCCAACCCGCGCGTCAGAAAATATGCCGCGCCCAAAAGACAGTTCAGCGTGAAGACCGCGTAGGAATAAAACACCGTCGTGGGCATACCGCTTATGCCGATGTCTTGGCTGTTCCCATAGATGTTGAACACAGGCAGAAGCGCCAAAATAATATTCACGACGGCCCACCCCAAAAACATCTGACCCACGCGTGACCGCGGAATGATGCCAAATATTGGATAGCGCGCGTCGTGACCTACGCTGTCTTGCAGGTTGGACTGTTGATTTGGGCTCATAATTTTATCTCCAGCTTGGGTCTGTTCGCCGATGGGCGCGACCTGTCGGCCCCGAACAGAGCCAGAGCGCCCGCAAACCGCTATGAAAGAAAATGCACGGCCATGTGCAAGTATCGACGCCGCAATCGCGGTGGTGCGCCCCCGTTATCACCCGCATGCCGGGGGCTGGATCGCCTTGACCACAGCGGGCTAAACTTTAACGTGGGCTGGAAGAACACGCATATCGGCACAATCCGAGATACACATAGCACATTGATTTAAATATGTTTTCAACGCGCCCAGCGGCATATAAACATGACCAAAACAATAGGAAAACTGCGAGGCCACATGGGGGTGCAGCGGTTTCATGCACCGCCCCAGGCATCACAACACGATCACCGCCCTACAAAAACTCGACGATTTTCGTGACTGCCAGATGCGCCGGTACCTCGTCCCCGCGCATAGCTGCCGCTTAAAAATTAGTCGCTACTGCCGCGCCATATCCGCTTAGGCGTTGAACAGAACCGGGGCATCGCCGTCCGCCCAAGGAACGTATTTATGCATGACCTGCGCAAAAGGGTCGCTGCCCAAAAACCTGTCCAGCCAAGCAATCACGCCCGGCCAAGGCTGCGCGTCGAACCACACCCTATCGACAAACGCAAACTGCCGCACGAAGGGCAACACCGCGTAATCGGCCAACGTGGGGTGGTCTCCGAATAGCCAAAGGTGGCCCGCCAAACGCACCTCTAACCGCAGCAGGTGGTCGGCCGCTGCGCTGCGTTCTGCCGTGCGGTCCAGATGCGGGTACCGTGCGTTATATTTTGTGTGGTCCAGCGCGGTTTTGAACGGCCCATCGTTTGCCTCAATCAATCTCCAACCTGCGTCGGGCATGCGCAACAGGTGCAGCGGGTCGTTTTGTTCAAGCGCCCAGATCATGATGTCCAGGCTTTCATCTATAACGTGGTGGTCCAACCGAAGGGCGGGCACCGTGCCCGACGTGGATGTTTGCAAAAACGCAGGTGGTTTGTCCCGCAACAGGATTTCCCGCACCTCGACGGTGAGGCCCGCACACGCCACTGCAAGGCGCGCCCTGATCGCGTAAGGGCAGCGGCGGAAGGTCCACAAGATCGGAAGATGTGCCATTTAAAAGGGTCTATGCGATGGAAACAACCACCGTCAAACCAAAAGCCTCAGAAGACGCGATGCCGTTAAAGCGTCTCAATTTGGGAAAACGACTGCCGTTCGCGCGCCAAGGTCTGCTCTTCGGCGCGCGATAGGGCGTGCAACGCCTCTTGTACGGTGCGGCCGTTCGCATTGGCGCGTTTCCAAATGCGTTGGGCAGATATCGGCGACCACGGCAATGCCGCCTGAGACAACCAGTTTCGCAGCGGTTCCGGTAGGGCATCATAGCTTTGCATCGGGTCCCCCGACCGCCGTTTGCGGCGCAGGCCTGTCGCCCCTAGATTGCGGATCATGTCATATCCTCCGGGTCAAAGACCGGATCCAGAACCAAGACCAGCCGGGTCTCATCGGTCCCCTCAATAGGCGGAGACCGGTGCAACAAACCAGAACGCGGGGTTTCCGGCCAAAGCGTACCGCGCAACACCACCGGCGACCCCGTCGGGACCGTGAACACCCGCGCCGGATCCAACCCATCTGTGGAGATACCATATTGCGTGCCCGTCCCACGGTACGTGCAGATCAGGCGTGCAGTGAGCGCATCGATATGAAACTTGCGGCAGGCATTTGATCTCACCGGCTCCAGCCGCAACCGCACATGCCCCGATGGCATCAGACCTTCAAACAGGTTGGCCAAAGCCGCTATGTCATTGATAAGATACGTACGTTCCGCAGATTTAGGCGTGTTGGCAAGGTCGCAAAGCCGCTCAACCGCGCCTCGCACCGCCTTGTGACGCATGGCAATGCGCCCGTGCGGCAACCGGTCAGGGCGGAGCGCATCCAACCACGTTTGGAAACCCGGCTCAACTGGCCTGCGCCAGATCGCTGCAGCACAACCGGGTGTTTTGATGGCGGCCAAATCGTCAGGTTTATCCGCGATGGCAACGCCCACGGCCGCGTTTTTGACCACCTCACGCATCAACGTCATGCCCCTTGCCCCAAACACCATGGCAACATCGCGGGGTCCGCCACAGTTAACCCCGCAAAACCGGTAGCGGATGCGCGCGTGTTTGACATTCGGTGCTCCAGAATCTGCATTAGACGTCATGCAACTTAGCCAGTTACCAAACCAATGCAACCCAATTAGTTACATGTGTTTTGACACCATGTGGAATCGCCCCATCACCCACAATGCCCGGCGCCATCTGCCCCGAATGCCGCGCGAAAATGGGCCCCTGACGACGGGCACGGATAAAAACTAATAAAATTGCAACTTTTTTGACAGAAAACTGCAGATAATTGTGACGTTTCGAGGCGCTGATGACAGTTAAATTTTGCATAGCTGCGGTGATGGCATCCGCGGTTGTGGTCCACGCCGATCCGACCCCGGGAAGCTTGTTTCTTTCCAAGACCGACACAACCCGCGCAAGCCTTTCCGGCCTCTTTGTAAGCCGCGAGCAAGGGTTGTTCGCGGACCGCCCCGCCGTGGCGCCCATTTTTTCGAACGAACCGCTATTGGGGCTGCACGGGCGTGATGTGCAGGTGATACACGATCTGATCGAAGAGGCAGAATCGCGGTCTCATGGGTACGACGCCGTTCAACATGGCGCGCGCGTTCGCCCAAAACGCAAACCCTCGCAAATGACATTGGCCGAGATATTCACCTGGATTGAACAGACCCCCGGCCAGCCCCATGCAATTGGGCGCTATCAGTTCATCCCCCCAACCTTGCGTCGTTTGATGATCAAAGCGGATTTGGCGCTAAATCAACGCTTTAGCCCGTCTATCCAAGACAAGCTTGCCAACATCCTTCTTGCCGAAGCCGGGCTACATCATTTTCGCGCAGGCACGTTGGACCGTCACGCTTTCATGAATAATCTGGCCGAAATTTGGGCGGGGCTACCCAATTCAACCGGGAAATCCCATTATCATGGCACCGCGGGCAACAAGGCCTCTATCAGCTGGTCGCGTTTCGACAGTGTGATGGAACGTATCTCGCCCAAACGTGGCTGATCAGACACCGTAAAAACCACGCTTGTGATATTGCGTGATGACCAACACGTGGTGGTGGCAGCCGATTAAAACTGCTAGTCCGGCGATGCAATTCACCCAACAAAAAAGCCTCGTGATGATCAAACCAACGGCGTCATTCAAAGAAAACCTACAGCAGCTGCCATCCATTGATGACCTAACCCGCATCGACCTCGTTGATCAGGCGGGCGCGGTTCATGCGTCCATCGAAAACCTGCCCGGCAAGCAGGGCTCGCTCGCCGTTTATCAGTATCTTCACGGTATTTTCGGTACTATTGACGCGACTGCCGCGGCACACGGGCTAGCTGTGTTTGCCGAACATACGTCAGACGCCAAAAACCGTCCCGGCGCTCACCCCAACATCGACATCCTACTGGACATCGTCAATGGCGGCACAACGTTGAACACACGACCATTTTCCAACTAAATCGCGCGCAACACAGCGGCCGACAACACCCTTGTCGGCGTTGCGCAATGTCAGAGCATCACTTGCCAAATCAGCAAGCTGGGCACCAACATGGCAAACAAGATGCAAAACAGTTTGGCGGCGTGGCTGACCTTGCCGAAACCACCGGACCCCAACGCGCCATCACCGTAGCCGGCAAAAGCAGCCATTAAGGCGTACCCCGCGGCTTCCTGACTGCGGTCTTGGCCATGGATCGACGTCAAAGCGGTTTGGGTGACGCGGGCCCGTCGTTCTTGTTCTGTCAACTGGCCCTCAAGACTTTCCATATTGCTCATGTCGCTCACCTCTCCGTTGCAATGTAGTGTCACGTGGGGCGCAAATGTCCAAAATCCAGCCTTACGCGCCAAAAAACCCAAAAGATGCCCATGTTCGCCTGCCCCACCCCCGGAATGATGGCCCGCACCTGCCAAAGCGCCGGTGCTTTTACCATTCAGTAACCATACCTAAAAACGCCAAGCTCCATTAACATCCTGTTAGTATTCATATTGCTTTAATGGTTTCGGGTGGTGGCTTCGAAATGTGAACAACATTGGAGCTCCAGATGAGTGCTATTTCTTTCATTGCACCGTATGCACCACAGCCTGTGGGCGCGGCGCAAAACGACGGGTTGATCGCCGGCTTACAAGCCAATCAACCCATCGGTGCTGCGGCAAAAGGCAACGGGACCAACCTGGCGTCGGACCATTCAGGCCAAGGCGCGGGCAACGGGACCGGGACAGGCGGAGCGCAGGTCGCGTCGTTATTAAAACGCGGGCAAACGACCATGGCGCCAAGCGACGCAACGCCAAAATCTGTCGTAGACGCCCGTACGGAATTCCCCGACGCGTTCTTGAACCAACAGGCCGAATTGCGCGCGGAAACGACAGCCCGTCAAGCCGCGCGCGAGGCCGAACATCGTGCTGACCGTGCCATTGCAGAGGCCGACATTGCCGCCAAGGCAGCCAAAGCCGTTGTTAAACTGCCCGCTGTGTGATCAGTGCGAACCGTCTGGGCGCGATCGGGCGCAACATTCTGCGGGTTTTATCCGCCGTGGGGTACACATAGGTGGTCCGGTTGGCGCAATCCAACTTGGCCACCTCACACATGTCGCGACCTCAGAAATCGTTCGCGTGGACTCGAACGCAAAACACCATCAATACACGTGTGGCGGGAATCTGCCGATGGCGTTAACGTAAGCGCTGTCATTAGAATTTCACTTGATTTTGCAAAAACCTCGCCCAATATCGAAGATGCGACGCGACGAACTATCGACCACGGCTCTTTCCGGCCAGTCATTCGATCTGCTTTCGGCCGAGCCAAGTTGCCGCATTCCGCGGGCAACATAAGACAGGAGACACGGGGATGGCATCTGGCACCGTGAAATGGTTTAACACGACAAAAGGTTATGGGTTTATTGCCCCAGACGGCGGCGGTAAGGACATTTTTGTCCATATCTCTGCAGTTGAACGCGCCGGGCTCACGGGCCTCGCTGACAACCAAAAAGTCACCTTTGACGTCGAAGCAGGCCGCGATGGCCGCGAAAGCGCCGGCAATCTGACGCTCGCCTGAACAAGGTTTTACAGCATACTGAAAACGGGCGCGTGGGTGCCCGTTTTTCATACCAGATCAAGGGCGATCACTCTGCCGTGCGCGCCACCAGCGTTTGCACATACGGCCCCAAACTGTCGACAATGTGGATCACACCGCGCGCATTCGGGTGGATCCCGTCAGGTTGCATATAGGCCGCCACAGACGCCAGATCGCCGTCCGTGGCCCCTAATCCTTCGAAAAAATCTGGGGCGTATAGCGCGCCATATTCCTGCGCAAGCTCGGGGTATATCGCGTCAAACGTCTGTTTGTAGTCCGGCCCGTAGTTACCCGGCGCGTCCAACCCCACCAATAGCACGTCAACATCAGCCGTCTGCGCGGCCTGCAAGATCCCTTCGAGGTTCGCGCGGCTGGTGCCCGGGTCAATCCCCCGCAGCACATCATTGCCCCCCAAGATCACAATCATGGCATCAACATCCGGCGTCAGTGTCCAGGCGGCACGGCTCAACCCGCCCGCGGTGGTGTCCCCCGACACCCCTGCATTGATCACCCGTGCCGCCACACCTTCGCCCTGTAACCACTGCTCTAATTGCGGCACAAAGCCCTCAGGCGCGATCAGGCCGTAGCCTTGTGTCAGGCTGTCGCCCATGGCCGCAATGACCACATCATCCGCCTGCACCGCCACAGGCCATGTCAACATTAACGCGATCGCAATCTTGTTCATCTTGATCCTATCTCCATATGCCACAAGTATACCGCGGAAAGGTGTTAAGCCCATGTCAAACCCTATCTTCTCTCTTCAAGATGCCACCCTGTCGCTGGATGGCAATGCCGGGCGGGTCGATATCCTGCATGGAATATCGCTTGACGTTCACAAGGGCGAGAGCTTGGGCCTTATCGGGCCGTCTGGGTCAGGCAAATCATCTTTGTTGATGGTGATGGGCGGGCTGGAACGCGCAACAGGCGGGCGGGTCACGGCCATGGGGCAAGACCTGACGCAACTGTCCGAAGACGCGCTGGCCCGGTTTCGCCGGGATCACATGGGTGTGGTGTTTCAATCCTTTCACCTGATCCCCACGATGACCGCCCTAGAAAACGTGGCCACGCCGCTGGAGTTGGCAGGCGACCCCGATGCATTCGCCAAGGCCCATGCAGAACTGACGGTGGTCGGGCTGGCCCACCGCGCCGATCACTACCCATCGCAAATGTCAGGCGGCGAACAACAGCGCGTGGCGCTGGCCCGCGCCTGTGCACCGCGCCCCGATATTTTGCTGGCCGATGAACCCACGGGCAATCTTGATGGGGTCAATGGGGCCGCGATCATCGACTTGCTGTTCGGGCTGCGTGACCGTCACGGCGCGACGTTGGTCTTGGTCACTCACAGCCAAAGCCTCGCGGCGCAGTGCGACCGGGTGATCCGCCTAGCCGACGGGCGCATCGCCCCATTGGAGCGCGCCGCAGAATGAGCCTTGCCCTTGCCGCCCGTTTTGCCCGCCGCGAACTACGCGGAGGGATACGGGGATTTCGCATTTTTCTGGCCTGCCTCGCCCTTGGGGTCGCCGCAATTGCTGCTGTCGGATCCGTCCGTTCCGGCATCGAAGCAGGCCTCGCGCGCGAGGGTGCTGCCCTTCTGGGCGGCGACGCCGAGATGGATTTCACCTACCGTTACGCCAACAACGCTGAACGCGCTTGGATGCGCCGCGTCGCCACAACCGTCTCGGAAGTCGTCGATTTCCGGTCCATGGCCGTGGTGGGCACCGGCGACACCGCCCAACGTGGGCTGACCCAGGTCAAAGCCGTCGACACCGTCTATCCGTTGATCGGACAGGTGGTGTTGACACCCGATATCCCGCTCGACCGTGCCTTGGCCCGCGAAAACGGCCTGCCCGGCGCCGTCATGGAACGGGTCTTGATTGACCGACTGGGGCTAGAGCTTGGTGATACCTTCCGACTGGGCACGCAACTCTTTCACCTTGCCGCCGAGCTGACCCGCGAACCCGACAGCACGGGCGGTGGGCTCACCTTGGGGCCCCGCACCATCGTCACCACCGAAGGGCTTGCAGGGTCGCAACTGATCGCCACAGGTACGCTGTTTTCCACGAAATACCGGCTCGACCTGCCCCCTGACACCGATCTGGCCGCCCTCGAAACCGAAGCGCGCGCGCGCTTTGCAGACGATGGCCTGCGTTGGCGAGACGCCCGCAATGGCGCGCCCCGCACCGCACGATTTGTCGAACGTCTCGGCGCGTTTCTGGTGCTGGTTGGCCTGTCTGGGCTGGCCGTCGGCGGGGTTGGCGTGTCGTCTGCTGTACGCGCGTACCTTGCGGGCAAAACCAGCGTCATCGCAACGTTGCGCACGCTGGGCGCCACCCGCCGCGTGATCTTTCAGACCTATTTCTTGCAAATCGGGGCATTGTCATTGTGCGGGATCGCAATGGGTGTGGTGTTGGGCGCGTTGGTCCCTGTGGTCGCCGCGCCGCTGATCGCAGACCGCCTGCCCATCCCCACGGCGTTTGCCATCTACCCCGCGCCGCTGATTGAGGCCGCGCTTTACGGGGTGCTGACCGCCTTTTTGTTCACGCTCTGGCCTCTGGCCCGCGCCGAAGACATCCGCCCCGCCGCGTTATTTCGTGACGCGCTGCACAGTGGCCGGGCCCTGCCGGCGCCGCGTTATCTGGCGATGACGGTCGCGGCCCTGGCAATATGGCTGGGCCTTGCCGGGTGGTTTTCCGGCACCTGGTGGCTGACGCTCTGGACGGCTGGGGGCATCGCGGGGGCGCTGTTACTGCTGTGTGGTGCTGCCGTGCTGATCCGCGCCCTGTCGCGCCGCGGTGCCGCCGTCAGCCGCGGGTATCCACGGTTGCGGTGGGCGCTTGCCGCGATCTCTGGCCCGCGCGAAGGGGCTGGGTCTGTGGTGTTGTCGCTGGGGCTGGGGCTGTCGGTCCTTGCCGCCGTTGGCCAGATCGATGGCAACCTGCGCAACGCCATCACCGGCAACCTGCCCGAGGTCGCACCGTCTTATTTCTTTGTCGACATCCAAAAAGACCAGATGGATGGGTTCATGGCCCGGTTGTCGGATGACCCCGCCGTAGAACGCGTGCAATCCGCGCCCATGCTGCGCGGCGTCATCACCCGTATCAACGGCCAACCCGCGCGCGATTTTGCGGGCAACCATTGGGTGCTGCGTGGCGACCGGGGCGTGACCTACACCGATGTCATGCCCCCCGAGGCAGACATCACCGCCGGAGAGTGGTGGCCCCGCGATTACACCGGCCCCCCCCTGATCAGCTTTGCCACCGAAGAAGCCACCGAGATGGGCCTGTCCATCGGCGACACAATGACCGTCAACATATTGGGGCGCGACATCACCGGAACCATCGCCAATTTCCGCGAGGTCGATTTTTCATCCGCGGGCATCGGGTTCGTCCTGACAATGAACCCCGCCGCACTGTCCGGCGCGCCCCATAGCTTCATCTCGACTGTCTATGCCCAAGAAGCCGCAGAAGCGCAGATCTTGCGCGATTTGGCCGGGGCATACCCCAACATCACCGCGATCCGCGTGCGCGATGCAATCGACCGTGTCGCGGACGTTCTGGCTGGGATCGCCACGGCCACGTCTTACGGTGCTGGCGCGACGCTCCTAACGGGGTTTTTGGTCCTCATCGGGGCGGCCGCTGCCGGGACCGATGCGCGTGTCTTTGAAGCCGCCGTGTTGAAAACACTGGGCGCATCGCGGCGCAGCATCCTGATCAGCTTTGCGCTACGCTCAGCGGTGTTGGGCCTGTGCGCCGGGGTGGTTGCACTGGCCGCCGGGATCACCGGAGGATGGGCCGTCAGCCATTTCATCATGGAAACCGATTTCACCGTGATCTGGCCTTCGGCGTTGTCCATTGTGGCGGGGGGTATTTTCGCCACGCTGATCGCTGGGCTGTTTTTTGCATGGGGGCCGCTGAACGCAACACCGGCGCAGGTGTTGCGCGCACGGGAATAAATCACCGCGCCGCAAAAAAGCCAGTGTTTTGCCACAAACAGAAAGGGTACCTTAACCCCTGTAGGGTTTAACGGCTGCGCGGGCCGGGCGGGATACCGATGACCGCATCGCAAAGACGCAGATATGCGTCTTGATCGGGGAGAGGTTGGAACAATCTCTCCCCGTTTTTCGCAGGCTCAGCCTATTCCGCCGCCTCGGCGTAATCTTCCATCGGCGGGCAGGTGCACACCAGATGGCGGTCCCCATAGACATTGTCGACCCGGTTCACCGGTGGCCAGTATTTATCAACCCGGAAGGCACCGGGCGGGAAACACCCGGTATCGCGCGCATAGGGTCTGTCCCAGTCACCAACCAGATCCTCAACCGTGTGCGGCGCATTCTTGAGCGGATTGTTATCTGCATCCATCGCGCCGCTCTCGATCTGGGCAATTTCAGCCCGGATCGCCAGCATCGCATCGCAAAACCGGTCCAGCTCGGCCTTGGTTTCGCTTTCTGTCGGCTCCACCATCAAGGTGCCCGCCACAGGCCAGCTCATTGTGGGCGCGTGGAACCCGCAGTCGATCAACCGTTTGGCGATGTCGTCAACCGTCACACCGGCGCTGTCGGCAAAGGGGCGCACATCAACGATGCACTCATGGGCGACACGTCCGGTGGGCCCTTTGTACAGCACCTCAAACGCGCCCTCCAAACGCCGCGCGATGTAGTTGGCGTTCAAAATCGCCACGCGGGTCGCCTGTGTCAGCCCGTCGCCGCCCATCATCAGGCAATAGGCCCAACTGATTGGCAACAAGGACGGTGACCCAAAGGGCGCCGCCGACACCGCACCGTCACCCGTAACGGGCGAACCGGGCAAATGCGCCACCAAATGCGCCTTGACGCCAATCGGCCCCATGCCGGGCCCACCACCACCATGCGGGATGCAAAAGGTCTTGTGCAGGTTCAGGTGGCTGACATCCCCGCCCAGATCCCCCGGACGGCTCAGGCCGACCATCGCGTTCATATTGGCCCCATCAATATAGACCTGACCGCCATGATCATGGGTGATCTGGGTGACGTCCATGACCGTTTCTTCGAAGACACCGTGGGTCGATGGGTAGGTGATCATGCACCCCGCCAGATTGTCGGAGTGTTTTTCCGCTTTGGCACGGAAATCATCCAGATCGATATCGCCGTTGGGCGCGGTTTTCACCACCACGACTTTCCAGCCGACCATCTGCGCCGACGCCGGGTTGGTGCCATGTGCGCTCATCGGAATGAGACAGATGTTGCGATGCCCCTGCCCTTGCGCCGCGTGATAGCTCGCGATTGTCAACAACCCCGCGTATTCGCCCTGCGCGCCCGAATTAGGCTGCATAGAGATCGCATCATACCCGGTGATATCGCAAAGCTTCGCGTTAAGATCGTCGATCAGTTCGGCATACCCCAGCGCTTGGTCGGCGGGTGCATAGGGGTGCAGCAGGGAAAATTCACGCCAACTGACGGGCATCATTTCTGCGGCCGAATTCAGCTTCATCGTGCACGAACCCAGCGGGATCATCGCGCGATCTAGCGCCAGATCACGGTCTGCCAGACGCCGCATGTACCGCATCATTTCGGTTTCGGCGCGGTTCATGTGGAAAATCGGGTGCGTCAGGTAATCGGACGTGCGCAGCATCTTTTCAGGGACGCGGTATTCGGGCGCAAAATCAACATCTTGGCGGTCAATGCCAAAGGCCCGCCAGACGGCCTCGAGGGTGGCCGGTTTGCACCGTTCGTCCATCGTGATCCCGACGCGGGTCTCGCCAACGGCGCGCAGGTTGATGCCCTCGTCCACCGCAGATTTCATCACCGCTGCCTGCAACGGGCCGACATCCACGGTAATCGTGTCAAAACAGGCCTTTGGGTCCACCTTGAACCCGGCATCTTCCAGCCCTTTGGCCAGACGCACCGTTTTACGGTGGATCCGTTGCGCGATGGCTTTCAACCCCTCGGGCCCATGGAACACCGCATACATCGACGCCATAACCGCCAATAATGCCTGCGCTGTACATACGTTCGACGTGGCTTTTTCGCGGCGAATATGTTGTTCGCGGGTTTGCAACGATAGGCGGTACGCACGGTTGCCATTGCTGTCGATGGAAACACCGACAATCCGCCCCGGCATCGCGCGTTTATAAGCGTCGCGGCACGCCATATAGGCCGCATGGGGCCCGCCATACCCTTCGGGCACACCAAACCGTTGGGTCGACCCAACGGCGATATCAGCACCCATCGCACCGGGCTCTTTCAGCAGCGTCAGCGCCAGCGGATCCGCCGATACCACACCAATGGCGCCGTGTTCATGCAGGGCCGTCATGTGGTCGGTGAAATCATTCACATGACCGTAGGTACCGGGGTACTGAAAGATCGCCCCAAACACCGCACTTGCGTCCATCTTGGCCGGGTTGCCGATAATCAATTCGATGCCCAAAGGCGCCGCCCGCGTGCGCATCACGGCGATGTTTTGCGGATGGCAATCGCGGTCCACAAAGAACGCGCGCGCCTTGGATTTGGCGACGCGCTGCGCCATGGTCATCGCCTCGGCGCAGGCGGTGGCTTCGTCCAGCAACGACGCATTGGCGATTTCCAGCCCGGTCAAATCGGTGACCATCGTTTGGAAATTCAACAGCGCCTCAAGCCGGCCCTGCGAAATTTCAGGCTGGTAGGGCGTATAAGCCGTGTACCACGCAGGGTTTTCCAAGATATTACGCTGGATCGCGGGCGGTGTGACCGTGCCGTGATACCCCTGCCCAATCAACGAGGTCAGCACCTTGTTTTTGGCGCCCACTTTGCGCATGTGCTCCAGCACCTCGCGTTCGGACATGGCGCGGCCAAAATCCAACGGCTCTGCCTGACGAATGGCCGCTGGCACGGTGTCGTCGATCAACCCTTCGATCGTGTCCGCCCCCACAACGCGCAGCATCTCGGTCATTTCCACCGGAGACGGCCCAATGTGGCGCCGATTGGCAAAATCATACGGCAAATATTCGGTTGGTTTATACACCATTGCTCAATTTCTCCCGCGCGGTCCGCGCTTGATCCTATTTAAACAGTCACATGTCCAAACGACGTCAGGCGTCTAGGAAATGAACTTTTGATAGCCCGCTTCATCCATGAATTCGTCCATCTGGCTGGCATCGCTGACGCGCATCTTGAAAAACCACGCCTCGCCCTGCGGGTCCTCGTTTACGGCGCTTGGGTTATCGGCCAACGCGCTGTTCACTTCGACGATTTCGCCGTCAACCGGGGCCAGAATATCGCTCGCGGCCTTGACGCTTTCGATCACGACTACTTCGTCATCTTTGCTGACGGTCGTGCCTTCGTCGGGCAGTTCAACAAACACCACATCGCCCAGCTGTTCGGCGGCGTGGATGGTGATGCCTACGACCATAACGCCGTCCTCTTCGCGCAGCCATTCGTGCTCTTCGGTGAATTTCATCTGGTTTTCTCCTGTTTGATCATCTTTTGAAATTGGCGGCCACAAAGGGCAACGCCACCACCGCAACGGGCAAGCGTTTGCCGCGCACCTCGCCCCACAGCGGTGTGCCAACGGGTGCGTGTTCGGTCGCGACATATCCCATGGCAACCGGCCCTTCGACCGACGGCCCGAACCCGCCCGACGTGACGCGGCCAATCTGCGCGCCGCCTTCGGGCGCATCGAACAACACCACGCCTTCGCGCATCGGTGCGCGGCCTTCCGGCTTTAGGCCGACGCGTTTGCGGGTGACCCCCGCAGTGAAGGTTTCCAACACCACGGCCGCGCCAGGAAACCCGCCAGCCCGTGCCCCGCCTGCGCGCCGCACTTTCTGCACCGCCCAATTCAGCCCGCCCTCGACGGGGCCGGTGTCCGCGTCGATGTCATGCCCATACAGGCACAGGCCGGCTTCTAGGCGCAGCGAATCGCGCGCGCCCAACCCAATGGGCGCAACGCCGCGCCGGTCCAGCAGCGCGCGCACCAACGTTTCGGCCTCGTCTGCGGCCACGGAAATCTCGTACCCGTCTTCGCCGGTGTACCCCGACCGCGACGCCCATACCGCATGGCCGCCCAGGTTCAGGTCGGCCACATCCATGAACCGCATGTCGCGCGCCTGCGCATCCATATCGCTGATCACTGCCGCCGCACCCGGCCCCTGCAGGGCGATCAACGCGCGGTCTGTCAATTCTGTGACGGTGATGTCCGCAGGCAAAGACGCACGCATATGGGCGATATCCGCCGCCTTGCAGGCCGCATTCACCACCACAAACAGGTCGTCGCCCCGGCGGGCAAACATCAGATCGTCTTCGATACCGCCTGCGTCATTGGTGAATAGCCCATAGCGTTGCCGCCCATCGGCCAACCCCAACACATCCATCGGCACCAAGCCTTCAAACGCCTGCGCAACCGCATCCCACGAGGGCCCGGACAAAACCACCTGCCCCATATGGCTGACATCAAACAGCCCCGCCGCCGTGCGCGTGTGCAGGTGTTCCTTGAGCACGCCCATCGGGTATTGCACCGGCATGGAATAGCCAGCAAAGGGTACCATTTTCCCGCCCAATTCCACATGAAGGTCATGCAGGGGGGTTATCGCCAATTCTGCCATTCGGCCTCTCCTTTAAAACCGAATAGGACCAAAGCACCCCACCGGCATCAGATACGCGCCACCAGCGCGCCCAAGATGCCCCCTCTGTCTTTTCGCCTGAGATCGTTATCCCTTCGGCGGATGCCACGCGGCACCTCTCTCCAGAGTTCTGGTATCCCGCGCGGTCCGGTGGCCTGAGAGTTTCCGGGGCGGTTGCTCCTTCGGCACCAGCCTTGCGGCCAGTTCTCCCGGGCGGGAATGTGCGCGACGGTATGCCAGCCTGCGCGACGAGGTCAAGACGTCTTGTGCCCACTTCGCCATAATGTTTGAGTGTGCTAAAATTTTGGCAGGACAAACAATGAGCGACCCCTATTTTTTCGGCTACGGCAGCCTTGTGAACACCCGCAGCCACACCTACCCGGACCCGCATCCTGCGACGTTAAACGGCTGGCGGCGCGCTTGGGTGGCGACAGAACGGGCAGGCAGCGTGTTGTTGACGGGTGTGCCCAGCCCCGGCCATAAAATCGACGGGTTGATTGCCGCGGTACCCGGCGCCGATTGGGTCGCATTGGACACCCGCGAGACCGGATATGCCCGTGTGCCCGTTGACGGCCACGTTGACCACGCCCACCCCGGCGCGCCTGATATTGCGGTCTATGCTGTGCCACCCGAAACCATGCACCCGCGCAGCACGCAAGTGATTTTGCTTAGCTATCTTGATGTGGTTGTGCAGGGGTTTCATGATGTGTTCGGGAGCGCCGGGGTAGCGCGGTTTTTTGACACCACCGACGGATGGGACACCCCCGTCTTGGATGACCGCCACGCGCCCCAGTACCCGCGCCATCAAAAACTGCCCCCCGCGCAAACCGCCACAGTGGATGACCACCTTGGCCGTGTGGGCGCACAGGTGGTCACGTAGGCCACCCCAAAGCCGCGCGGTTATCCAGTAACGTTGCGGGCTTTGACCACCTGCAACAACGGCATCAATGCCGACATATCAGGGCCGTGCGCCTGACCGGTCAGCGCCTTGCGCAGCGGCATAAACAACCCGCGCCCCTTGCGGCCTGTGGCCTCTTTAACGGCGGCGGTCCATGCGCCCCAGCTTTGGTCGTTGAACGGGGCGTCGGGCAGCAGGGCGATCGCCTGTGCCACAAATTCGGTGTCTTCCGCGTCGATCACCGGGTCGGCGCCATCTCGCATCATGGCCCACCATCCTGCAAGATCCTGCAATGTGGTGATGTTTTCACGTGTGACGGCCCAGAACTGTTCGGCCATGTCATCGGGCACGCCCGCCGCCGCGATGGGCGCGGCGACATCGGCCAGCACCAGACCCGCCAGATGGCGCGCCGTCAGGGGCATCAGATCAGCGGCATCGAATTTGGTCGGCGCGGCGCCGAACCGCCCAAGATCAAACCCATCGATCAGCTGGGACATTTCTGTGCGCAGGTCCACCGGGTCGCTGGACCCCAGACGCGCCATCAAGCTCAGCAGTGCCATCGGCTCCACGCCCTGTTCGCGCAGATCCCGCAGGGACAACGTGCCTAACCGCTTGCTCAGCGCTTCACCCTGTGGGCCCGTCAGCAGGGAATGGTGCGCAAACGATGGCACCGCGCCGCCAAGCGCCTGAATAATCTGGATTTGTGTCGCGGTGTTGGTCACGTGGTCCGACCCGCGCACAACATGGGTCACGCCCATCTCGGTGTCATCGACGACGCTGGCCAATGTGTACAACACTTGGCCGTCCCCCCGGATCAGCACCGGGTCTGACACGCTGGCCGCATCAATAGAGATATCACCCAAGATGCCGTCGTTCCATTCAATGCGCGCCTGATCCAGTTTGAACCGCCACACACCTTCGCCGCGGTCGGCGCGCAGGGCGTCTTTTTCCGCATCGCTCAGCGCCAAGGCCGCACGGTCATAAACCGGCGGTTTGCCCATGTTCAGCTGTTTCTTGCGTTTCAGATCCAATTCGGTCGGCGTCTCGAACGCTTCGTAGAACCGGCCAATGTCACGCAATTGATCCGCCGCAGCGGCGTATCTGTCCATCCGTTCGGATTGGCGTTCAACCCGGTCCCAGTGCAGGCCAAGCCAGTCCAGATCACGTTTGATGCCGTCGACATATTCTTCTTTAGACCGCTCAGGGTCGGTGTCGTCGATACGCAAGATAAACGTACCATCGGCCTTGCGCGCGATGAGATAGTTCATCAGCGCGGTCCGCAAATTACCGATGTGAATGTGGCCAGTGGGCGACGGGGCGAAACGGGTGGTTGTCATGCATGTCTCCTGTTGCAGCGCGTGGTGTCACAGGCGCGCTGATTTGTCCAGCAAACCGCACCTCGCCCGCACGCGATTGCACCAAACTTCGTCCCGCAAGGGTTGAATTAGGCCCAACACGCCATCCTCGCAAGAATATGATACCGCGTGATTATATTTTCATTGGCACCACGCAAAGTCACACTAAGTTCGACACTAATAAATTTGCCCCCATCCAACAGCAAAGGAAACGATCATGTCTGATCAAATGAAACTCACGCGCCGGGCCGCACTTGCGGGCGCCGCCACGCTACCACTGGCCGCCGCCACCGCCGGAACAGCCCAAGCGGCCGCGCCGATTTTGGGGACCGCCATGTCACCGTTCCAACGGGTCAAAGTCGGTGGTTTTGACGTGACCACTTTGCTCGCAGGGAGCGTGGCACGTGATGACCCGCGCAGCATTTTTGGGCTGAACGTGGATGAGGACACATTCAACAGCGTCTCGGCCGCGGCAAACCTGCCCACCGACAAGGCGCAGTTCTTCTTTACCCCCACGGTTGTGAACACCGGGTCCGAATTGGTGTTGTTTGACACCGGGTTGTCCGGTGCAGGCACCACCGCCGCCCTAACCGCCGCGGGCTACACCCCGGACCAAATCGATATTGTGGTCATCACCCACATGCACGGCGACCACGTGGGCGGCATGACACTGGAAGACGGCTCGCTGACCTATCCAAATGCGCGCTACGTCACAGGGCGTACTGAATTTGACGCATGGGCCGCACAGGACAACGACACGTTCAAATCCAAGGTCGCGCCCTTTGCCGAACAGTTCACGTTTATTGAAGACGGTGGGTCAGTTGTATCTGGCCTGACAGGCATGAACGCGTTTGGCCACACGCCCGGACACATGGCGTTTATGGTCGAAGACGGCGGCACACAGCTTCTGCTCGGCGGGGATTTTGCCAATCACTACGTGTGGTCCTTGGCGCACCCCGATTGGGAAGTGAAGTTCGACATGGACAAAACAACAGCCGCCACAACGCGCCGCACCCTTCTGGATATGCTGTCGGCGGATAAAACGGCGTTTGTTGGGTATCACATGCCCTGGCCCGGTATCGGATATGTGGAAAAATCCGGTGATGCGTTCGCCTACGCGCCCCACAGCTATCAGTTGATGCTGTAATATTGCACGGGGCGGCGACGTTGGCCGACGTGCAGGCCGACGTCGCCGCCCCACGTATGTTTTGTACCGGATTACCCCACCGGGGACCCGGCACAAAGCAACACCCCCAGACTATGGTCCGTCAGGTGCGGTTATGACGGATCCCGCCACCGGTTGACGATGGGATAGCGGCGATCCAACCAGAATGCGCCTTTGGTCAGTCGCGCACCCGGCGCAGACTGGAACCGTTTATATTCTGAGATATAAACCAGATGTTCGACCTTTTTCGCCACATCACGCGCAAAGCCAGCCGCAACGCAGTCGTCTATAGATCCGGCCCGATCCACCAAGATCTCGAGCATTGCGTCAAGATCTGGGTAGTCTGGCAGGCTGTCACTGTCTTTTTGGTCATCGCGCAATTCGGCCGAAGGCGGTTTGTCGATCACGCTGTCGGGCATCACGGCACCTTGCGGCCCCATCATCCAGTCGCGGTGGTTGGCATTGCGCCAGCGGCAGGTTTCGAACACGCGGGTTTTATACAGGTCTTTGATCGGGTTATACCCGCCCGCCATGTCGCCATAGATCGTGGCGTACCCCACGGCCACCTCGGATTTATTGCCCGTGGTCAACAACATCTCGCCGAACTTGTTCGACATCGCCATCAACAACAGCCCGCGCAGCCGTGACTGAATGTTTTCTTCGGTCAGATCGGGCTCTAACCCCTCGAACATCGGCGCAAGCGCCTCTGTCACGGCGGCACGCGGGCCTGCGATCGGCACGGTGTCGTAGCGACAGCCCAAGGCGGCGGCCACCGCGGTGGCATCATCCAGCGACCCGTCAGACGTGTATTCAGACGGCAACATCACACAATGCACATTCTGCGCGCCCAACGCATCCACAGCAATCGCCGCAACCAGCGCCGAATCGACCCCGCCCGACAGCCCCAACACCACCTTGCCAAAGCCCGTCTTGCGGCAATAATCGCGCAGCGACATCACCATCACACGGTAGTCTTGTTCCCACGAGTCGGGGTGCGCGGCTTTCTGGCCTTCGACCACGCGCCAGCCCTGATCTGTGTGTTCCAGATCAACATGCGCAATCGTCTCGTCAAACATCGGCAATTGCAGTGCCAGCTGGCCACCGGGGTTCAAGGCAAACGACGCGCCATCAAACACCTGATCATCCTGCCCGCCGACCATATTGAGGTAAATCAGCGGCAGTTCTGTTTCTACCACCCGCGCCACCATGTGGTTCAGGCGGGTGTCAAATTTGCCCCGGTAGTAGGGCGACCCATTGGGCACCAGCAAAAATTCGGCGCCCGTTTCGGCCAAGGTTTCGGCCACGTCCTCGTGCCAGGCGTCTTCGCAGACCGGGCTGCCGACACGCACGCCCCCCACGTCATAGGGTCCGCCCAACGGTCCCGCATCAAAGATACGGACCTCGTCAAAGACGGTTTCATTCGGCAAGTGGTGTTTGAGCTGCTGGCTGACGATCTGACCCCCTTTGAGGATCAGATAGGCGTTATATAGCTTGGTGCCTTCGACCCACGGGCACCCAATCGCCAACGCAGGACCATCGGCACAGGCCTTGGCCAGCGCATCAATCTGGGCGGCGGCATCCAACTGGAACGCCCGGCGCATGACCAAATCCTGCGCGTTATACCCGGCGATAAACATCTCTGGCAGGGCGACCAAATCGGCACCCGCATCGCGCCCGGCCTCCCAAGCTTTGCGCGCCAAAGCTGCATTGCCCACCAGATCGCCCACCGTTGGGTTGAGCTGCCCCAGAGTAATCCGAAATCGATCTGCCATGCGTATCGGCCCTTTTTGCCTGCCTATCAGCCATGTAGCAGATTGCGGGCGCGTGAAAAGCCTCTGTCCGCGCAATCGTAACAAAAGACGATTGCCCCCAAAGCGGGGTTTGCGTAAGTTCTGAAGGGGCTCAGGCTGGGCTTGAGCCCATGTTTTACTGTCACCGTCCGTCCAAGGGGTCCTCATGCTTCTGCGCCGTCTGATCTTCTGCTTCGCTCTTCTGCCCATGCCACTTTGGGCACAAGACGATCAGGTCTTGACCAAACAATACGACGACGGCGGCGTTTACGAAGGGACGTTTCGCGGCGGTGTGCAGCACGGTGTGGGCTCTTACAAACTGCCCAACGGCTATGAATACACCGGCCAATGGGTCGACGGCGAAATCAAAGGCGACGGCATTGCGCGGTTCCCCAATGGGTCCGTCTACGAGGGGCTTTTTGCCAAGGGCAAGCCCGAGGGGTTTGGCAAAATCACCTTTGCAGATGGCGGTACCTACGAAGGCGACTGGCTGGGCGGCGCGATCATGGGCACTGGCATCGCGCTATATGCCAATGGGGTGCGCTACGAAGGCGGGTTTCGCAACGCAAAGCACCACGGCAAAGGCACCATGCAAAGCCCCGGCGGATATGAATACACCGGCGACTGGCTAGAGGGTGTCAAAGAGGGCGCAGGCGTCATCACCTACCCCGACGGGGCCGTCTACGAAGGCCAGATCAAGGCGGGTAAACGTGCAGGCGAAGGCACGCTGACCATGCTTGACGGGCTCGTTTATGTCGGGCTGTGGCGCGATGGCCAAATTGACGGCACCGGCAAGCTGACCCAAGCCAATGGCGACATCTACGAAGGACAGTTGGTGGCAGGCCGCCGCGAGGGGTTGGGCAAGGTAAACTATGCCAATGGCGACATCTACGAAGGCAATTTCGCCGGTGATTTGCGCGATGGGCAGGGCACATTCACCGCCGAAGACGGCTATATGTACACCGGATCATGGGTCGCGGGCGAAATCGCCGGGCGCGGCCGCGTGGCCTACCCAGACGGGTCGATCTATGTGGGGGATTTCGCGGGCGGTCTTGCGGATGGCAAGGGCCTGATCACTTACGCCGATGGGTCCACCTATGACGGCGCATGGAAGGCGGGCGTGATCGACGGCAGAGGCAAGGCCTCTTACATCAACGGTGTCGTCTACGACGGCGAATTCAAGAATGCGCGCAACCATGGGCAAGGCATCATGACCTATGCGGATGGCTACAAATACGATGGCACTTGGATTGACGGCCAACGGCAGGGCACAGGGACGGCCACCTACCCCGATGGTACGGTCTATGTAGGGGATTTCGCAACCGGCCAGCGCCACGGTACGGGCAAGATCACCATGCCCAGCGGGTTTGTCTATGAAGGCGCATGGGTCGAGGGCGAAATCGAAGGCGAAGGCATCGCGACTTACGTCAATGGCGACGTCTATGAGGGCACCTTCAAGTCGGGCAAACGACAGGGCACAGGCACCATGCGCTATGCCAGCGGCGAAGAAACCACCGGCAGTTGGGAAAACGGCGCGCTGACAGACGGCGGCTGATTGCGGACCCTGTTGGGGTGCTTCAAACCACGCAGAACGATCCTGCGATGCTGATACATCGGAATACGTTCTGCGCCATTCGTTTATTCCACCAACGCATCTTCTAATATTTCTGGCTTTTGCTGTCGCGCCCGTTCGCGAATGGTCTCAATGGTATTGTCGCCAGCAAAGTGCCATTTACGTTCGAAATAGTCTTGCAGGCTTCCGATAAACGCACCACCCGCGATGGTTTCAGACCATTTTATATAGGGCATCTGACTTGAGACACTGTTGAGGTAAAAGCCAGAATAGGCCTCTGTGACCTCTCCGCTGTTCACGATCAAAATAGGCAGCCCCGCAGGGTCATCATAAAACCGCACCCTCAGTTCGCCAATGGACGGGTCAGCTTTTTTCAGCCGCTCATACTGTTCATAATGTGTCAGCATGAAGCTGAAACTCGCGGCCAGCTGTTTGCTATACGATTCAGTATTGCTGTGCACTGAACTGGCATCTTTGAATGCCGGGGCCGTATAACGACCCCGTATTTCGGCATAATCGCTAAACGGCGACATCATCAACAAATCAACGTTTGTCCCCTGCTTGACCGCCTCCAAGATCGCCACCATGTTCTTTTCGGCATCCCGGAACAGAGTATTGAGCCAAAACACATGCCCGGTCTTAAGCCGCTTTATGTGCTGCAGTTCATGCGGATCATCGGCAATCCCATCCAACCCGTACCCGAATTTCAGCTGAAGCGCATTTTCGGTTCGGCGCCGGATATCATCCATCCTATTTTCAAGTTCTTCGCGCTCACTGTCGATGGCATCTTTGAGTTCGCGGATGCGTTCTTCGACCGAATAACGTTCCCCGATTTTCTGTATGAAAACGATAACCAGCCCGACCGAAAGCGCTGACAGGATCGTTTCAAAGGCGATAAAAAACGGGTCTATTCCAGTTTCGGGCTGCTGGACCCCGACATATTTTACATAGACCCAGAACCCGATGGCAGATATGGCAAGCAGTCCGCTGACAGTCCATCCAATATGACGTCTGATAAATTCAAGCATACTATCCCTTTCAATGCGCACGGAAATACGGTCGTGCATGTCTAAAAATTTAACGAGAAAAACAGTTTGAATACGTTATAATATACGTAAATAAGTGCTTTTTGTCTATACGCACATGTATGGAAGCCCCGCTGTGGCGGTAACACCGTCGGCACGGGTCATCAGAGACACTGGACCTACACGACGCGTCCTGCATCCAATCGCGCCAGAACCTCATCCGCGTCTGCCAAGACAGTCGTGCGGCGATCCGCGGCCATTTTATCCCACGTGCGGTACATGTTGCCCATGCGCGCGTTGCTCTTGAAGCGGTCCCGGTGGCGATCCAGAAAATGCCAATACAACAGGTTAAACGGGCAGGCCCCCTCGCCGGTTTTCTGGCTGACCTTGTAGGCGCACCCTTTGCAGTAATCCGACATCCGGTTGATATACGCCCCACTGGACACATAGGGTTTGGACGCGATGATACCACCATCGGCGAACTGGCTCATGCCGACGGTGTTGGGTGCTTCGACCCACTCAAAGGCATCCATGTAGACGGCCAGATACCATTCATGCACCTGCTGCGGGTCAATCCCTGCCAACAGCGCAAAATTCCCGGTGATCATCAGACGTTGGATGTGGTGGGCATAGGCCTCTTGTTTGGTCTGCTGCACCGTTTTGGACAGACACCGCATCTGCGTTTCCCCACCCCAAAACAGGTCGGGCAGGTCGCGGGTGTGGCCCAGCATGTTGCGTTCGGTGTACTGCGGCCCCTCCAGGAAATAGATGCCGCGCATGTATTCACGCCAGCCGATGATCTGCCGGATGAATCCTTCGGCGGCGTTGATTGGCACGGTCCCTGCCGCATAGGCTGCCGCTACTTTTTCACACACCTCTAGAGGGTCCAGCAGGCCAATGTTGATATAGGCCGAGATCACCGCGTGATACAAAAACCGGTTTTCAGACAACATCGCGTCTTGGTAATCGCCAAACCGGGCCAACGCATGGTCAACAAAATGAGCCAACGCTTGCAACGCCTGTCCCCGCGTTGTGGCAAACCAAAACGGGTGCAAATCCCCGAAATGTCCGCCAAACCGCGCCTCAACCAGATCCAACACCGCGGCAACATCGGCGTCGGGGGTAAACCGCAGCGGGCCATCAAAGGCCACATCTTCGGGCGCGGGTTTGCGGTTGTCGTGGTCAAAATTCCACTTGCCTTCGACGGGGTCTTTCCCGTCCATTAACAAACCCGTTTTGCGCCGCATATCGCGGTAAAAATATTCCATCCGTAACTGTTTGCGGCCACTAGCCCAGGTTTCAAACGCGTGGTGTGATGCGATAAATCGGTCGTCAGGCAAGATGTGTGTCGTGATCGGCGCGTGTTTCAGTGCAGTGATCAACCGCCATTCACCCGGCTCTGTGACCACCACGTCTGTTGCCCCGGTTTGATCGGCGCGGCGCAACAGTTCGCCCACGATAGACCCCGTGTTGTCGGTGTCATCCAGCTCGCAGTATCGCACGTCCCAGCCATCTGCCCTGAGGGCCGCTGCGAATTTGCGCATCGCCGCAAAGATCAGCGCGATTTTCTTGGGGTGGTGTTGCACATAATCGGTTTCGGCGGCGACCTCGGCCATAACAACCACGTCTTTGGTCCGATCCGCGTCGCGCAGCGCACTAAGCCCGTGGGACAGTTGGTCGCCCAAAACCAAGATCAGCCTGCTCACCAAGGCACCGTTTTGCCGGCCCAGTCAAAGAACTGCCCCGTCTGCGCAGGGGTCAAATCATCGATCACGTTCAACAGGTTTTGCGCGGCATCATCGGGCGGGACCGCAGGGTGGCGGCCCAGATATTTGGCCGTGAAAGGTGTGGCGACCGTACCGGGATGCAGTGCGACGCAGACAGACTGTTTATGCGTGCGGCTTAGTTCAATGGCGGTGGTATGCACGATCTGGTTCACCGCCGCTTTGGCACTGCGGTAGCTGACCCAACCGCCCATGCGGTTGTCCCCGATCGACCCGACGCGCGCCGATAAAACCGCCACAACCCCCGCCCCATCGCGGCGCAACAGGTCTGCCGCGTGGCGCAGCACCAGCGCAGGCCCCACCGCATTCACCGCGAACTGATCCATCATCGCCTGACGCGTCACCGACTTCACGCTCTTTTCTGGTTCGGCCCCGTTGACCACCAATGCCCCCGTGGCCACCACCACCAGATCAAACGGCCCGTCCAACGCGCCAAGATGGTGCGCCACACTGGTCTCGTCGGTGATGTCAAACCCATCGGCACTGCGCGATAGCGTCGTTACGGCATCGCCACGCGCGGCACACATCGCCACCAGACCTGCGCCAATCCCACCGGATGCGCCTATTATCAAAGTTCTTTTCATCTAAGCGCATTTAGCCGGGTCAGATCGCGCTTCAAGGGCCTATGCGCAAATCCACGCCACAGATGTACAGACGTGCAAAAAATCAACTTCCCATTTGCATTTCTGTGCGTATAACTGTCGCATGGCATCTGCTCAACATATCACCCGGTCGCGCGACATACTGCGCCCAGCTGCCGCGCTACTGCTGCTAACACGCCTCTGAGCGTGCCGTTCGGCGCGCCCGCTCAGAGGGAAGTGTCGCGCGCCAAGGAACACAGCAGAAAATCGAAAGAACCAAACATGACAGACAAGAGCAAACAGGACCGCGTCCTGATTTTTGACACCACATTGCGCGACGGCGAACAAAGCCCCGGTGCGACCATGACCCATGCCGAAAAGCTCGAGATTGCTGGGCTATTGGATGAAATGGGCGTCGATATCATCGAAGCCGGGTTTCCCATCGCCTCTGAGGGCGATTTCGCCGCCGTCTCCGAGATCGCGCAGCGCGCCCAGACATCGGTGATCTGTGGCCTCGCACGGGCGCAAATCGGTGATATTGATCGCTGCTGGGAGGCGGTCAAACACGCCAAACACCCGCGCATCCACACGTTTATCGGCACGTCCCCATTGCACCGCGCGATCCCGAACCTCGACAAAGATCAGATGGCCGAACGGATCGAACAGACCGTCAGCCATGCGCGCAACCTATGTGATAACGTGCAATGGTCCCCGATGGACGCGACCCGCACCGAAGAAGATTACCTGTGCCGTGTTGTCGAAATCGCCATCAAGGCGGGTGCCACCACGATCAACATTCCCGACACCGTCGGCTACACCGCCCCGCGCGAATCTGCGGCATTAATCCAGATGCTGCTGAACCGCGTGCCCGGTGCCGATGAGATCATTTTTGCCACCCATTGCCACAACGATCTGGGTATGGCGACGGCCAACAGTCTGGCCGCCGTCGAGGCAGGCGCGCGTCAGGTCGAATGCACGATCAACGGTTTGGGGGAACGCGCAGGCAACACCGCTCTCGAAGAAGTCGTGATGGCATTGAAAGTGCGCAATGATATCATGCCGTTCCAGACCCGGATCGACAGCACCAAGATCATGAATATCTCGCGCCGGGTTGCGACTGTGGCGGGCTTTCCGGTGCAGTTCAACAAGGCTATCGTGGGCAAAAACGCCTTTGCGCATGAAAGCGGCATCCATCAGGACGGCATGCTGAAAAACGCCGAAACGTTCGAGATCATGCGCCCCGAAGACGTCGGCCTGTCCGAAACCAATTTGGTGATGGGCAAACATTCCGGTCGTGCGGCGTTGCGCTCAAAGCTCGAAGACCTTGGGTTTGAGCTGGGCGACAACCAGCTTAAGGACGTGTTTGTCCGGTTCAAGGAATTGGCGGATCGCAAAAAGGAAATCTATGACGATGACCTGATTGCGTTGATGCGCACGTCAACCGACCCCGAAAACGACCGGTTGAAACTGGCGTCTCTAAAGGTCGTCTGCGGCACCGCAGGCCCGCAGCAGGCCGATCTGGTCATGCATATCGACGGGACCGAACACACCACATCACAGACGGGCGACGGGCCCGTGGATGCGGCGTTTAATGCGATCAAGGCGCTGGTGCCTCACAACGCGCGGTTGCAACTGTACCAAGTGCACGCCGTGACCGAAGGCACCGATGCGCAGGCCACTGTCACCGTCCGCATGGAAGAAGACGGCCGGATCGTGACGGGCCAATCGGCCAACACCGATACGGTTGTGGCCTCAACGCTGGCCTATATTCACGCGCTTAACCGTCTGCTGGTGCGGCGTGAAAAAGGCGGCAAGGACACCCCTGAAATCAGTTACAAAGATGTGACTTAAGCGCGCGATTTACTGCGTCGGCGGTGTTTTATCCGCCGACGTGCCTATATTTTTGATCTGCATGGGCACGACCTAGGCCGAGGCAATGTCAATTTTGGCCCATATTTCATGGCTTTTGGCGCTAATTCACATCAAAACGTTAAAAGCAACATGCTGCCTACATCTTCGTTAACGCCTCTTTCACCTTAACAGGGCTAAGCCTATAAGAGAGTAATGGCTGATCTTCAGAACGGGGACGGCTTAAAACACATTCGAGCAAGGTTGAAACCTAATGTTTGACAAATTTCGCGGTCTGTTTTCATCGGATATGGCCATCGATCTGGGCACTGCCAATACACTCGTCTACGTCAAAGGGCGCGGTGTCATCCTGTCGGAACCCTCTGTTGTGGCGTATCATGTCAAGGACGGCGTAAAGAAGGTCTTGGCCGTCGGCGAAGACGCCAAGCTTATGTTGGGCCGCACGCCCGGCAGCATCGAGGCGATCCGCCCCATGCGCGAAGGTGTGATCGCTGATTTTGACACCGCCGAAGAAATGATCAAACATTTCATTCGCAAGGTGCACAAACGCTCCACGTTTTCGAAACCCAAGATCATCGTCTGTGTGCCCCATGGTGCAACCCCCGTTGAAAAACGTGCGATCCGCCAGTCGGTTCTGAGTGCGGGCGCGCGGCGTGCCGGACTGATCGCCGAACCCATCGCCGCGGCGATCGGCGCCGGCATGCCGATCACCGATCCGACCGGCAACATGGTCGTCGATATTGGCGGCGGCACCACCGAGGTCGCGGTTCTGAGCCTGGGCGACATTGTATATGCGCGGTCCGTTCGCGTCGGTGGAGACCGGATGGACGAGGCCATCATCAGCTATTTGCGGCGCCAGCAGAACCTGTTGGTGGGCGAAACCACCGCTGAACGGGTGAAAACATCGATCGGCACCGCACGGATGCCCGACGACGGGCGCGGCACATCCATGCAAATCCGCGGGCGCGATCTATTGAACGGTGTACCCAAAGAAATCGAGGTGACGCAAGCACAGATCGCCGAAGCGCTGGCCGAACCTGTACAACAGATCTGCGAGGCTGTGATGACCGCGCTGGAAACCACGCCCCCGGATCTGGCCGCTGATATCGTCGACCGTGGCGTGATGCTGACGGGTGGTGGTGCTTTGTTGGGCGATCTCGATTTGGCGCTGCGCGAACAGACAGGGCTGGCCGTATCTATTGCTGACGAATCGCTGAACTGCGTTGCCTTGGGCACGGGCAAAGCGCTCGAATATGAAAAACAACTGCGCCACGCCATCGATTACGACAGCTAAGCGCATCCGACCAGACCCCCCGATCAGTGGCAGGTTTGCCTGCCTTTGACGGGGCAGGAGACCGCCTGAAATGGCAAATGACAGATCCAACGGTAACGAATACACCGGCCCATTGGCCCGGCTGTTGCTGGGTGTGTTGGTCTTGTGTTTGTTTGCCGTCTTTATGATTTGGCGTATCGACAGCCCAAGGGTTGAACGGTTTCGCGCACAAATCACCGATCAATTTGTGCCCCGGCTTGATTGGGCCATGGCCCCGGTGACCGGCACGATCAATCTGTTGAAGGACTTTCA
Source organism: Roseobacter sp. (assembly GCF_039970775.1). Classification (GTDB taxonomy): domain Bacteria; phylum Pseudomonadota; class Alphaproteobacteria; order Rhodobacterales; family Rhodobacteraceae; genus Roseobacter. The sequence goes on from NZ_JBDVLG010000044.1 coordinate 41,764, forward strand.
AAGTTACCAGCGTCTGGCCGAACAGAACCGCGAATTGCGGTCCGAATTGCGCCGCATGCAAGCCTGGAAAGAAGCCGCCCTGCAGCTAGAACAAGAAAACGCGCGGCTGCTTGACCTGAACAATGTGCGGTTGGATCCCCGCCTGACCTATATCACCGGCGTGGTTCTGGCCGACAGCGGATCACCCTTCCGGCAGTCTGTTTTGCTGAACGTAGGCGCGCGTGATGGCGTCGTCGAAGGGTGGGCAACCATGGACGGGATCGGCGTCGTTGGTCGTATCTCGGGGGTCGGCGACAGCACCGCCCGCGTGATCTTGCTCACCGATGCCTCCAGCCGCATCCCCGCCGTCATTCAACCATCGGGCCAGCGGACGATTGTTGCGGGCGACAATTCCGCGGCCCCCCCCATCGAATTCCTTGAGGACGACGATCAGGTGCGCCCCGGTGACCGGGTGATCAGTTCCGGCGATGGTGGTGTGTTCCCCCCTGGGCTGTTGATCGGCCAGGTCGCACTGGACCCGTCGGGCAAGTTGCGCGTGCGGTTGTCTGCCGACTATCAACGCTTGGAATTTCTTCGCGTGTTACGCCACCACGGGACGGCCCCGGTCTCTGATACCGCGCACATCATTGGACCCCAGCTGCCGGCGCAACCCGTCATCGCCCAAGACGGGCCCACACAATGAGCGACCTTGCCCCCTCCCGGATCTGGGGCATGCGCCTCAGTTTTACGTTGCTTGTCTGCGCCATTCTGTTTTTTCACCTTTTGCCGCTAGAAACCACACCGCGCCGTTGGGTCGGGCCTGATCTTTTGTTGGGCTTTGCCTGCGCGTGGTCCCTGCGGCGGCCCGAATACGTCCCTGCATTGGCGCTTGCCGCGTTGTTTTTGCTGGCAGATCTGTTGCTACAACGTCCGCCGGGGCTGTGGGCCTTGCTGGCTCTCGTCGGTTGCGAAAGCCTGAAACACCGGGCGCGCGGCATGCGCGACACCGGGTTCCCCGCCGAATGGCTGCGGGTGTGCATCGTTGTTTTGGGCATATCTATCGCGTATCGCGCAATGTTGATCCTGACGTTCATTGAACTGCCCCCCTTTGGCTTGACGGTGTTTGAGGTGATCATGACAATACTGTCTTATCCTTTTGTGGTCGCGGCGACGCATAATATCATGCGCGTCCGCAGATCGGCCCCCGGCGATCTCGATGGAAACGGGGCGCGTTTATGAAAAGCGAAACACACTCATGAAAAAAACCCGCGCCGAAACAGATTTCAGCCATCGCCGGATTTCACGACGCGCGGCACTTTTGGGTGGGGCTCAACTGCTGTTCATTGGTGGGCTCGCCGCGCGCATGCGGTTTTTGCAGGTCGATCAAGCCGATCAATTCCGCCTGCTGGCCGAGGAAAACCGGATCAACGTGCGCCTCATTCCGCCATCTCGGGGCGAGGTGTTTGACCGCAATGGCATCCGACTGGCGCAAAACTCGCCCTCTTACCGCATTGTGATTGTCCGCGAAGACGCCGGTGATACGGATGTTGTTCTTGACCGGCTCGCCCGGATCATACCGCTTGATCCCGAAGATCTGGCGCGCACCAAACAAGAACTCCGGCGCTCGCCTTCGTTTTTACCTGTCACCGTTGCCGAGGATGTCCGCTGGAAAGATATCAGCCGCGTTTCGGTGAATGCGCCCGCCCTACCCGGCGTCACCCCCGAGGTGGGCCTAAGCCGCGTGTACCCACAAGGATCTGATTTTGCTCATATTCTAGGGTATGTCGGCCCGGTATCAGACTACGATCTGGAAAAAATCGACGACCCTGAACCCGTGCTCCGGATCCCCCGCTTTCAGATCGGCAAAGTCGGGGTCGAGACCAAGCTGGAACCGCTCTTGCGCGGCAAAGCCGGGGCAAAGCGGGTCGAGGTTAATGCCGCGGGCCGCGTGATGCGCGAATTGGACCGGCGCGAGGGTGTCACCGGCTCTGACATCCAGCTCACGATTGACGCGAAATTGCAGGGGTATGTTCAGGCGCGCCTCAGCGAAGAAAGCGCCAGCGCCGTGGTTCTCGATTGCGACACCGGCGATGTGGTGGCCTGCTCATCGGCGCCCACATTCGACCCCAACCTGTTTGTGCGCGGCATTTCCACAAAAAACTACAGCCTTCTGACCGGCAATAAATACCGCCCCCTCGCCAGCAAAACGGTTCAGGGCCTGTACCCCCCCGGCTCTACCTTCAAAATGGTCACCGCCATGGCCGCCCTAGAAGCCGGTCTGATCGGCCCCGACGACACCGTGTATTGCCCCGGTCATCTCGAAGTCTCCGGCAGGCGGTTCCACTGTTGGAAACGCACGGGCCACGGGTCTGTTGATCTGCAAACCTCGCTCAAACGGTCGTGCGACGTCTATTATTACGATCTGGCCATCAAAGTCGGGATCGAAAAGATCTCCGATATGGCGCGGCGGTTCGGGTTAGGGGTCAAGCATGACGTGCCCATGTCCGCGGTCGCACAGGGGCTGGCCCCCGACATGGAATGGAAACAGCAAACCTACGGCCAAAGCTGGCGCGTCGGGGATACGGTCAATGTTTCGATCGGCCAAGGCTTTATGTTGGCGTCCCCCCTGCAACTGGCGGTGATGTCCGCGCGGTTGGCCACCGGGCGTTCGGTCGAGCCTCGGTTGATCAAATCCATCGATGGCATAGAGCAACCATCGCGCGGCGGTGAAGATCTGGGCATGAACGAAAACAACCTGCGCAAAATTCGCCGTGCGATGACGGCCGTGGTCAATGACCGACGCGGCACGGCCTATGGCTCTCGGATCATCGACGAATCCATGCGTATGGCGGGCAAAACCGGCACCAGCCAAGTGCGCAACATCACTGCCGCCGAACGGCGCGCGGGTGTCATTCGCAACGAAGATCTGCCATGGGAACGGCGCGATCACGCGCTGTTTGTGAATTTCGCGCCGCTTGACCGCCCTAAATACGCGGTTTCGGTGGTTGTGGAACATGGTGGGGGCGGGTCCAAAGCCGCCGCGCCGATTGCCCGCGACATCACCTTGCAGGCCCTTTATGGTGGCCAGCCCCCGCTAGATGCCTACCCCTCCAAGGACCGCGAACGCATCCAGCAAGAGCAACAAAAGCTGCGCGACATGCAACCCCAGGCCTCGTTCGTCGGGCAGGATCAGGCATGAGCTATCTAGAATATGCCGTCAAATCCGCACCCACCGGATTGCGCAAGGTGTTTTACCTAAACTGGCCTATCGCACTCCTGCTCGCGTCCATCTCGGGGGCTGGGTTCTTGATGCTCTACTCGGTCGCGGGTGGGTCGTTTAACCCATGGGCAGAACCACAAATGAAACGCTTTGCCGTGGGTTTTATCCTTATGGTTGGCGTGGCCATGGTGCCGATTTGGTTCTGGCGATCACTGGCAGGCGTTGGCTATTTGGTGACGCTCGCGCTTCTGGTCGCGGTGGAACTTTTCGGCACGGTGGGGATGGGTGCACAACGCTGGATCGACCTTGGTTTCATGCGGTTACAACCCTCAGAACTGATGAAAATCACCTTGGTGTTGTTCTTGGCCGCCTACTACGACTGGCTGCCCGCCAAACGCACATCACACCCGTTTTGGGTGCTTTTACCCCTGATCGCGATCATGCTGCCCACCTTGTTGGTGTTGCGCCAGCCTGACTTGGGCACCTCTATCCTGTTGCTGGCGGCCGGCGGCGGGTTGATGTTTTTGGCCGGCGTGCATTGGGCCTATTTCGCAGTGGTGGTCACCAGCGCCATTGGCCTTGTCACCGCTGTGTTCCAATCGCGCGGCACAGACTGGCAGTTGATCAAAGACTATCAATTCCGGCGGATCGACACGTTCCTTGACCCCAGCAGTGACCCGTTAGGCGCGGGCTATCACATCACCCAATCCAAGATCGCGCTTGGGTCGGGCGGCTGGACGGGACGCGGGTTCATGCAGGGCACCCAAAGCCGGTTGAACTTTCTGCCCGAGAAACACACCGACTTTATCTTTACCACCCTCGCCGAGGAATTCGGGTTTTTGGGTGCTATTTCGCTGCTCGGGCTTTACGCGTTGATCATTCTATTCTGCGTTTGGTCCGCTCTGATCAACAAAGACCGGTTTTCATCGCTGCTCATTCTGGGCATCGGGCTCAACTTCTTTTTGTTCTTCGCCGTCAATATGTCGATGGTTATGGGGTTGGCGCCGGTCGTTGGTGTGCCGCTGCCTTTGGTCAGCTACGGCGGATCGGCGATGCTGGTTTTGATGTTGGCTTTTGGCCTCATGCAAAGCGCGCATGTCCATCGTTTAAGGTAACCACTATGCCCATCAATATCCTTTTTGCTGCGCAACCAGACCAATGGCCCACCTATAATGCCCCCCTCAAAGCCGCCTGTGCCGCCCTTGGGCTGTCGGCGCATATTGCGCAAGACATTCCCCCTGCGGACGTCGATTATATCGTCTACGCGCCGAACTCTCCGCTCAAGGATTTCACCCCCTACACCACGACCAAAGCCGTGCTAAACCTTTGGGCCGGTGTCGAAGCCATCGTTGGCAACGCAACCCTCACGCATCCGTTGGCCCGCATGGTGGATCCCGGCATGACCCAATCCATGGCAGAATGGGTGACAGGCCACGTGATGCGCTATCACCTCGGGATGGACCGCCATATCGTCAACCCTGATCACCAATGGCAACCGCACACCCCACCGCTCGCAAATGAACGCAGTGTCACGGTCTTGGGGATGGGCGCGTTGGGCGCGGCAGTGGGTACGGCATTGGCGCGCATTGGCTTTGACGTACACGGGTGGAGCAGACGGCCAAAAGACATCGCCAACCTCACCACACATCACGGTGCCGACGGCCTAAAAGCAGCCCTATCGCATGCAGAAATCTTGGTGCTGCTGTTGCCCAACACAGCCGCCACTGAAAATATATTAGATGCCACCGCGATGGCGCAGCTGCCGCGCGGGGCCTTTGTGGTCAATCCGGGCCGGGGGCCTCTGATCGACGATACAGCCCTGCTCGACGCCCTCAACACCGGGCAGATCGCCGGTGCGACATTAGACGTGTTTCGCATCGAACCTCTGCCGCAGGAGCACCTGTTTTGGGCACATCCCGCCGTGACGATCACCCCGCATGTGGCGGCAGAAACCCGCCCCCACACCGCCGCACAGGTGATCGCAGAGAACATCCGACGTGGTGAAGCAGGCGAGCCCTTTTTGCATTTGGTCGACCGTGCAACCGGGTATTAGGCTACTCTGCCGCCAACCCGCGCCCCTTCAGCAAGGCCTCTACGCCCGGTAACCGGCCACGAAATGCGGTATACAGATCTGCGGCGTCGCGGCTGCCACCGGTAGACAAAATATGCGTCTCCAATGCCGCTGCACGTTCGGGGTCAAACGCGCTGCCCGCCTCTTCAAAGGCGGCAAATGCATCCGCGTCCATGACCTCGGACCACATATAGCTGTAATACCCGCTGGAATATCCATCGCCCGCAAACACATGCGCAAACTGTGGCGTGGCATGGCGCATGGTGATTGCATCGGGCATACCGATTTGGTGCAACACTTCGGCCTGACGTGCCATCAGATCATCAGGTGCGGGCCCATCGTGGAACGCCAGATCAACGAGCGCCGAGGCGACATATTCGACCGTCTGGAACCCCATGTCATAGGTGGCGGCCGCAAGCACACGGTCTAACATATCTTGTGGCATCGCGGCGCCCGTATCAGCGTGGGTCGCGAATTCGGCAAGCACCTTCGGCACGTCCAACCAATGTTCATAAAGCTGGCTGGGCAGTTCCACAAAATCGCGCGCGACAGAGGTGCCCGAGACGCTCTCGTAGGTCACATTCGACAGCATCTGGTGCAACGCATGGCCAAATTCATGGAACAACGTGCGCGCATCATCATAGGACAACAACGCCGGATCGCCTTTGGCAAAATTGCACACGTTGATCACGACAGGCGTTTGCGTGCGTGGAAATTTCGCCTGCGCGCGCATCGCAGAGCACCACGCCCCCGACCGTTTTGAACCACGCGCGAAATAATCCCCGATGAACACCGCCACATGTTCGCCGTTGCGCGTGACCTCCCACGCCCGGCAATCGGGGTGGTACAGGGGCACATCCAGCGGCGCGAACGACAGGCCAAACAACCGGGTCGCGCAGGAAAACGATGCCTCGATCATCCGGTCGAGCTGAAAATACGGCTTCAGCGCCGCCTCATCGAGGTCATGTTCAACTACCCGGCGTTTTTCCGAATAATAGCGCCAATCCCACGGGGCCAGCGGGCCATTTGTCCCGTCGACCTGCATCATATCCGTCAAGATCTGGGCATCCGCTTCGGCCTGCGCGCGGGCGGGGGCCCACACGGCCATCAGCAAATCGCGCACCGCATCAGGTGTTTTGGCCATCTCTGTTTCTAGTTTATAGTCGGCAAAACTGGCGTACCCCAACAACTGCGCGCGCTCTTGGCGCAATTGCAGAATTTCACCGGCGATGGCGCGGTTGTCTGTTTCGCCACCGTTCGCCCCCCGCGCAGCCCAGGCCTTGAACGCGGTTTCGCGTAGATCGCGCCGGGGTGAAAACTGCAAAAACGGCACGATCAGCGACCGCGACAATGTCACAACCGGGCCATCCGCGTTTTTCTCGGCACCGGCGGCCCGTGCGGCGGCGACCACGAAATCAGGCAAACCCTGCATGTCGCCTTCGGCCAGGGGCATGAACCAATCGCGTTCATCGGCCAGTAGGTTTTGCGTGAACTGCGTGCCCAGCACGGCCAAGCGCCCCTTGATCTGCTGCATGCGTGCGTCATCGGCCCCTTCTAGGGCCGCACCAGACCGCACCAACCCGCGATGGCTGAGCATCAAAACGCGCTGTTCTTCGTCCGTCAGGTCAAGATCGTCGCGCGCCGCCCAAACCGCCGCAACCCGTGCAAATAGCGCCTTGTTGCTGGAAATCTCGGCAAAATGCGCCGCCAGTTTGGGTGAAAAATCACGTTGCAATGCCTCGCGCGCGGGGTTGCTGTCAGCGCCCGCGACGGTGAAAAACACGCTTAGCACTTGGTTAAGCGTCTCACCGGCGGCCTCGAGCGCGGCAACGGTATTGGCAAAATCAGGCGCCTGATCTGACGTTGCAATTGCTTCAATCTCTGCGGTGTGGCGGGCCAATGCTGTGTCCAACGCGGGCGCGAAATCATCATCTACTATTTGGTCAAACGGGGCCAACTGAAAGGGGGTGGTCCAATCGTGCAAAAGGGCGTTCGTCATGAGGGTCTCCTTACAAGGCCACGCGCGACCGGGTCGCGACGATATGTCAAATCTATGATCCGCAAATGGGGCAGTCTGGGCGGGGTGCGATACCGATGGTGCGGCTTTCGCCATATAGCGCGTCGTAGATCACCATTTGGCCGCGCAAAGCAGTACCGGCGTCGGTGATGATTTTGATCGCCTCCATCGCCATCATCGCCCCGATCACGCCGGGCAACGGCCCCACAACACCGGCCTGCGCACAGGATGGGGCCAATTCCGGCGCGGGTGCCTGCGGGAAAATACATTGATAGCACGGTGCGCCACGCGCCGGGTCAAAGACGCTAAGCTGTCCTTCCCATTGGCTCAGTGCCCCCGAAATCAGCGGCTTTTTCAGCAGTACCGCGACCCGGTTCGCCAGATAACGCGTGTCGAAATTGTCGGTGCCGTCCAAGATCACATCGTAGTCAGCAAACAGATCCTGCGCGATGTCATCGGTCAACCGCCGGTGATACGGGCGCACGGTCACATACGGGTTTTGCGCGATCATTTCGGCCTGTGCAGAAAACACCTTGGGCGTGCCAATCGCCTGATCCTTGTGGATCACCTGCCGCTGAAGGTTGGCGTTTTCGACGTGGTCGTCATCGATCACCCCGATTGTCCCCACACCGGCTGCGGCCAGATATTGCAACGCGGGCGCACCCAGCCCCCCGGCCCCGATCACCAGCACCTTGGCGTTTTTGAGCCGCGTCTGCCCCGGCCCGCCTATTTCGCGCAACACAATGTGGCGCGCATATCGGTTGAGTTCGGTGTCACTGAACCTCGGTTTGGGGGTGTCCTGCGCGGTCGCCTCGCCTTGCTGTGCGCGGCCACGCAGGCGTACCAAAATCTGCCGGTATCCCATGACCAACACGCCAAACCCGCCCAAGATAAGCCACAAGGCAGGGCTTTGACCTGTGGCCATCCGCAGCGGGCTGCCATCTGGCAACGTCACCTGAATGATCAAAACGCCCACATACAACAGGCCGATCATCGTCAGCCGCGTCGCCCGAGGCGCGCCCATCATCGCCCCAAGCCCCCAAAGCCCCGCCGCCATGAGCAACACCAAAAACATCAGCCCTGCCCCGTAGACCCAAAACCACCCGCACCGCGTTCGGTCTCGTTGATCTCGCCCATCACAAACTGCCCCTGCACAACCGGGGCCACGACCAACTGCGCAATACGCATGCCATGGGTCACCGTAAACGCCGCATCACCCGCGTTCAGGACAATCACTCCCAACGGCCCACGATAATCGCTGTCTATGGTGCCGGGGCTGTTGACCAGCATCAGCCCGTGTTTCAACGCCAGACCCGACCGGGGGCGCACTTGCACCTCGTAACCAGGCGGGATTTCCATGCGCAGCCCCGTGGGGACCAACGCCCGCGCGCCCGGCACCAGCTCCACCGCGCCGTCGGGTAGGTTGGCGCGCACATCCGCCCCGGCGGCCCCGGCGGTCTGATACGTGGGCAATGCAACGCTGGTTTCAGCGCCTTCAACCCAGTCTAAAATGATGCGCACTTGATTCATCGTGTCACCCCAACGCCTTGGCGATGCGCGCGGCAAGCCGTTGCGCCACTTCTATTTTCGACAGCTTCGGCCAATTTTCGATGCCGGTGTCGTCGATCACGCTGACGGTATTATCAGCGCCGCCCATCACCCCTGTTGCCACCGACACATCATTGGCAACGATCCAATCGCACCCTTTGCGCACCCGTTTGGCTGTGGCATTTTCGATAACGTCATCGGTTTCGGCGGCGAAGCCCACCACCAACGGGGGCCGCCCGTCTGACATCTGTGCGACGTGTTTGAGAATGTCGGGGTTTTCCGCAAAAGTTAGATTTGGCATGCCGTCCTTGGATTTCTTGAGCTTGCGCGTGCTTGCACCCGCCACCCGCCAGTCTGCCACCGCAGCGGCGAACACCGCGGCATCCATGGGCAGCGCGTCTTGAACCGCCATTAACATCTGTTGCGCCGTTTGCACCGGGATCACATGCGCGCCTTCGGGCGGGGGCGCATCCGCCGGACCCGTGACAAAGGTAACATCCGCCCCCAGCGCCATCAACGCCTGCGCGACCGCCGCCCCCTGCGCCCCAGACGACCGATTGGCGATATATCTAACGGGGTCGATGGGTTCATGGGTAGGCCCAGACGTCACCAAAATGCGTTTGCCCGACAGCGGCCCCGTGGTCAGGTGTGCCGTAATCGCCGCGACAATCTCTAGGGGTTCGGCCATGCGTCCGGGGCCGTGTTCGCCGCAGGCCATGTCGCCGTCGTTGGGCCCTACACAGGCGACCCCATCCGCCGCCAATGTCGCGATATTGCGTTGCGTTGCAGGGTGTTGCCACATGCGCACGTTCATCGCAGGCGCGATCAGCACAGGCGTGTCTGTCGCCAACAACAGGGTGCTGGCCAGATCATTGGCCAAACCGCCTGCCATTTTGGCCATCAGATCGGCCGTTGCAGGTGCGACCACGACCAGATCTGCCACCCGGCTTAATTGAATATGACCCATATCGGCCTCGTCTGTTAGGTCAAACAGATCGCCGTAGACCTTGGTGCCCGCCAGCGCCGACACCGACAGCGGCGTCACAAATGCCTCGCCTGCTTTGGTCAAAACCGGCGTCACATGCGCCCCACGTTCGCGCAACCGCCGGATCAGATCAAGCGATTTGAACGCCGCGATCCCACCGCCGATGATCAGCAGAATATGTTTTCCGGTCAGCATGATATGCGCCTCAACACCAAGAAGTCCCGCAGACCATAGGCCGTGTCGGGGCCAACCGCCAGCCCCGGTTTGTCAGTTGAACGCGTCACATGGGTCGCCGCGATCTACCGCCGCGCCATCAACCGTACCGTCAAACGCGCCCGCCGGGTCCTGCCCCGCCTCGCCTTGCCCAATCGCGATGACATCAAGCGCCGGGTCCGCGTGGCGCAGGTACACCGGCGCGCCCCAATCTGTACGCGCGTGCCCATTGCCGGTGATCACAACAACCGGGCCACCTGTTTCAGCAAACGCCGCCAAAGCCGCCCGCGCCAATGACGCATCCCGCAGCCGTTGCACCGACACCATCATCGGCAAAAGCATCTGAGGCAGGGCATCGCAATGCGCTTGGGCTTGCAGCGCTTGGCGCGCCGTCTGTTGTGCCAAAGGCAGCGGCGCGTCCAGCCCAAACCGGGCGGCATCTGCGGCGCCGAAAATCGCGGTAACATCGTGTTCCATCACACCGCGGATATCATCACGCGGCACGCCCGCGCCATAAATCGCAGCCTCGGGTGCAGCGGTAAAAATCGGATAATACATCGCAAAATCGGGCCAACCTGCGGCATCCCAGCCCAACGCCGCCTGCAACGTGCCCTGCGTCTGACGCGCATCATCGGTCGCGCGCGCGGCTTGGTCCGTCGTTAACATTTCGAAGACCAACGCCTTTGGCGCAAGTGCCGCGACCCATTCGGCTTGCCGCGCATGATGGTCCGGGTTGTCGTGCTGTTCTCCAAGAAACACGATGTCGGCCCCCTGTGCTGCACCCGGCAAAGGGGTCTGCGCCACCGCAAAGGGGGCGGCCAAAACGACCGCCCACACCGACGCTAAACGATATCTGATTGTCTGAATCACATCAGGAAATGGTGCACTTCACGCGATTGCCCTTCAAGCGATTTGCGCATTTTCCCAAAGGCGGCGGCCTCTAGCTGGCGCACACGTTCCTTGCTCAGGCTTAGTTCTTGGCCGAGGCTTTCCAACGTGCGTGGCTGGTCGCGCAGCTTGCGTTCGCGGACAATGAACCGTTCGCGTTGGTTCAGATCGCCCATCGCAGATAGCAACCATTCGCGCAGCTGCTTGGTGTCGTGATCCTGCTCTACCGTTTCTGCCGCCTGCGCGCTGTCATCTTCCAGCGCATCTATCCACTCGCGCCCTTCGTCTTCGGCGGATTGGGTCGCGTTCAATGAATAATCAGACCCAGACAACCGGCCTTCCATCATCTCGACGTCATGCAGGGGCACGCCGATCTCGGTAGATATCATCTGGCGCAGCTGATGCCTGTCTAGGGTTTCCCCCACGGCGGCGCTTTCACGTTCCAGCCGTGCCTGCACCCGCCGCATGTTGAAAAACAACGACTTTTGCGACGATGTCGACCCGGTGCGCACCATCGACCAATTGCGCATCACGTAGTCCTGAATGGACGCCTTGATCCACCACACCGCGTATGTCGAAAACCGCACACCACGGTCGGGGTCAAATTTATCTGCCGCTTTCATCAACCCCAATCCGGCCTCTTGGATCAGGTCATTCATCGGTGCGCCGTAGCGTTTGAACTTCGATGCCATCGAAATCGCCAGCCGCATATACGCCGTGATCAACCTGTGCAGGGATTGTTCGCACCGATCGTCGCGCCAAGCATACGCCAGCCGCAGTTCCGTTTCAGCATCAAGCAGTTCGGCTTTCATTGCCGTGCGTGAAAGCGACATATCTCTTGCCGTGTCCAAAGCCATAGCGACATCTCCCGTTCGGATGAAGCACACCTTGCCGTGTACATTTGATAGAGATACGCACCATACATAGGAATGGATCACCGCAAAGATTGATAAAATGTTGCCAAAACTAACCTTCGTGCTAGGTGGCGCGGCCTCGGGGAAATCCCTGTGGGCAGAAAACCTTTTGTTAGCCAGTAATTTAACCCCGGTTTACCTGGCCACATCACGCATCCATGACGATGAAATAAAAACCCGCGTCGACATCCATAAATCGCGCAGACGTGACCGGTGGGTCAATTACGAAGCAGAATTAGATCTGCACCCGGTGCTCGCCCCGCTATATTCGCACCACGGCGCGTTGGTTGATTGCGCGACAATGTGGTTGACCAATCACATGATGGACGGCTCCGACATCGCGGCCGCACAGACCGCCCTGCTTGGTGCACTTGCAGCCACTAGCGCGCCGGTGATCGTCGTGTCGAACGAGGTGGGGCACGGGATCGTCCCCGACAATGCGCTGGCCCGAAAGTTCCGCGAGGCCCAAGGCCGCCTGAACATCGCATTGGCCGCGCAGGCCGATGTTGCCGTGCAGATCATCGCGGGCTTACCCATCGTATTAAAAGGACAATTACCGTGACAGTTTGGCATTGGGTGCGCCACGGCCCTACCCATGAAAAGGCGTTTGTCGGCTGGCGCGATGTCCCCGCCGACCTGTCTGACACAGCCCAAATCGCGCGTCTACGGGGGCACCTGCCGCACACGGCGCTGGTGGTATCATCGGATCTGATCCGCGCCTCGGCCACGGCAGATGCCATTCAGGCCGACACACATCGCCGTCTGGATGACACCCCCGACCTGCGCGAATTCAACTTTGGGCTCTGGGATGGTTTGCATTTCACCCAAGTCGAAGAACGCGATCCCGACCTGTGCCGCGCCTATTGGGAAGACCCCGGCGATGTGACCCCACCCCAAGGCGAAAGCTGGAACATGGCCGCCGCCCGCATCAACCGCTGCGTCGATGCGATGAACGCCGCCCACCCCGACGCGCATATTATCGCGGCCGCCCATATCGGGGTGATCTTAACGCAGGTGCAGCGCGGGCTGGGGGTGACGCCGTACAAAGCCCTGTCGCATCACATCGACAACCTGTCGTGCACGCGGATCACGTGGTCAGACGGCACCCCCGAGGTCGCGCAAATCAATCATTGTCCGTGATCTGCGCCGTCACAATTTATCGTTGGAAGTCGCGGGTTAAACCGCTTTAACCTCGTGCCTATGACATATGATTTATACATCGGCGATCGTACCTTCTCGAGCTGGTCCCTACGGGGTTGGCTAATGTTGGAGAAATTTAACCTGCCCCACCGGGTCCATATGGTTGGTCTTTATGGCGGCACCATGGCCCAAGATCTCGCGGCCCTCGCGCCTGCACGTTTAGTGCCAGCCCTCACCACCCCCCAAGGCGATATCATTGGCGAAAGCCTCGCCATGGCGGAAACCCTCGCAGAACTGCACCCGGACGCAGGGCTTTGGCCTCAAGCCGCCCCCCTGCGCGCCCGTGCGCGGTGGCTGTGCGCAGAAATGGCCAGCGGGTTTGGCGCACTGCGCGGGGCCTGCCCGATGCAACTCCAACACGTTGCAAAAGGCGCGCCCCCATCAGATGCTGTTCAGGCCGATCTCGACCGGATCGAAACCATATGGGCCTCGGCAAGGGCGTTATCTGGTGCGTCAGACGGGTGGCTCATGGGGGATTATTCGCTCGCAGATGTGTTCTATGCGCCGGTTGCCGCGCGCATCATCGGCTACGACCTGCCGGTATCAAAAGAGGCCCGCGCCTATTGCATGACCACGATCTCGGACCCTGCATTCAAGGCATGGCGCGCCGAAGGGTTGAACGTCACCTATGACCCGTTCCCCTACCCCGCCGATGGCCCTGTGACGGACTGGCCCGCCTGATAAAGGCCCCGCGATTGCCCCGTCGTGATTAACCATTCATCAATCTCGGTGACGTAGCCGTTAACTACGTTTCTCGGGAGACAGTACGATGGTTTCAATTGCGCATTCAGTGGCCTTTCGCGGGGTCGAAGCCTGTCTGGTCGAGGTGCAGTGCTCCCTCGCGCCCGGCCTGCCGGGGTTTAGCATCGTCGGCTTGCCCGACAAAGCCGTCTCCGAAGCCAAAGAACGGGTGCGGGCCGCTTTGGCGTGCATGGCGATCGCCTTTCCCTCCAAGAAAATCACCATCAACCTCAGCCCCGCCGACCTGCCCAAAGAAGGCAGCCATTTCGACCTGCCAATCGCCGTATCCCTGTTGGCCGCGCTTGAAATCATACCCCAAGACATCACCCAATCTGTGATCGCACTGGGGGAATTGTCCCTCGATGGCAAAATCGTGCCCGTCAACGGTACATTGCCTGCCGCCATGACCGCCGCCTCCGAAGGGTTCGGACTGCTCTGCCCCGAGGCCTGCGGAAAAGAGGCGGCGTGGGTCAGTGAGGCAAGGGTCACCGCCGCCCGAACCCTTGGCGATGTGATCCGCCATTTCACCGGGCAGGTGCCCATCGCGCAGGCCCAACCCGGCGAGATCAGCGCGCCAACCCACATCAAAGACCTGTCCGAGGTCAAGGGCCAAGAACGTGCAAAACGCGCGCTGGAAATCGCCGCAGCCGGGCGCCACCATTTGATGTTTGTGGGTACGCCGGGGTCTGGGAAATCCATGCTCGCCCAGCGCTTGCGGGGGATCCTGCCGCCCCTGACCGCGATGGAAGCGCTCGAAACCTCGATGATCCATTCGGTGGCCGGGCTGCTCGACGAAGGCGGCATTACCCGCGACAGACCCTTCCGCGACCCGCACCACACGTCATCAATGGCCGCGATCATCGGCGGCGGGCGGCTGGCCAAACCCGGCGAAGTGTCACTGGCCCACAATGGCGTGCTGTTTATGGATGAATTCCCAGAATATCAGCGCAACGTGTTGGAAACCCTGCGCCAACCCATCGAAACCGGCGAGGTCATGATATCGCGCGCCAATGCCCACGTCAGATACCCCTGCCGGTTCATGCTGGTCGCCGCCGCCAACCCCTGTAAATGTGGGTACCTGTCTGACCCCGCACGGGCATGCGCGCGGGTGCCCATGTGCGGCAACGATTATCTGGGCCGCGTTTCTGGCCCGCTGATGGACAGGTTCGATCTGCGCGTCGATGTGCCGCCCGTCGCCTACACGGACCTCGATTTACCGTCCAACGGCGAGACATCCCAAACCATCGCGGCACGGGTCGCAGCGGCCCAGGCGGTACAACAGGCGCGGTTTGCCGATCAGCCAACAATGCGCTCAAATGCCGATGCCGCAGGCGAGGCTCTGGAAGACATCGCCCGCCCCGACCCTGAAGGTCGCGATCTGCTCTTGCGCGCCGCCGAACGGTTTAGCCTGTCGGCACGTGGCTACCACCGTGTGATGCGGGTCGCGCGCACCATCGCAGACCTTGATCACTCAGACCAAGTCCGCCGCCCGCATGTCGCCGAAGCCATCGGGTTTCGATTGGCCAGCGCCGCCGACGCCTAAGCCCGGCGCGCCTCAATCGCTTCCCAAATCTTGGCAGCGATGTTCACGCCGTCAAACCGCTCCAGCTCCTGAATACCGGTGGGCGAGGTTACGTTGATCTCGGTCAGGTAGTCCCCGATCACATCGATCCCCACGAAAACCTGACCTTTTTCCTTGAGCAACGGGCCAATGGCCGCGCAAATTTCCAGATCACGCTCCGTCAGGCCGATCTTTTCAGGCCGACCGCCCACATGCATGTTCGACCGTGTCTCGCCCGCTGCAGGCACCCGGTTGATCGCACCGACAGGCGCACCATCCACCAAGATCACACGTTTGTCGCCCTTGGACACATCCGGCAGGAATTTCTGCACAATCAATGGCTCGCGCGAGAACCCTGTAAAGAGCTCGTGCAGCGATGTCAGGTTGCGGTCGTTCGCGTCCAACCGAAACACCCCGGCCCCGCCATTGCCATAGAGCGGTTTGAGAATGATATCCCCATGTTTTTCCTTGAACGCCTTGATGGTCGTCAGATCACGCGCGATGGTCGTGGGCGGCGTCAAATCCGGGAAATCCAACACCAGCAGCTTTTCGGGGTAATTGCGCACCCAGAACGGGTCATTCACCACCAACGTGCCGGGTGCCAATCTGTCCAACAGGTGTGTGGATGTGATGTAATGCATGTCAAACGGCGGGTCTTGGCGCAGCCACACCACATCAAAATCGGCCAAATCCACCTCGCGGGCGGGGCCCAATTGGGCGTGATCGCCCTGCACCCGTTGTACGGTCAGGTCATGGCCGCGCGCCGTGATGCGCCCCTCTTGGTAGGCCAGATGATCGGGCGCATAGAAAAACAGCGTGTGTCCGCGGGCCTGTGCTTCTTCGGCCAGGCGAAAGGAGCTGTCGGCGTTGATATCCACGTCTCCGATTGGGTCCATCTGAAAGGCGATCTTCATAGCAGCTCCTTGCGTTTCTCACCCTTAGATGGCCCAGCGCGCCCAAAGGTTCAATGGCCCTGCGTCACGAAGATCACCCGCCATCAAATGCACTTTCGATCAAACGCACCGCCCCCGCCCCATCCACAAGCGCCACATCGAACCGCGCTTCGGTCAATTGGCCATCGGGTAAACCGCCTAGATATTCGGATGCGGACAGGTAAATGCGCGTCATTTGCCCCCGGCTCAGACGTTGGGCCGCCGCCGCGAAACTGCGGCTTTTCTTGACCTCAACAAACACCACGCGCTGTGCATCACGCACAATCAGGTCGATTTCGCCACCTTCGCCGCGCCACCGTTGTGCCACCACCTCAAACCCCAGCCCTGCGTAGTGACGGCCAACCGCGTCTTCGGCGGCCTGCCCGCCATGATGCGCCATCTCTCCGCGGTACTGGGCGGCTGTCATCCCGGTGGTCCTTTCGTCAATGTCAGCGCCTGCTGATAAACCTGCCTGCGCGGCAAATCATGCGCCTTGGCGACCATATCAACGGCATCGCGCATGGTCATCGCCGCCAACGCCTGTCTCAGGTCATCTTCTACCCGATCTAGGCTAACCGTTTCTGAACGGTTGCGATCAATCAGCACCACGATTTCGCCTTTCACCGGTTTTTCATCCAGCGCGGTCGCCAGATCATCCAACGTGCCGCGCTGCACCTCTTCGAACTTCTTGGTCAGCTCGCGGCACATCGCGCCTTGCCGCGCTGTACCCAACACATCGCGGGCATCGGCCAACATCGCCGCCACCCGTTTGGGCGATTCGTAAAACACCAATGTCGCCGGGATATCGCGCAACCCTTCTAACGCGCTACGCCGTGCAGCCTTTGCGTTGGGCAAAAAACCCGCAAAATGAAACGCATCTGTCGGCAACCCCGCCAACACCAATGCCGTCAATGCCGCCGACGGGCCGGGCGCGCAGGTCTGAGGCAGGTCTGCGGCACTGGCCGCGCGGCTGAGTTCAAACCCCGGATCGGCGATCAACGGCATGCCCGCCTCTGATGCGTAGGCCACAGAACTGCCCTCGCGCACTTGCGCCAACAACCGCTGGATCACGCTGTCCTTGCTGTGGTCGTGCAACGCCACCAATGGGCGCCCCGCCAACGGCACCCCGTGAATATCCATCAACCGGCGCAGGCTGCGGGTGTCTTCGGCGGCCAAAACATCGGCCGACGCCAACACATCAAGCGCGCGCAATGTGATATCGCGGGCTGTCCCAATCGGCACGCCGACAAAATAGAGGCCTGCGCTCAGGGCGACCTTTTGATAATTCAACGCTGGACCCGCCTTTCGTGACGTCTATGATTGCCCCCAAGCGCGCGTCTGCGCCCGAATTTTGTCTGCTGGAGTATCCGCATATGTTTGCCGTTTTCCCATCCGCCCGCAAGGTCGCGCATTTGTTCGCCCTGCCAGCCATCGCCCTTGTTCTTGCGGCCTGTGATACCCTGCCCGGTGCAGGCTTTGGCAACGGACCGGGTATCACCCCCGGTGACGCGGTACCAGTGGCGCTTTTGGTGCCCGGCGGGTCAGGCCAGACAACTGATGAAATTCTAGCACAAAGCCTTGAAAACGCGGCCCGTCTCGCGATGCGCGATCTTAATGGCGCCGCTATTGATCTGCGCGTCTACCAAACCGGGGGTGATGCCGCCACCGCCGCCGCCCAAGCCGAACAAGCCGTCGACGATGGCGCCAAGATCATCCTTGGCCCGGTCTATGCGGCATCGGCCAACGCGGTGGGCAATGCTGTGGCAGATGACGGCGTGACCGTGTTGTCGTTTTCGAACAACGCGGCCATCGCGGGTGGCAACGTGTTTGTGTTGGGCCAGACCTTTAAAAACACCGCCGAACGCATGGTTGGTTATGCCAGCAGCCAAGGCAAACAGCGCTACGTGATTGTGCATGCGCAGGATTCTGCTGGGACCCAAGGGCGCGACGCGATCAGTGCTGCGGTCAATACGCAAGGTGGTGCGGTTGTAGGCACGGTCGGCTATGCGCTGTCCCAACAAGATGTCATCGCGGCCATTCCGCAGATCAAATCAGCCGTGCAGGGCAATTCCGCCGATGCGGTTTTCATGACGACCGACACCGCCAGCGCGCTGCCGTTGCTGTCGCAGCTGTTGCCAGAGGCCGGCGTCAGCAGCGAGACATCGCAATTCATCGGACTGACGCGGTGGGATATCCCGCCCCAAACGCTCAGCTTGCCGGGTGTGCAAGGCGGGTGGTTCGCCGGGCCCGACCCCGCGGCCTCTGCGGCATTCAGCGGTCAATACCAAGGCGCCTACGGCAGCTTGCCCCACCCCATCGGCGGGTTGGCGTTTGACGGGATCGCCGCGATCGGCGCGTTGGTCAGCCAAGGCAACCCGGACGCGTTGACACCCGCAGCCCTGACACAAAACGCCGGGTTCCGCGGCGCCAGCGGGGTGTTCCGCCTGCGTGCTGATGGCACCAACGAACGCGGGCTAGCTGTGGCCACGATCATCGATTCTCAGGTCACGATCCTTAGCTCTGCGCCGCAGTCCTTTGGTCTTGCCGGGTTCTAAGGCGCGCCCATGTCTATTGATCTCACGCGGGATGCAACGCCGCCATTGGACACGCTGATTTGCGCGCCCGAACTGATCTTTGATCGCCCCGCCTTTGATCAGGCGCTTGCGCAGGCGTTGGCGGGTGTGACCGCGCATAGCGACATCCGCAAGATCACCGTACAGCTGTTGAAGGAACGCAAAGAAACCGGGCGGGACGCGATTGCGCAGGCCTTTGCGGCCAAGCCTTTTGCGGCGCGTCCCATGATACGCGCCTACACCTACCTGACGGATCATCTGGTCACCGCCGCATTTGATCTGTCGCGCAGCGTCTTGCACCCCAAATCCAACCCCACCGCGAGCGAACATTTGGCCGTCATTGCAGTGGGCGGATACGGGCGGGGCGAAATGGCCCCGTTTTCTGACGTGGATCTGCTGTTTTTGACGCCCTACAAAATGACCGCCTGGGCCGAGAGCGTGATCGAATCCATGCTCTACATCCTGTGGGACCTAAAGCTGAAAGTCGGCCATTCCAGCCGCACCGTCAAAGAATGCCTGCGCTTGGGCGCCGAAGATTTCACCATTCGCACCGCCATGTTGGAACAACGCCACCTGGCCGGTGATCTGGCCTTGGCGCAAACCTTGGCCCAACGGCTGCGCACCGACCTTTTTGACGGAACCGGGCGCGAATTCGTCGAGGCAAAACTGGCCGAACGCGAAAAACGCCACATCAAGCAGGGCCAGCGATATGTCGTGGAACCCAACATCAAGGAAGGCAAAGGCGGGCTGCGCGATCTGCAATCGCTGTATTGGATTGCGAAATATGTGCATAGTGTCGGCCGCGCGGCTGAACTGGTCCCTATCGGGGTGTTTACGCCGGATGAATACCGCGGGTTTGCCTCTGCCGAGGATTTTCTGTGGGCGGTGCGCGGGCACCTGCATCTGCTCAATGGGCGCGCCACCGAACAGCTGACCTTTGATGTGCAGGTTCAGGTGGCCGACGCCATGGGGTACAAAGACACCAAGGGCCGCCGCGCCGTTGAAATCTTTATGCAAGACTACTTTTTGCATGCCACCGAAGTCGGCGACCTGACCCGTATTTTCCTGACCAAACTAGAGGCCGATCACGTCAAGGCGGAACCCCTACTTGAACGCATCTTTCGCCGAAAACCCAAGGTCAAAGCGGGCTATGAAGTCGTGCACAACCGCATCGCCATTCAGGATGATGCGGCGTTTTTATCTGACAAACTCAACCTGCTGCGACTGTTCGAAGAGGCCCTGCGCACGGGCATGTTGATCCACCCTGATGCCATGTTGTTGATCAAATCCAACCTGCATCTGATTGACGACGACATGCGCACCACCCCCGAGGCGCGGCGCATTTTCTTTGATCTGTTGCTCAAACATGGCAACCCCGAACGGTCTTTGCGGCGGATGAACGAGCTGGGCGTTTTGGCAGCCTTTGTGCCCGAATTTGAGCCCATCGTGGCGATGATGCAGTTCAACATGTATCACAGCTATACCGTAGACGAACACACCATCCAGTGCATCAAAACCCTGGCGCATATCGAACGCGGCGAGCTGGAAGAAGACCTGCCTGTTGTGTCGTCGATCCTAAGCGAAGGGATCGACCGCAAGGTGTTGTACACGGCGTTGTTGTTGCACGATATCGCCAAGGGTCGCCCCGAAGATCATTCGATATTGGGCGCACAAATGGCCCGTAAAATCGCCCCCCGTATGGGGCACAGCAAGGCCGACACCGACACCGTGGAATGGCTGGTGCGCTACCACCTGCTGATGTCGGACATGGCGCAAAAACGCGACATTGCCGACCCCCGCACGGTGCGTGACTTTGCCAAGGCCGTGCAAACGGTCAAACGGCTTGATCTGCTGTGTGTGCTGACGGTCTGCGACATTCGCGGCGTGGGTCCGACCACATGGAACAACTGGAAGGCCGTGCTGATCCGGGCGTTGTACCGCCAGACCCGGCGCGCGCTGGAAACCGGTCTTGAGGATCTGAACCGCGCCAACCGGGGTGCCGAAGCAAAACGCGCCCTGCGTGCGGCACTAGGCGATTGGCCGCGCAAAGACCTACAGGTCGAAACCGCGCGCCATTATCCGCCCTATTGGCAGGGCTTGCATGTCACCGCACACGAGGCCTTTGCCCGGATGCTGCGCGACATCAAAGAAGACGAGATCTTGATTGATCTGCACCCCGACGAAGACCGCGACGCCACGCGAGCGTGCTTTGTGATGCCCGATCATCCGGGGATCTTTGCGCGGCTGGCGGGGGCCTTGGCGTTGGTGGGGGCCAATGTGGTCGATGCCCGCAGCTACACCACCAAAGACGGCATGGTGACCGATGCCTATTGGGTTCAGGACGCCGACGGCAACCCCTATGACGTGGCGCGCCTGCCCCGTCTGCGCAAAATGATCGAACGCACCTTGCTGGGCGAGGTCGTCGCCCACGACGCGCTGAAATCCCGCGACAAGGTCAAGAAACGCGAGCGCGCGTTCAAAGTGCCCACACATATCACCTTTGATAACGAGGGTTCAGAGATCTACACCATCATCGAGGTCGACACCCGCGACCGCCCCGGCTTGTTGTATGATTTGGCGCGGTCTTTGGCATCGTTGAACGTCTATATTGCCAATGCGGTCATCGCGACCTACGGCGAACAGGTGGTCGATACCTTCTATGTCAAAGACATGTTCGGCCTGAAATATCATTCTGACAGCAAACAAAAATCGTTGGAAAAACGGCTGCGCCAAGCCATCGAAGACGGCACCCAGAGGGCAAAAGAGTGAAACCCATCCGCCTGATGTCAGGCTTTTTCACCGTCGGTGGTTGGACCCTCATGAGCCGTATTCTGGGGTTCGTCCGCGACGCGATGATCCTGGCGTATCTGGGCACGGGGCCGTTGTATCAAGCCTATGTTGTGGCGTTCCGTCTGCCCAATATGTTCCGCCGGTTCTTTGCCGAAGGCGCGTTTAACATGGCCTTTGTGCCGATGTTTTCCAAACGTCTGGAAGGCAAAGAAGACCCCGACGGTTTTGCCTCCGACGCGTTTGCGGGGCTGGCAACGGTGCTGATTGGTCTGACGGCGGTGGCGATGGCCGCGATGCCGTGGCTGATCTTTGGTCTGGCCTCTGGCTTCGCGGGCCAAGAACAATTCGATCTATCCGTTGAATTCGGGCGCATCGCCTTTCCGTATATCCTGTTTATCTCGCTGGCGGCCCTTTTGTCAGGCATGCTGAACGCAGCGGGCCGGTTTGCGGCAGCCGCCGCGGCCCCTGTGTTGCTGAACGTCTTGCTGATCGCGGCGATGGGCGCGGCCGTGTGGCTGGGCGGTGATATCGCACGCGCGCTGGTCTGGGCGATCCCTGTTGCGGGGGTGCTGCAATTTGCGCTGCTCTGGGTTTCTGCGAAACGCGCCGGGTTCACCATCACCCTCAAACGCCCACGGCTGACCCCCGACATGCGCCGCCTGATCAAGGTCGCCATTCCAGCGGCCCTTGCTGGGGGTGTTGTGCAGATCAACCTGCTGGTGGGCCAACAGGTCGCCAGCTATTTCGACAAAGCGGTGGGGTGGCTCTTTGCGGCGGATCGTCTGTACCAGCTGCCACTGGGCGTGGTGGGCATCGCGATTGGCGTGGTGCTGCTGCCTGATCTGTCGCGGCGCCTACAGGCCCGCGACGACAGCGGCGCCAAGGCGGCGCTCAGCCGTGCGGCTGAAATATCGCTGGCCCTGACGATCCCGTCAGCGGTTGCCTTGATCGTGATCCCGTTTCCGATGGTGTCGGTGCTGTTTGAACGCGGGGCGGCCACAGCCGATGACACCGCCGCCATTGCAATTGCGGTCGCCATCTACGGCCTTGGGCTGCCCGCCTTTGTCATGCAGAAAATCCTGCAACCGCTGTTTTTCGCCCGTGAAGACACCCGCAGACCCTTCCACTATGCGGTTGTATCGATGATCGCCAATGCCGGTATCGCCGTCGGACTGGCCCCCGTGATCGGCTGGATCGCGCCTGCAATCGCCACAACTGTCGCGGCTTGGGTAATGGTGGCGTTGCTGCGCATTGGCGCGCGCGAATACGGCGATGTCGCCCGCTTTGACGCGCGGTTTCAGGGGCGGATCTGGCGCATGGTTCTGGCCTCGGGCGTCATGGGGGTGGCACTGTGGGGTGCCACAATCCTGCTAAGCCCGTTTTTGGGCATGCCGTGGGTGCGCGGGGGGGCGCTGACCGTGCTGATCGCCATCGGCGCCATGACCTATTTCGGCACCGCGCAGTTGGTCGGCGCGATCCGTCTGAGCGAAATCAAACAGGCCTTCCGGCGCGGTTAGTCGCGCCGGAACACCGCCAACACCCGTGCGACCCCGCCGGGCACCAATACAGCCGACGCGCCAAACCCGAACACGAAGCCCGCAAGGTCGGCCACCCATCCGTTGCCCACATCAAAGAACACGCCCCACAGCAGCTGTATCCCCATCAACATCGCGATCAGATTGAACGCGCGCAGCTGCTCTTCGCCCCGCGCGCCAAGGCTTTGCCACATCACAAACGAATACCCCCCGATCAAACCATAGGTCGCCGGATACCCCCCGATCAGCCAATTGGGGTCGTTCAACAGCACACCATACGCCAGCGCCCCAAAGACCGCGCCGCCAAAGAACAGCACCAGCACCGCGACCTGCCCCATGGTTTCGCCCACCAGTTTGCCCAAGGCCAGCAACAGCACCCCTGCAAACAACGCCGACGTAAACCCAGTGTGCACAAAGGAATAGGTCAAGAACCGCAGCAGATGTTCGCCGGGCCATTGACCACGCTCCATCATCCAATCAAAGATCTCGCCCGAAAACGCGTAGTTTTGGACCGACGCCAACCGCCAGCCCACGGCCTCGGCGCCGCCAACCAACCCCTGCGCGCCTAGGCTAAACGCGACCTCTGGCAGGGCAATCGCCAAAAATAGGATCACCACAACCGGTGGCAATGGGTTCACGGGTGGGGCTTCTTTATGCTCGTGCATGGGCTGGTTCCTTGACGCTGCTTTGCCCCATGGGTAAGCCAGCGCCAACCGCTTTGCCACCCTGAACGGAGCCCATCATGACCACGCCTGCCTTCACCCCTCGCGTCTTTTCCGGCATCCAACCCTCGGGCGGCCTGACATTGGGCAATTATCTGGGCGCGATCAAACGATTCGTCCAGATGCAAGACGAAGCATTCGAGACGATCTATTGCATGGTCGATCTGCACGCCGTCACCGTCTGGCAGGACCCCGCAGACCTGCGCCGCAACACGCGTGAACTGGCCGCAGGGTTCATCGCCAGTGGCATCAGCCCGGAAAAGTCGATCATGATCAACCAAAGCCAGGTGCCAGAACACGCACAGCTGGGGTGGATCTTTTCGTGTGTGGCCCGAATGGGGTGGATGCAACGGATGACACAGTTCAAGGATAAGGCCGGGAAAAACACGCAAAACGTGTCGTTGGGGCTGTTTGGGTACCCTGCGCTGATGGCCGCAGATATCTTGATTTATCACGCAACGCATGTGCCCGTCGGCGAAGACCAAAAACAGCATCTGGAACTGACCCGCGACATCGCCGCGAAGTTCAATCACGACTATGGCGTGGATTTCTTTCCCCTGACCGAACCGGTGATCGAAGGCGCCGCGACCCGCGTGATGTCGTTGCGCGATGGGTCAAAGAAAATGTCAAAGTCCGATCCGTCGGATGCGTCGCGTATCAACATGACCGACGACGCCGATGCCATTGCCAAGAAAATCCGCAAGGCCAAGACCGACCCTGACGCATTGCCATCCGAGGTCGCGGGCCTTGAAGGCCGACCAGAGGCGCGCAATTTGGTGAACATCTATGCCGCGCTGAATGACCAGACCGTTGATGCGGTTTTGGCCGAGGTCGGCGGGCAACAATTTGGCGCGTTCAAGCCGCTGTTGTCAGATCTTGCGGTGGCGAAACTGTCACCAATTTCATCGGAAATGGCCCGGTTGATGGCCGACCCCGCCGAGATCGACCGCATCCTTGCCAAAGGCGCCACCCAAGCGCGCGAAATCTCAGCGCCTATATTGGATAAAACCTATGATATCATGGGGATGGTGCGCTAAACGTCGGGTTACACCCAGCCCATACCTGTGGCTTTGCGCGCGCTGATGTCTTGTTTCCAACCCTGCGATTCCAAAAACGTGGCATTTTTGATTTCATGCCGCGCATCTTCGCGCCGGATAAAGCTGAGCCCGCAGTAAGACACTGAAAACGTAAAGAAACCATTGGCCAAGCTCAACAACAGCACGGGGGTCATTGTGCTGTCACCTCGCATCGCGATGCCTTGCACCAACAGATACATAGCGATGGCCAAGGACACACATGACATCGCCATATCTGCCAAGGATCGTGCGCAAAACAAGACCGGCTTGATATCTCTTAGGGGATTCCCGGTTTTGAACACTTGGTTAACTTTATAGCCTGCCCACACCCCGACGGCGCCTGCCGCACAGACCAAAACTCCATGTATCCAGAACCCCGCAGAGATCAACACCAGCGTCAGGGCGATGGCCCCACGTTCCAACCACGGGCGCTTTGTCGCGCGGTCCAGTCGCGGCATCGAAACATCCGATTTCATAAGTTCTTTCATTGACTTGCATCCCGGCTGATTTGATCAACCATACCATAAACGGCAAGGCAACGCCTATAAGGGTCGGCCTGCGACAGCAAAAATTCGCCCGATGGTGGCATCATAAAAGGCAAAAGTGCTTTAAAATTGTGCATCTCGCGCCCAGATATTACCGCAAATCCCGTAGTCTCACACGACCCCGGCACGGCAGATAGAATCGCCCATGCCGATTGCCGGACAGCCGCGGCACCCTGAAAAGCACGCCGCCTGTATTTCGCCAAGCGCGCGGGTTTTGACGCATCCCACGCATGGACAAACACGACGCACTGCGCCACGTTCCCCCCGCAACAAGGTGGATCGAAGAATATGGCGACCGGTTTTTTCTGGGACGAAAAGTGTTTTTGGCATGCAGGTGGGAACTATAGTTTCACCCTGCCGATTGGGGGGCATGTTCAACCGTTGGCGGCAGGCGGATTGCCGGAAAACCCCGAAACGAAACGTCGGTTGAAAAACCTGATCGATGTGACCGGCCTGTCGGGCGCGTTGGACATGCGGCAGGCCCCGGCGGCCACCCGCACCATGCTGGAACGCGTTCACCCCAATAGTTATCTGGACGCGTTCAAGGACATGTCTGACGCGGGCGGTGGCGAATTGGGGCGGCGCACGCCTTTTGCCGCCGGCGGGTATGAGATCGCGGCGCTTTCGGCGGGGTTGGCGGTGGCTGCGGTAGATGCCGTCGCCACCGGCGCGTTGGACAATGCCTATGCGTTATCGCGCCCCCCCGGCCACCACTGTTTGCCCGATTTCCCCAATGGGTTCTGTCTGCTGGCCAATATCGCCATCGCCATAGAAGAGGCCCAATCCAAGGGGTTGGCCAAACGGGTGGTCGTGCTGGATTGGGACGTGCACCACGGCAACGGCACCGAGGCGATCTATTATGACCGCGATGACGTTCTGACGATTTCGCTGCATCAAGAGGGCAACTACCCCCTTGATACCGGCGCATTTGCGGATCGTGGGCGCGGAGCGGGCGCTGGATACAACCTAAACCTGCCGCTGCCTGCGGGGGGCGGGCATACCGCCTATATGCACGCGATGGACACCATTGTTTTGCCCCAGATCGACGCCTTTGCGCCCGATATGATTATCGTCGCCTGTGGCTTTGATGCCAGCGCCGTCGACCCGTTGGGGCGCATGCTGGCCACTGCGAAAACCTTCCGTGACATGACGGGGCGGGTCAAAGATGCGGCCCAACGGGTGTGCGATGGCCGGTTGGTGCTGGTGCATGAGGGCGGCTATTCCGAGGTCTACGTGCCCTTTTGCGGGCATGCCACCCTCGAGGCGCTGTCAGGCAGTGACATCACCGCCCCAGACCCGCTGGCCCAAGCCTTAGAGGTCCGGCAACCCAGCCCACGGTTCGACGCCTTCCTCAAGGCCGAAATCGACCGCTTTGCACAGGATCTTTAACCATGCCCACGCCAAACCCCGCAGCCTTCGACTTTCTAAGTACACGGCGGTCACGCCCGGCCAAAACACTATCCACACCGGTGCCCACGGCAGATCAGTTGCGCCCGTTGCTGACCGCCGCGGCTCGCACGCCCGACCATGGCAAACTAGAACCTTGGCGGTTCATCGTCATCGAAAAACCCGCCATGCCCCGGCTGGCCGATCACGCGCAGGCGCGGGGCGAAGCGTTGGGGCTGGACGCCGAACACATCGCCAAAGGTCGCGGGCAGTTTGACCAAGGTCATCTGGCCGTTGCCGTGATCGAGGTGCAAAAACCGTCGCCCAAAATCCCTGCGCTAGAACAAACCTACGCGGCAGGCTGCGTCTGCCTTGCCTTGTTGAATGCGGCCCTCGCGGCGGGTTGGGGGGCGAATTGGCTTAGTGGATGGCCCAGCCACGACCGCAACTTCATGCAAGACGCGTTGGGTCTGGCCGACCACGAACGCATCGCAGGGTTCATACATATCGGAACCGAAACCTCTGCCCCACCCGACCGGCCGCGCCCGGATCTGGACAGCATCACCACCTGGCTACGCACGTGATCCTAACTGCGTTTTTCGCGGCGTTAGGGCAGATGACAGACCCACGGTTTGTGCGGGTGCTGCTGCTGGGGGTCGGGTTGTCGGTGGTGTTGCTGGTGGCGGCCTCTGCGGGAGTTGTGTGGGTACTGGGCGGGTGGATCGGGCCGCAGACGATCCTGCCCTTCATTGGGGGCGTCACGTGGGTCGATGATGCGGTTGGTTGGGGCGCGGTTGTGCTGTTGGCTGTGCTGTCAACGTTTCTGATGGTGCCGGTGGCCTCTGCGATCACGTCGATGTTTCTCGACACGGTGGCGGACGCCGTCGAAGACACCCACTACCCTGACCTACCCGCAGCCACCCCCACACCGCTCGGCGAGGCGCTGCGTGATACGGTTAGCTTTCTGGGCGTGTTGATCGCGGCAAACGCGCTGGCCGTGGTGGTTTACCTGCTGCTGATCCTCACCGTGGTCTTTGCAGCGGCGGCCCCCTTTGTGTTCTGGGGGTTAAACGGGTTTCTGCTGGGTCGTGAATATTTCACACTGGCCGCCACCCGGCGGGTTGGTCGGGCACAGGCCAAGGTTCTGCGGTCGCGTCACGCGCTGACAATCTGGATCGCGGGGGTGTTGATGGCGATCCCCCTGACCGTCCCCCTGCTCAATCTGGTGATCCCAATACTAGGAGCCGCGACCTTTACCCATTTGTTCCATCTGTTGGCGCCACAACCGCCCCGCGGCCAAACCAGTCCAGATCCCGCACGGTGATCACCTCAAACTGAATGATCCCCGCAATGACGACCCATAACACGACGCTGACGCCTGTGGTGATCCACGCCTTTTTGCGCAGGTTGTGAACCTCAGGCGCGCCTGCGTGGGTGCCGGGCAAGATGTCGTCCAAATCTCCTTGGGTTTGCACACGAATGGGCAGGACGACAAGAAATGTCATCGCCCAGATCACCGCAAAAAGTACCAGAGCTGATGTGATCCCCATTGGGGTCCTCCTGCGTCAATTAAACCTGTTCAAGCTCGACAAGACAGCCGTTGAAATCTTTGGGGTGCAAAAACAACACCGGCTTTCCGTGCGCCCCTATTTTTGGCGCCCCCGTGCCAAGCACCCGCGCACCGGTGTCTAACAAATGATCGCGCGCGGCCAAGATATCGTCCACCTCGTAGCACACGTGATGGATGCCGCCCGCCGGGTTCTTATCCAGAAACCCCTGTATCGGGCTGTTGTCCCCCAAAGGATACAGCAGTTCGATTTTGGTGTTAGGCAATTCGATGAAAACAACCGTCACACCGTGGTCGGGTTCGTCCTGCGCGGGGCCCACCTTGGCGCCAAGCGCGGTACGGTATTGATCTGCCGCGGCCTCTAGATCCGGCACGGCAATGGCAACGTGGTTAAGACGACCGATCATAGAGTTCGCTCCCGCATGTTCGCCCGGTTATGCTGTGGCATGCACGTCAATGCAAGAGACGCAGCGTCGCAGTACGCTCCTAATTAACGTGGTGTTAGCCATATGTGCGTCATGGTGAATCAACCCCGATTCACCCAGGAGCCATCATGGACAAAACAGACCCCTTTGCAGCGACGGTGCCGACACCCACCGCGTCACGCCCTCTGCTGGGATTGACGGTTCTGGTGATCGAAGACAGCCGTTTTGCCTGCGAAGCAATGCGGTTGTTGTGCCTGCGCAGCGGCGCGCGGATCAGGCGGGCAGATTGCTTGCGCTCCGCACGGCGTCACTTGCAAGTGTACCGCCCCTCTGTGGTGATTGTAGATCTTGGTCTGCCGGACGGCAGCGGCGTCGATCTGATCGCAGAACTGACCCAGACGGAACCACGTGTAGACGTGGTATTGGCCACGTCCGGCGACACCAACGGCGAAGCATTGGCCGTTGCCGCCGGTGCCGATGGGTTCTTGGAAAAACCGATCAACTCGTTGGCGGTCTTCCAACAATCGGTCCTATCGAATTTGCCGCCAGACCGGCAACCCAGCGGCTTGCGCGAATTGCCAGATGAGATCATTCACCCAGACAGGATGGCCTTTCAAGATGACATGGCGCATATCGCCGACGTTCTCGAAGACCCGGCCGATGACCGTTCCCTCGACTATGTCGCGCAATTTCTCGGTGGCGTCGCACGATCTGCGCAGGATGGCACCTTGGAACAGGCCGCCGAAGCTCTCGCCAAAAAGCGGGCTACGGGCGATTGCGCAGAACCCGAAAGAGCCGTCATTGCAGGGCTTATCCAAGAACGGTTGATGCAAAAGCTGGCGATCTAAAGGATCGTCGGCCCCAACAGGGGCGGTGCCGTCGCTATCGCCGCCTGATCACGGGTTTGGACAGCGCGAATTCTAGCCACACGCATCCATTTGCTGCTTGGCGCTGAACGCCAAGCCCGCCATCTTGAGAATTCGATGCGGACAGCAGCACAACAGGCCCCATCCGCACCACCAGATCAATCTTGCGGAATAACCCGCAGACCCAGATCCATCAGCTGGTCGCTTGTCGGATCAGAGGGCGCCGCCATCATCAAATCTTCGGCGCGCTGGTTCATCGGGAACAAAATAACCTCGCGGATGTTTTGTTCTTCGGCCAACAGCATCACGATACGGTCGATCCCAGCAGCACACCCGCCGTGTGGAGGCGCACCGTATTGGAACGCATTGACCATGCCACCGAACCGCTTGCGCACTTCATCTTCGCCATAGCCTGCGATCTCAAACGCCTTGAACATGATCTCAGGTTTGTGGTTTCGGATCGCGCCAGACACCAACTCGTACCCGTTACACGCCAGATCATATTGATACCCAAGCACCTCAAGCGGGTCACCTTCCAACGCGCTCATCCCGCCTTGTGGCATTGAAAACGGGTTATGTTCAAAATCGATCCGGCCGCTTTCTTCGTCCTTTTCGTAAATCGGGAAGTCCACGATCCACGCAAAGGCAAACCGGTTTTCATCCGTCAGCCCTAATTCTGCACCAATCACATTGCGCGCCTTGCCCGCGATCGTCTCGAAAGCTTTGGGTTTGCCGCCCAAGAAGAACGCCGCATCACCGACCCCCAGATCCAACTGTTGGCGAAGCGCCTCGGTCCGTTCGGGGCCGATATTTTTGGCCAATGGTCCGGCAGCTTCCATCCCGTTGCCCTGATCGCGCCAGAAAATATAGCCCATACCCGGCAGGCCTTCTTTCTGGGCAAAGGCGTTCATCCGGTCACAAAACTTGCGGCTGCCGCCTTTGGGGGCCGGAATGGCGCGGATTTCCGTGCCTTCTTGCTCCAGCAATTTAGCAAAGATCGCAAACCCGGATCCGGCAAAATGCTCGGACACGACCTGCATTTTGATCGGGTTGCGCAGGTCAGGTTTGTCCGACCCATACCACAGCGCCGCGTCTTTATACGAAATCTGCGGCCAGTCCTGATCGACCGTACGGCCGCCACCAAATTCTTCGAAAATACCAGTCAGCACGGGCTGTAACGTGTCAAACACGTCTTGCTGTTCCACAAAGGACATCTCGATGTCGAGCTGGTAAAAATCCGTCGGTGACCGATCAGCGCGCGGGTCTTCATCGCGGAAACATGGCGCGATCTGAAAGTACTTGTCGAAACCCGACACCATCAACAGCTGTTTGAACTGCTGGGGCGCTTGGGGCAGCGCATAGAATTTGCCGGGGTGCAAACGGGACGGCACCAAAAAGTCCCGCGCGCCCTCGGGGCTGGATGCGGTGATGATCGGTGTCTGATATTCGCGGAACTCACGATCCCACATGCGCCGCCGGATCGACGACACAACGTCAGACCGCAGCACCATATTCGCCTGCATCTTTTCGCGGCGCAGATCCAGATAACGGTACCGCAGACGGGTTTCTTCGGGGTATTCCTGATCGCCGAACACCTGCAACGGCAGCTC
This sequence comes from Roseobacter sp., assembly GCF_039970775.1. GTDB lineage: Bacteria > Pseudomonadota > Alphaproteobacteria > Rhodobacterales > Rhodobacteraceae > Roseobacter. The sequence continues at coordinate 73,128 of NZ_JBDVLG010000044.1, forward strand.
AGCCGCATCGCCCAACACTTCGATCTCGCGCACAAACACCTCGATGGCGCCGGTGGGCAGCTTGGGGTTCACCAAGGACGCATCCCGCGCCTTGACCTCACCGTCAATGCGGACACACCATTCGGCCCGCACCTTTTCCACACCGGAAAATGCGGCGCTGTCGGGGTCGCACAGAACCTGCGTCACACCGTAGTGGTCGCGCAGATCGATGAACAAAATCCCACCGTGGTCGCGCACACGATGAACCCATCCAGACAGGCGAACGGTATCGCCTACATTCTCTGCTGTCAGGTCGGCGCAGGTATGGCTGCGATATGCGTGCATGGGCGGAATCCTCAGGGGTCAATTTCGCGCCAGATACACCGTTTGGGCGCGGGGAAGTCAAGCCATCAGACCCGCTTGGTGCCCCCTAGACGGCCGCAATCGTCATTATCCCGGCGGATCGGCGCAAATTTACCGAACCCGCAAGCCCAAAGCCGTGCGTCACAGCGCGCGCAATCGGTGCCGTTCCAACAGATCCACCAGCATTTCACGTGACTGTTGCCGGTGCGCCCGATGCGCTGCACGTGCCATATCGGCGTCCCCTTGGGCGATGGCCTGGTAAACCCGGCGGTGGGCCTCGTTGGATTTCAGCGGAAGCGGCCGCATATAAAGCGTCGTGGTGCGGGCCCGCCGCACCTGATCGCGCATCATGCTCACGATCATTTCAAGCCGCTTGTTTTGGCCCAACACCACCAGTTCCATATGGAACCGGTCATCCGCGGCCGCCCAGTCATCCAGATTGCCCTCGCTCAGCGCCTGTTCCATATCTTCGATGGCGGTCTGGAGCGCGCGCAGATCATCCACGCCGTAGTTCTTTTGCGCGGCGTGTTCGGCGGACAGGCTTTCGAGTTCGGTCAACACGTCGTAGATTTCGCGCATGTCTGTCGGCGACACCGGCAAAATGCGCACCCCCTTACGCGGTTTCAGTTCCAGCAACCCCTGCCCTTCAAGCAACAAGACAGCCTCTCGCACGGGTGTGCGGGACATGTCCAACAGGCTGGCCAGTTCTGTTTCCAGATGGCTGGACCCAGCCGCAAGCTGCCCCGAAAAGATCATATCACGCAACTGGTGCAGCGCGCGTTGCGCATTCGACTGGGGTTTGGGGGTCGTTTCGGTCACGTCCGTTCCAGTATTCGGGCCGGCGAATATCGCCGCCCACCACAAATGATCAGGCCTCAAACACGGCCCGTTTGCAAGCTGTCTGGCGAAAACCCGGTGAGGGTCACGCCGCGATCAAAGATTCCGCTTTGGCCGTTGCACGATCCGCGCGCCCATGCTGGCCAAGCCCTTTGAACGCACGCGCCACAGCCCGCCAGTTTTGTGCCGATGTCGGCTTCATCCCGGTGCGTTCATTGGCCAATGCCAGCGCCAGATCAAATTGCCGGGCGCGCAAAGCGGCCTCTAGCAGGGTCCAACCGATGATATCTCGTTGGGCGTAGCTGCCCCCAAGACGGTGCGTCATGTAGCGCACCGGCAACAGGCGTTCCACACAGCCTTTGTAATCTTCGGCATTGAACGCCTGCATCGCCAGACAAAACGGTAGTCCGATCTCGCGCGTCATGGCGGCATTGGCATCAGACGCTTTTTCCAAATACCGTTCGTTCGCCGACAGCAACGCCTTTTGCGCATCCACGCGGTCGTCCGAGACAAAGGCCAGCATCGCATGCACATCGTTGAACGCATACAGCGTATCTTGCGCGGCGGGCTCCCATTTGTTTGCCAAATGGGTCCAACGGTCGCCGCCTTCCTGCCCCACAAGGTTCATCCGCCACAACAGCGCAGCCGCATCAAGCTCTTCGTATTTGTGCCCGTCTTTATTGCGCGAATCTAGGTTGGTATCGAAGATCTTGTAGACGTCATCATATTGTTCCAGATCAAGATGATAGAGCCCCGTGTGCCACCACAAATGGTTGGCAAAATTAGACGTCCCCCATTGGCCCACTTGGTCGCGCATAAACTGGATACCGTCGGCTTGGCGGCCGCGCATTTCCATCACATGGCTAACGGTGTGAACCGCATATGGGTTGTCTGGCCGGATGGCCAACGCCTGCCGCGCCATATCTTCGGCACGGGCAAAATCGCGGTTTTCCTCAAGGCCGAACGAATAGAACCCCAACAGGAATTCATACCCCGGGATGCTCTCATCCCACAGGTTAAACACCCGCGCCACAACATCGCGCTGGCCGGGCACATCACCCAAAAGCACCATCGTGTAGTGGATCAATTCCAACGCCAACAAGTCCATCGGGTACCGCGTCAGCACGGCCTCCCACTTTTGAACCGCGCCAAAAAAGTTGCCCCCGACCCATGCTTTGATGGCTTCGTAATGCCCGCGTTCGCGGTCGTTGCAGCCGGGCAACAGCCGTTCTGCCTGCGCCAGACATTCGAGCATGGTGTCATAGACCCGTGTTTCCATGGCCTGTGTCAGCCACCCGGCCTTGAACAACCACCCCATGATAAAACCAGGATGGCTTGCCAAAACGGCGTCAATTTCGGCGATTGCATCACCACGAAACGACAAGGACATCTCAATCGACCGCTCCAGACCGTCAATTGCGGCGCGATCCCGGTAGGATACGGGCACACCTCTGACATCTGTAAAGGGGAGTGATGGGTTAAACGCGGTATCTGCACACATAAAAACAATCCTTTGCGCGGCGTCACACAGAGACTCTGCCTATAATAGGGAATCACTCTAGGATCGATAGCATCACGAAAATTCTATCGAGCCGTAAATTTTGCAACTGATCCGGTGTTTTTACAGATATCCTCCGCGTGTTTGGGGTGTTTTCATATCCAACACATGCCCCGCGATCAGGTTGCGCAGCATTTGTGCCGTCCCACCGCCAATCGTGAACATGCGCGCATCACGCACGATGCGTTCTATCGGCGCGTTGCGTGAATATCCGGCGGCGCCATGCAGCTGCAGCGCGTCATTGGTCACCTTGACCGCCATTTCAGACGCAAAAACCTTAGCTTTGGCCGCCAACATCAGGTCTGGAAACCCCGATGGCAGCATTTCGGCGCTTTTGGCGGCGCGCCAAATCAACATACGTGCGGCGTCAATTTGCGTTGCCATGTCGGCTAACATCCATTGCAGGCCCTGAAATTCGGCAATCGGGCGGCCGAATTGTTCGCGGGTTTTGACATGCGCGCAGGCCAGTTCAAACGCCGCTTGCGCCAAGCCCAACGCCACAGTCGCCGCACCCACGCGTTGTGCGTTATAGGCGTTCATCAGCCCGGAAAACCCGTGCTTGATGCCTTCGGGGGGTGTTATCAAACGGTCTTCTGGTAGCCGCAGGTCATTGAAATGCAATGTGGTTTCGGGAATGCCGCGCAATCCCATCGTCGGTTCGCGCGCATCAACGGTCAGGCCCGCGTCCCCCCGAAACGCCAAAAATCCGCCGATGCCTTTGAACACGCCATCTTCGACCACCCGCGCAAAGATCAGATGAACCTGAGACACACCGCCGCCTGTGATCCAATGTTTGGTGCCATTGATCACCCAGTCGTCCCCATCACGGGTCGCGGTTGTCGTCATCTCGGTGGCGGCGCTGCCGGCGTCGGGTTCGGTGATGCAAATGGCGGGTTTATCACCGGCCAGCACATGCTGCGCCACCATTTTGCGCTGCGCGTCGGTCCCGTAGGCCAATACCGCGCCCAACGCGCCCATATTGCCTTCAACCGCGATGCGCCCAGACACGCCGCAACACCGCGCAAATTCTTCTACCACAAGCACAATTTCAAAACAGCTACGCCCTGGGCCACCCAGATCAGCGGGGACGGACATGCCCATAAAACCACCTGCGGTCATCTGGGACACAACCGCATGGGGGTACTGTTCGCTTTGGTCAGTGTGGGCCGCCGCCGGGCGCGCGACCGTTTCGGCCATGTGTCGGGCGCGGGCTTTTAGGTCGGCATGGTCGTCCGACAAAAAGAAGCCGGTGTCGTGAAATTGGGGCTGATCGAACATATGAGACCTCCGGCGTATCAGAGGCTCTTATATAGAATTGAGTGGATTTACGATAATGAGTTAATATCGCAGTTTACGTGAGCTATTCTCACCTAAAGCACATTCAGAACCGCCTGTACCAACGGATCGTCAGGCACATCAGCGACCATCAAAGCGCCGACATCCCGCACGCAGGGCGGATCCCCCACCGGCACGGCGCGCAACCGCGGGCCAAACCCAACGCTGCCACGACACACTGGCACGATAGATACCCCCAGACCTTCGCGCACCATCGCCTCGATAGCCGCCAACGAATCGATCTCCATGGTGGCCTGCACTGAAATGCCCAGCGCTTTTAGGTCTGCTTCGATCACGCCGCCTGCCCAGGTTGTTCGGTTAAACCAGATGAACGGATGGTCCGACAGTAACGTGGCCGCGTCGCCCAAAAGGTCGCTGGGGGCGATCACCACCAAGGGTTCGTGCGCGATGTGATGCCACCTTAACCCCGCGACCGGATGCGGCGGCTTGGTGCAAATCGAGATGTCCAACGCCCCCTGCACCAACTGATCCGCCAACTGCCCCGAACTGCCGCTGTGCACGTCAATCACCAGATCCGGGTGGTCGTCGCGCAGCCGGGCCAGCGCGGGCGGCAAAAAGCTACCCAACACGGTCGGCACAGCCCCCACGCGCAAACGCCCGCGAATGGTTTGCCCCGTGATCATGGCCGGTGTCGCATCAAACAACGTGACCACTTTGCGCGCGTGTTCGGCCAGGGCGTGCGCCTTGGGGGTCGGCGTCGGCGGGCGCATATTGCGGTCAAACAGAACCACACCAAGATCGCGTTCCAGCGCCTTGATCTGCAGGCTCACGGCGGAATGTGACCGCCCCACCGCATCCCCCGCCGCCGCAAAAGACCCCGTGTCCATCACCGCAACCAGAATGCGCATCTGTTGGATATTCATACGCTAACCCATGTTGTTCGGCCCTGCGCGGGGCGCGGGCACCCGAACCAGCACCCTAGGATATGGGGCCGCATCGGTCCATATTTGGCATCAAGATCAACACCCAACGCCCCCGCACCACCGTGTTTTATCGGCGGAAACAGAACAAAAACACACAAATCGCCCCTCAGCATAGATTTTTGACGGTTTCGCTTGAGAATTCCCACGTTTGGCACAACTATTAACTAACCTTTGACTTAATCACTAGGAGCCCGTGTGTCCCTCTTTCTGATCGTCGCACTGCCCTTCTTTGGCGCATTGCTCCCCGGGCTGATGAATTCCGCAGGCAGGCAGGCCTGCGCGGGCATCACATTCACCGTATCCTTGGCCGCATTCATCGGGTTGCTGACCAATCTACCCTCCGTTCTTGCGGGTGAACTGGTCACCGCGCGGATCGATTGGATCCCGTCATTGGGGTTGAATTTCACGCTGATGCTGGACGGGCTTGGGTTTTTCTTTGCCCTGCTGATCTTGGGGATCGGCCTGTTGATCATCGCATACGGCCGCGCCTATCTGTCGCGCGACGATAACATGGGCGAATTTTTCACCTATCTGTTGCTGTTCCAAGGCGCGATGGTCGGCATCGTCATGAGCGACAACGTACTGCTTTTGCTGGTGTTCTGGGAGCTCACCTCGCTCTCGTCCTTCCTGTTGATCGGGTATTGGAAACACCTGCCCGAAGGCCGCCAAGGCGCGCGCATGGCGTTGACCGTGACGGGCATGGGCGGTCTTGCGATGATCGGTGGCATGCTGATTTTGGGTCAGATCGTCGGCAGCTACGACCTGAGCGTGATCCTCAAGAACCGCGACCTCATCCAAGCGTCACCGCTGTATTTACCCGCGCTTTTGCTTATCTTGCTGGGGTGCTTCACCAAATCGGCGCAGTTCCCCTTCCACTTTTGGCTGCCCCACGCGATGGCCGCCCCCACCCCTGTCTCGGCGTATCTGCATTCGGCGACCATGGTCAAAGCTGGTATTTTCCTGATGGCGCGCATGTGGCCTGTCCTGTCGGGCACCCCCGAATGGTTCATGATCGTCACCACCGCCGGGCTAATCACGATGGTGCTGGGCGCAGTGATTGCGCTGTTCAAACACGACCTCAAGGCGCTGCTGGCGTTCTCAACCGTCAGCCATCTGGGGCTGATCACCATGTTGCTGGGCACCGGCACCGCCTTTGGTGCGATGGCGGCTATGTTCCATATTCTCAACCACGCAACCTTTAAGGCGGCGCTGTTTATGTCCGCCGGGATCATTGATCACGAAACGCACACCCGCGATATTCGGCGCCTGGGTGGGCTGCGGCACCTGATGCCGATCACCTTTACCATTGCCACCCTTGCGGCGCTATCTATGGCCGGTATCCCACTGCTCAATGGGTTCCTGTCCAAGGAAATGATGCTCGAAGAGGCCCACCATACGGTGATGTTCGGGTCGCATTGGTTGGTGCCTGCCTTGGCCACGTTTGGGTCGCTGTTTTCGGCCGCATATTGCTTCCGATTGATCGGGCATACGTTTTTGGGCCCCGTGCGCGACGACTATCCCGCCAAACCGCATGACCCAAGCGCGGGCATGTGGCTGCCCCCGGCAATATTGGTCGTGCTGGTGGTCGTGATCGGGATTGCGCCGTTCCTTGCGGAACCGTTCATCAAACTGGTCACCGCATCGGTGCTGGGCGACACAGCCGAGGTCCCGACAGCACACTTCAAGATCTGGCATGGGCTGGTGCCTGCGCTCTTTATGTCTATTGCCGCGGTGGTGGGCGGGCTGTTCATGCTGGCGATCTTCAAACCCACGTTGCGGATCTGGGATGCGCTGCCCCGGCCCGAAGCCAAACCCATCTTTGAGGCGCTCATATCGGCCTGCGTCACGGCGGCAGAACGCCTTATTCACGGGCTGCACAATGGTGCCTTTTCACGGTACGCCGCGATCATGGTCGTGTCGGTTTTGGGCGCGGGATATTACGCGTGGTCCACGGGCACCACCGGCGCGACCACGCGCATAATGCAAGACATAACGCCCGTGGCCGTCGCCGGGTGGATCATGCTGGTGGCTGCAACGCTGGGCATGGTGTTTTTGCACCGCAACCGGTTGATGGCCCTGATCATGATAGGGGTTGTCGGGCTTATGGTATCCGTCGGGTTCGTGTTCTTTAGCGCCCCCGATTTGGCCATGACCCAGATCACCGTTGAGGTCGTAACGATCATCTTGCTGCTGCTGGCGCTGAACTTCCTGCCCAGCCAAACCCCGGTCGAAAGCACCGTGATGCGCCGCACCCGCGACACTGCGATTGCGGTCGCAGGGGGGCTGGCCGCAATGGCGATGGCGTGGCATTTCATGATGCGCGACGCGATCACCACACCGATTTCCGAATTCCATCTGGCCAATGCCTACAAGGGCGGCGGCGGCACCAATGTGGTCAACGTGATCCTCGTAGACTTCCGTGGGTTTGACACCTACGGCGAAATCATCGTTCTGGGTATCGCCGCGCTGCTGATCTACGCGCTGACCGAAACATTGCTGTCCGGGCCGGTGCGCGCGCGGCTGCTGAACCGCACCCCCAACCGCCCCCGCGCCGGCGTCAGACACCCCGCGATGATGGTGGTCCTGACCCGCGTGATTATGCCGGTGGTCTTGCTGGTGGGGTTCTACATCTTTCTGCGCGGCCACAACGAACCGGGCGGTGGCTTTATCGCCGGTCTGATTGTGTCAATCGGGGTGGTGATGCAATACATGGCCAGCGGCTTTAGCTGGGCCTCGGCGCGGTTGCGCTATCCGTACCACGGGGTCATCGGCGCGGGCGTCTTGATCGCTGGGTTCACAGGGATCGGGTCTTGGTTTGTCAGCAAACCGTTCCTGACCTCTGATTTCACCTATGTGCGCATCCCTCCCTTCGACAAATTTGAACTCGCCACGGCGGCCCTGTTTGACCTAGGCGTGTTCCTCGCCGTGGTTGGCGCGGTCATGTTGTCGCTGGAAAGTTTCTCGCGGCTCGCACGGCGGGCGCACGACAAGGATACCGAACACCCGATGGATATTGACCCGTCTCGCGACGATACCCTGCCCCCTCCAACCACGGAGGGCGTGTGATATGGAATTGCTCGTTGCGTCCGCCATTGGCGTGCTGACCGCCGCAGGCATCTACCTGATGCTGCGTCTGCGCACGTTCCCCGTGATCTTGGGCATTTCGCTGCTGACCTACGCGGTGAACATCTTTTTGTTTACATCCGGCCGGCTGACCGTCGGCAGCGCGCCCGTTTTGCGCGACGGCATCGAAACCTACGCAGATCCGTTGCCACAGGCGCTGGTCCTGACCGCCATCGTGATTTCCTTTGGCATGACGGCCGTGGTCGTCATGATTGGCCTGGGCGCCTATCTGGGGTCCGATGACGACAGCGTCGATGACCCCGCAGACCCCGCCCCAGGGACGGGAGATGCCACATGACACACTGGGTCATTGCCCCCGTCGTTCTACCCGCCCTGCTGGCGCCCTTCATTGTGCTGGCCGCGCGCTACCACATCAGCATCCAACGGGTGTTTTCAGTGGTGGGTGTTCTTGCCCTGATCGGCATCGCCGCCGGGCTGATGTGGCAGACCTCTGACGGGACGATCATCCTGTACCAATTGGGCGATTGGGCGGCCCCCTTCGGGATCGTCATCGTCGGTGATAGGCTATCGACCCTGATGGTGCTGCTGACGGCGGTGCTAGCGCTGTTTGTGCTGCTCTATACCATCGGGTCCGACTGGGACACCCGCGGGCGGCACTTTCACGCGCTATTCCAGTTTCAGCTGATGGGGATCATGGGGGCGTTCCTGACCGGCGACCTGTTCAATTTGTTCGTCTTCTTCGAAGTCCTGCTGATCGCGTCTTACGGGCTGATGATCCACGCAGGCGGTGATGCGCGGCTGCGGGCGGGGGTGCAATACGTGTTGTTCAACCTGCTCGGCTCCACATTGTTCTTGTTCGCACTGGGGGCGATCTACGCCCAAACGGGCACGCTGAATATGGCCGATCTGGCACAGCGCGTCGCCCTGATCGACGGGGCCGATACGGTCGGCATTCGCATCGCGGCGGTGCTGCTGCTGTTGGTGTTTGCGATCAAGGCCGCGGTGCTGCCGCTGCACTTTTGGCTGCCCTCCAGCTATGCCGAAGCGCCCGCCCCCGTGGCCGCGCTGTTTGCGATCATGACCAAAGTGGGCGCCTACGCCATCATCCGCGTCTACACGATGATCTTTGGGCCGCAGGTCGACGTCACGGCCGGATTGCATACCGCGTGGCTGCTGCCCGCAGCCCTTGCGTCCCTTGCCATCGGCATGATTGGCGTGCTCGCCGCGCGCCACCTTGACCGGCTGGTGGCTTTTGCCGTGATCGGGTCCATGGGTATGGTGATGGTGGCGATTTCACTGTTCACACCCACCAGCATCACCGCCGCGCTTTATTATACCGTGCATTCAACCCTGTCCGCCGCGACGCTGTTTTTGATCGTGGATCTGGTGCGCACTGGGCGCGCCGACCTGCGCCTGACCGCGCAACCCATGATCCCCGGTGCCACGCTGACATCTGCGATGTTCTTTGCCGCCGCCATCGCCATGGCGGGCCTGCCGCCGCTGTCGGGGTTCGTGGGCAAACTGATGGTGCTGGACGCCGCCTTTGACACCGCGCACGCCGCATGGATCTGGGCCGTTGTCCTCCTCTCGAGCCTCGTGGCTGTTGTGGGATTTTCCCGCGCGGGCAGCATGTTGTTCTGGAAGGCCAAAGCCATCGCGGATGACACGCAAAACACCAGCCCCGCGCCCACAGCCCTGTCCTATGTCGCCGTGGGTGGGTTGCTTGCACTATTGGTCGCCCATACGGTGTTCGCAGGGCCCGTCACCCGCTACATGGCCGCCGTATCTGACCAGCTTTTCAACCCCGGCCCCTATATTGCAACCGTGCTGGACACCCCCGGCAAGCTCAGCACACCAAAGGAGGGACATTGACATGATGAAGGCCTATCGCTGGCTCCTGCCCCACCCCTTTCTGACGCTGTTGCTGGCCGTTGTCTGGACGTTGCTGCAAAACGAGATCTCTGCGGGTATGGTTGTGTTTGGGGTGATCTTGGGCATCATCATCCCCCGCGGTACCGCCGTCTGGTGGCCCGACACCCCCCGGACATTCCATTTGGGGCGGATGATCACCTATACGTTTGTCGTGATCTGGGACATCGTCGTGTCCAGCCTTCAGGTGGCGTGGATCGTCTTGGCCAAACCCAACGCCAAACTGCGCCCCGCATGGATCGCCATCCCGCTTGAACTGCGCCAACCCGAAGCGATCACCATCTTGGCCGGCACCATCACCCTGACCCCCGGCACGGTGTCCGCAGATCTGTCAGATGCCGGGCACAGCCTTTTGGTGCACGTCCTGCACACCGACGACCCCGATGCGGTCCGCGACGATATCAAACACCGCTACGAGCGCCGCCTCAAGGAGATCTTTGCATGAGCTTTGCCGTACAACTGATGGATACCGCGCTGATTGTGGCCTTCGTCGTGATGGTCGTGGCGCAGATCATGGCGATGATCCGTCTGGTGCTGGGCCCCTCTATCGGCGACCGTATTCTTGCCCTTGATACGATGGCCGTGAACGCCATTGGCCTGATCATTCTGATCGGGATCGCACAAGGGGTGCGCATCTACTTCGAAGTGTCGTTGATCATCGCGATGCTTGGGTTTGTATCAACCGTCGCCTATGCGCGGTTTGTCCTACGCGGAGATATCATCGAATGACCACCGAGATTATCCTGATCTACGTCATTGCCTTTTGCCTACTTATTGGCGCGGGTTTTGCACTGGTATCTGTCATAGGCTTGCTAAAATTCAACGATTCCATGACCCGTCTACATGCGCCGACCAAAGTGGGCACAATCGGGATTGGCGCGCTGTTGCTGGCCTCGATGATCCACTCTTTCGTTTATGCGGATGGGTCGCTGCACGAGCTTTTAATCATGGCGTTCTTGTTTGTCACCGCGCCCATATCGGCCAACTTCATGGCCAAGGTGAACATCCACACCGGCGCCTGCGAAGTGCCCCCTAAACCCGCTCAAGACGACACGTGGTCAACGTTGAATATCTCTGACGAAGATCGCGCACGCGCCCTGCAAGCAGATGACCCATCGGACATCACAGCCCATTAAATCGGCTCCAGACCGCGCAGATTGACCCAGCGGGATAACCGCCCCAAAAGTCGCGCAAAACGCGAGCGGTATACAAGCTATGCGTTACTCCTTACCATGCCCGCCATGTTTGCCGGTAAAAAACAGGCCAACAGGGATCAGGGAGTAAATCAATGTCCATCAAACCTCCACTCACAGAACTACCGATCAAGACCGCGGATAACGGTTTTTATCGGGGGTTCAGTGTCAACGTCACCGTCATCAGTAAGATCATCATCAGCATGCTGGTGGTCTGGTGCATCGTGTGGCCAACCGAAGCTGGTACTATTCTGGGCAACTGGAACAGTGCAATTCTTGCCCAATTTGCCGCTTGGTATATCTGGGTTGTTGCCGCTTTTGTCATCGTTTGCCTAGGGCTTGCCCTATGGCCCACAGCCGGGCGGCTGAACCTCGGCACAGATGGCGAAAAACCCGAATTTTCCAACTTTTCATGGTTCTCCATGATGTTCGGCGCCGGGATCGGCGTGGGGATGTTGACGTGGTCAGTGGCAGAACCTGTCGCGCACTTCAAAAACAACCCTTCCGTGATCCAAGGTGCGACAACAGCACTAGGGGCCGACAACGTAAGCACGGCCTACGTGTGGTCCTACATGCACTGGGGGCTCAGCGCGTGGGCCTGCTATGCGGTTGCGGGGCTGTCATTGGCGTTCTTTAGCTACCGTCGCGGGCTGCCACTGACCATCCGGTCGTCGCTGACGCCACTGTTTGGCAAGGCGCTGTCGGGGCCATTGGGGCATATCATCGACATCGTCGCAGTGGTCGCAACGATCTTGGGCGTGGCCCAAACCCTTGGCTTTGGCGTCGAACAATTCGTCGCGGGCCTTACCCGGATCGGCATCGGCGGTTTGGCCCAAGCGGACGGCACAGCCACCAGCATGGGCATCGTGGTTGCGTTGTTGGTCATCATGGGGGCGTCGACGTTGTCGGCACTGTCTGGGGTCGGCAAGGGCATCAAATGGCTGTCGAACATCAATATGGTGCTGTCGATCTTCCTGCTGGGCTTTTTCATCCTCTTTGGTGCGACGTGGTTCGGCACAATGGCGTTCTTTGTGGGGATCTGGGATTACCTGATCGCGCTGCCGGGTCTGAGCTTTAACGTCTATAGCAGCGATGGCGTCGACGGGTCTGAATCCTTCCTGCTGACGCAATGGCAGGGCTGGTGGCCGGTGTTCTATTGGGCCTGGTGGATCGCATTCGCCCCGTTCGTGGGGCTGTTCCTTGCGCGTATTTCACGGGGCCGGACCATCCGTGAATTCATCTTGGGCGCGATGATCGTGCCATCGTTGATGTGCTTTGTCTGGTTCGCATGGGCCGGTGGTACCGCGATTGACCTAGAGCTTAACGGCGGGGCCAATGGCGTTATCCTTGATGCAGCCAATGGCGACAAGATCTTTGCCATGACCGAATTTATGCTGGCCCCAATCGCGCAGGTTTTGGCGTGGGGTATGGCGGTCTTGATCGTTGTTTTGTTGATGACCTTCCTTGTCACCTCTGCGGATTCGGCGGTGTTGATCGTGAACACCATCAATGCTGCGGGCGACGAAGGGCCAAAGGCGCGCCCCCATATCCTGTTTTGGGGGGCGGCGCTGGCGCTGGTTGTCGGTGGTTTGCTGATCTCGGGCGGCACCGGGGCGATCCAAACCGCGATGGTGATCGGCGCATTGCCGTTTTCCATCGTCATGGCCTTGATGTGCATCGCGTTGATCAAAGCAATCTGGAATGACGGGCGCCGCGAAGCGGCCGGGGTTCCCACCACCTTTGATCAGTTTGATGCGGATATGTCGGCCAACCCGGCCGAATAAACCCGGCCCATATTCCGGTAAAAGCCCCGCATCACGCGGGGCTTTTTTATTGGCACCCCCCTAGAGGCTAGCTTTCAGCGATCCGGCCCAGTGACATCCGGCGCGCAACAATCTGGCGCCGTATGAACGCCACGATGAACACCGCCGTCAGGATCAGAATGATCGTCGGTGCAGGCGCGCTATCGATGAAAAAGCTCGCATAGGTGCCCAACAGCATTGACGACATGCACACAACCACCGACACCCACAGCATGGTGGAAAACTTGCGCACCAGCAAAAACGCGATGGCACCCGGCGCGATGAACAACCCAATCGCCAAGATCAAACCCGCCGCCGACAGGGTCGCGACAATAGTCAGCGACAGGGCGGCCAGCAGCCCGTAATGCAACCACATCACCGGCAGACCCGACGCCTGCGCCTGTGCGGGGTCAAAGCTGTGCAGCAGCAGGTCTTTCCATTTCAGCACCAACATCGCCCCGACTACGGCCGATATGATCGCAGCGGTGCGCAGTTCGTGCGGCTCCACGCCCAGCATGTTGCCAAACAAGATGTGATCCAGGTGCACATTGGTTTCGACCGCCACATAAAGCACCAACCCCACCCCAAACATCCCCGAAAACACGACGCCCATCACCGTGTCTTGTTTGATGCGGCTGTTGCTGGCCAGATAACCGGTGGAAATCGCGCAGGTCATGCCCGCCGCGAAGGCGCCTATCAACAGCGGGATCCCCAGAATATAGGCCAGAACGATCCCCGGCAGCACCGCGTGGCTGATGGCGTCGCCCATCAACGCCCACCCTTTCATCACCAGAAAACACGACAACAACGCCGCAGGCACCGACACGATGATCGAGATCAGAAAGGCGTTTTGCATGAAGGCAAACTGAAACGGCATCAACAGGGTTTGCAGGTCCATCAGGTGGCCTCCGGCACGGGTGCAGGGTGATGCAGGGCCGCTTTGGCCTTGCGGCGTGCGGCCAGCAGCCCGTGTTTGGGTGCAAAGACAAATGCGACCAAAAAAACCACAGTTTGCAAGGTGACGATAATGCCGCCTGTGGCGCCGTCCAGAAAATAGCTCAGGTAGGCGCCGGTAAAGCTGCTGGTTGCGCCGATGATCACGGATGTGGCGATCAACCGGGGAAACCGGTCGCACAGCAGATAGGCCGTGGCCCCCGGTGTCACCACCATCGCGATCACCAAAAACGCCCCCACTGTTTGCATTGCCGCCACCACACAGGCCGACAGCAGTGCGAAAAAGATCGCCTTGAGTAAACCGGGGCGCAACCCAATCGCGCGCGCATGGTTTTCATCAAAGAACGTGACCATCAGGTCTTTCCATTTCAGCAACAAAACCCCAAGCGAAATGAACCCGATCAACGCCAGTTGCAGCGTGTCTTCGGGGGTGATCGCCAAGATATTGCCCATGGTGATCGTCTGGATGGACACCGACATCGGGTTCACCGACACGATAAATAGCCCCAGCCCAAAGAACGACGTAAAGATCAGCCCGATGATCACATCTGCCTTCAGCCCCGAACGTTCAGACAAAAACAACATCGTCCCGGCGGCAAGCCCCCCCGCGATGAACGCCCCCAGCGCAAAGGGCAGCCCCAAGATGTAGGCCCCCGCAACCCCCGGCACCACCGAATGTGACAGCGCATCGCCAATCAGCGACCAGCCCTTGAGCATCAGATAGGCCGACAAAAACGCGCAGACCCCGCCAACCAACGCCGACACCCACATCGCGTTGGTCATGTAATTGTAGCCAAAGGGTTCCAGCAGCAGATCTATCATGTGCCCTGATCCGTGCGTTGGGTTTTGGCGCCGTATTGCACAAACGGGCGTTCATCATCGGTAAAGATCGTGACCTCGCGGGCGTCTTCGTCATCGTGCAACGTGGTTCCGCCCAGCGTAAAGTGCCGCAGCACCCCGCCAAATGCCTGTTCAAGGTTTTCGCGGGTGAATGTCGTTTCGGTCAACCCGTGGCACAGCACCGTGCCTTTGACCAATATCGTACGGTCGCAAAATTCGGGCACGGACCCTAGGTTATGGGTCGACACCAGCATCACGCGGCCCTCGGCGCGCAGCTCGCGCAGCAGTGCGACGATCTGATCTTCGGTTTTCACATCGACCCCGGTAAAGGGTTCGTCCAACAAGATCACCTGCCCGTCTTGGGCCAGTGCGCGCGCCAAAAACACCCGTTTGCGTTGCCCCCCTGACAGTTCGCCAATCTGGCGGTGCCGGAATTCTTGCATATTCACGCGGGCCAATGCCTCGTCGACCGCATGGTGATCGGCGGGTTTGGGGCGGCGCAGAAACCCCATGTGGCCGTAGCGCCCCATCATCACGACATCTTCGACCAGCACGGGAAAGGCCCAGTCGACCTCTTCGGATTGTGGGACATAGGCCACCAGATTGCGTTTCAGGGCCTCGCGCACGGGCACGCCCAAAATGCGGATTTCACCTTTGGAGGCGGGCACAAACCCCATGATGGCCTTGAACAGCGTGGATTTACCCGCCCCGTTCACCCCCACCAACGCAGTGACAGTGCCCCGCGGGATCGCAAAGCTCGCATCCCACAGGGCGGTGTGGCCATTGCGGTACGTGACGGTCACGTCCTGCGCCGATATCCCCGGCGGTTCTGTCTGTGTTATGGGGGCCTCGTGAGGGTCCATTAGGTGGTCACGCATTGTGCTATCCTTCGGGGGCGCAGGAACATCCCGCACCCCGGTTATGTATGAGACATAGGCCACGGGACCCGGTCATTCAATTCGTGGCCGATGTCAGGCCATTTGCTAACGTGCTGGACGTCACCTTGAGCAGATCCAGATAGGTGGGCACGGGCCCGTCTGCCGCACTAAGGCTATCGACATACAGCACACCGCCGTAGGCCGCGCCCGTTTCGCGCGCCACCTGCTCGGCGGGGGCCGTGTTTACCGTGCTTTCGCAAAACACCACGGGGATATCATGGTCGCGCACCCCATCAATAACCGACCGCACCTGTTGAGGCGTGCCCACCTGATCGGCGTTCATCGGCCATAGGTATAGTTCCTTCATGCCGAAATCCCGTGCCAGATAGCTGAACGCGCCTTCGCAGGTCACCAACCACCGATCTTGTTCGGGGATGGTGGCAATGGCGGCACGCAGGGGCTCGATTGTGGCGCGCAGCTCTTGTTTGTAGGCCTGCGCGTTGGCGGTATAAACCTGCGCGTTCTCGGGGTCGTGTTCCACAAATGCGGAAGCGATATTGTCAACGTAGATCAACGCGTTATCCAGACCCATCCACGCGTGGGGGTTGGGTTTGCCTTCGTAGCTGCCTGCCGCGATCGGGATAGGGTTGATACCGTCTGTCAGGGTCGCCGAGGGGATGTCTTTCATGTTGGACAAGAACTGCTCGAACCACAGCTCAAGGTTCATGCCGTTCCACAAGATCAGATCCGCACCAGAGGCGCGCACGATATCTTGCGGCGTCGGTTCATAGCCGTGGATTTCGGCACCCGGTTTGGTGATCGACACGACTTCGGCCGCGTCACCCGCCACATTGGCGGCCATATCTGCCAACACCGTAAAGGTTGTCACCACCTTCATTTTATCGTCAGCCCACGCGCTGGTGGCCAAGACCGACGCGATGGCAACAACAGAGGTGGCTTTCATAAACTTGGGCAGCATTCGATTCTCCTTGGGTGTCGGTTCACTTGAAGCCTGTAAATGAAAATCACTCGCAACTGTCAAGTAAAGTTGCGAATTATTCTCAATTAGCCACGGTATCAGGGGCCCTCTGCCTCTCGCGCAAGCAGATAGGTGTCCATGATCCAACCATGGCGTGTGCGCGCATCGTCCCGTGTGGTCAGAATGCGGGCCGCGACCTCCCCCAGAGGGCCGTGGTCGATAATCTGTTCGGACATGCCCAAATAAGCCCCCCACCAGATCTGCACACCTGCGGGGTCAAGGTGCTGAAATTCAGCCGCACCGTCCAACATCACCACCAACCGTTCGGCGCCATCGGGCCAGCCATGGTCGCGCAGCCGTCGGCCCGTTGTGATATGCACCGGCCCGCCCACAGTGTTCAGCGGGATCGCATGCGCCGCCGTCAGCGCCTGAATGGCCGTGATGCCCGGCACCACCCGGATGTGCGGCACAGGATCCAGCCGTTCGGCGATGCGCAGCGTACTGTCGTACAGCGACGGATCCCCCCACACCAACAACGCCACCGGGCCATGGGGCACGTCACCGGCCAACGCCTGCTGCCAGCGCGCGGCGATATCATCGTGCCACCGCGCCACGCGATCTTGATACGGCAGCGCCGGGTCGCGGACAGGGTATTCAAACGGCACAACGCGCGCCTGCGACCCCGATGTGGCGATGATATGGTGGCGCAACGCGGCAAGATCATCTTTGCCCGGCCCCTTATGCGGCACCAAGATCACAGCCGCATCCCGTATCGCCTGCAGGCCTTCGCCCGTGACATGTGCCGGTGCGCCGGTCCCTATCCCAATCAGCCAAAGTGTGTTGATCATGCCAAACCCCATAAAAAAGCCCGGACCCTTGTGCAGGCTCCGGGCTGATACCGTTGATAAAATCAGGCTGCGTTATAAAGCCTGTCGGTAAACAGGCTCGCAACCCCGCGACCACGCAGCGCCTTGGCCCCGGCCAGAACCGCCAGATCAGCGATGGGTTCGATCAGCACGACCAACATATACGCCGCCCCGAACGTCAGCACAGATACCGCCGTGTCGGCGCCCACGCCTTGGCCGTAAAACGCCCAAAACGCGACCCAGGCAACAACGCCACCCTGATACATCGCCGACAGTTTGAACACATCGGCATAGGCCAGATCGACGTAGGCCTTGTCATGGGCAATGAACCGCTGCGCCACCGCGCTGATGGCAAAAAGCGGCACCAACAATGTGGTCACGTTGACAAAATACATCGGCAGGTCGCTGGGCGCGAAAAACGCACCCTGCACCAAAAGCCCAAGCGCCAGACCAAGCGCCGCAGGGGCAGCGCCCATCATCAAAAACAACGTCGTCCCCAGAATAAAGTGCACCTCGGAGATGCCGACCGCCACATGCGGCAGCAGTTCGAAAAATATGAATGTCCCGATCATCGCGATCACCGTACGTGCGGCAAAAGAAACGATGTTGTGGGTCTTGAGATCCGCCAGTGCAAGCTTGGCCGTATAGCCCGCCGCCCCGGCTGCTGTTGCGTAGGCAAAGGCCATTTTGGCCCCATCTACGACGCCTGGTTCGATATGCATAGTCTGTCCTTTCTGATCTGCCCCTCCGGCAGAAATGGATCCGTGAAACACGGGTTTTGGGGTTTAACGGCAGGTCTCCTGACTTGCGGGTCGTAACCCCCCGGCCCTTCCCAGCCCTCACAGGCCAGTGGATCATCCGGAACGCTCGCCGCTTACAGTTGCGGGGGCAGTCTGGGCATCGCACCCAGTTCCCTTTTCAGCCACACATCGTGACACCGTATAACAGTCCTAGACCCCATTCGGGCGGTGGGACAAGCACAAATGCGACGTTCAGCTTTCAGCAAACGGCCCATACAGGATCAACGCGGGTTGATCGCTGATTTCAGCCGCCAGTTGCTGCGCCAGATCGGCCACTGTGGTGCGGGTGATGCGTTGATCCGGGGTGCTGACGCTTTCGGCCAGAATGGCGGGGGTGTCGCGGGGCAAACCCTGCGCAGTCAACGCCTTTGCCAATCGGGGAAACGTACGTTTGCCCATAAACACAACCGTCGATGCCGTGGGATCGGCCAGCGCCTTAAGGTCGAGATCTTCGGGCAGTTGACCCGTCACATCATGGCCGGTGACAAACTGCACGCGCCGCGCCGTCAATCGCCGCGTCAACGGGATACCGGCTGCTGCCGCCGCCGCACAGGCCGACGGAATACCGGGGATGATTTCATAGGGGATACCGGCCGCACGCAACGCGACCAGTTCTTCTTCGAGCCGCCCAAAAAGCCCGCCGTCGCCGGATTTGAGCCGCACAACCCGTTGGCCCATCTGGGCATGTTCCACCAACAGGCGGCTGACGTGGTGTTGTTTGGGCGATGCGCGCCCGGCGCGTTTGCCCACCCCAACCAGATCCGCGCCAGAACCCGCGTGCCCCAAGATCGGCCCTGATGACAGGTCATCAAACAACACTGCATCGGCGCGTTTCAACCTATCTACCGCCTTGAGCGTTAGTAGTTCCGGGTCACCGGGGCCGGAGCCCACAAAGCTGACGAACCCCGTCATGCGGTTTCCTCAGGCGTGATCATATGAAAGAACGTGCCCGTGACATGCCCCCGCACCGACCCTGTTTCGGGCACCGGGTTGCCATCGGCATCGGCCACCTGTGCCAGCGGCGCATCGGGTTGGTCAAGGATCGTGGAATAGTGGAATTCGTGCCCGCGCAGCGCAGTCCCCGGCGCGTGCCCCGGCAAAGGCGCATCCAACACCGCACGGCGATACCCTAGGTGAAATTTGCGCTTTTCATAGCTGGTCACCAGCCCCAACAGGCCCGCCATTTGGTGTGCCACCCCGTCTTTGTCGATCAGGGTATCGCCCAAGGCCATGTAGCCCCCGCATTCGCCATGAACGGGCCGCGTTTCGGCGTGCTGGCGCAGCCCCGATAGGAACTGCGTGGCCGCCGCAAGCGTCCCGCCGTGCAATTCAGGGTACCCACCGGGCAGCCAAACCAGATCGGCGGCAGGGTCTGGGGCTTCATCGGCCAGCGGCGAAAACGGCAAGATTTCGGCCCCCGCCTGCCGCCAACCGGCCAGAACATGCGGGTAGGTAAACGAAAACGCGGCGTCCCGTGCCAAGGCGATCCGTTGCGCGGGCGGGCGAGGCAATGCGCCCTGCGTGGTTTCGGGCCGGTGCCCGCGCGCCGCGGCTTTGATTGCGGCAATATCGACGTGGTCGCGCAGAAATGTCGCGTATCCGGCGATCGCGGCCTCAAGATCGGGGTGTTCAACCGCTTGGATCAGGCCCAGGTGCCGCTCGGGCAGCGCCAGATCGCCGCGACGTGGCAAGACCCCCAACACCTTCAGGCCCGCCGCATCCATGCCCACTCGTGCCAGCCGTTCGTGGCGTGGCGACGCACAGCGGTTCAGGATCACACCAGCAAAGGGCACATCCGGGTTATAGGCCTGAAACCCAAGCGCCGTGGCCGCCGCCGATTGCGCCTGACCGCTGACATCCACCACCAACACCACGGGCCAGCCCATGCGCTGCGCGGTTTCGGCACTGCTGCCAAATCCGGTTTGGCCACGTGTGGCGACGCCGTCATACAGCCCCATGGACCCTTCTGCGATACAGATATCCGCGCCCTGCGCCTGTGCGGAAATCCCCGCCAGCAACGCAGGCCCCATCGCCCAGCTGTCTAGGTTGAACGACGCGCGCCCACTGGCCGCATGGTGAAACGCGGGGTCGATATAGTCTGGCCCCGATTTGAAGGCCTGCACGTGCATCCCGTCATCGGCCAAGGCGCGCAATAGGCCCAACATCACCGTGGTTTTGCCCGTGCCCGACGAGGGCGCCGAAATCATGATACCCGGAAGATCAGTCATCACCATGGCTCCAATCTGCCCAAGGGCTATCGGCGCTTTGCGGACGGTAGCGGCGGTCGTAATCGGCGGCATAAAGGCAGCTTTCGTCGAAACCTTCGCCCGCCAAGGCAGGCCCCACAAGGATCAGCGCCGTGCGCGAGATGCTTGCGTCCAACCGCCCCGCGATATCGGCCAGCGTGCCCCGAATGATCTGTTGGTCAGGCCAGCTGGCGCGGTACACCACCGCCACCGGGCAGTCGTCGCCGTAGGCCGGGGACAGATCACGCACCACCGTATCCAAGTTTTGGATCGACAGATGAATGGCCAGCGTGGCCCCCGTGGCCGCGAAATTCGTCAGCGTTTCGCCCGCGGGCATCGATGATGCGCGCCCCGGCGTGCGGGTCAACACCACCGATTGTGCAAGGCCCGGCAACGTCAGCTCGGCGCCCAATGCGGCGGCGGCGGCCGAAAACGACGGCACCCCCGGCGTGACAGACACCCCGATGCCCGCATCACGTAGGCGGCGCATTTGTTCGCCCATGGCCGACCACACCGACAGATCCCCCGAATGCAACCGCGCCACATCATGGCCCGCCGCATCTGCCGTAGTGATATGTGCGACAATATCATCCAGCGACATAGACGCGGTGTTGATGATTTGCGCATCCGGCGGACAATGCGCCAAAATCGCCTCGGGGACGAGCGACCCCGCATAAAGGCACACAGGACAGGACGCGATCAGGTCGCGCCCCCGCAAGGTTAGCAGGTCGGGCGCGCCCGGCCCTGCACCGATGAAATGAACGGTCATTGGGTCTCTCTGATGGCAAGGGCACAGGTCGCAAGTCGGTCTGCAGACGTCTGCCGGGTGGTTATTAGCCGCGCACCGGGGCCAGCGGCGGCCAAAGCCGCAGCCTCGGCCACGGATCCGGTGCCGTATGTTTTGTAGGATGCGGCGGATTGTGTGGTAGGTGTTTGATCGCGCAACAGGTCACCGGGGATCGGACGTGCTGCGACACCCTGAGCGGCGGCAAAATCGCAAAACACAGTCGTGTGGGCTTTGTCATCAACCGTAGCCAAAACATCCACCTGCGCCGATTGGCGCGCGCGGGCATAGGCGTCTTGCAGGCTATCTGGCGTTGCCTCTTTGCGAAATCCAAAGCCCGCAGCGATCATAGCTGCACGCTCCATTGTACGATAGGATAGCTGGCCTTCCAGCCGCGCCGTGGCCCCAAAGGAGCGGCGCGCGACAGCTCCAACCGGATCAGATCGCCCCCCATCTGCGCCTGCGCCTGCGCCACAAGCGTCTCGGATTCGAGCGAGACGGCATTGGCAACGATGCGGGTGCCCGGCGCCAGATGTGTGACCAACCACGCCAGCAAATCATCCGATAGGCCGCCCCCAATGAACACCGCCTGTGGCAACGGTTGATCCGCGAGGCAGGCGGGTGCCGCACCTGTGACCACGTTCAGGCGGTCCACGCCCAGCCGCATGGCGTTTGCGGTGATCCGGGCGGCGCGGTCGGTGCGGGGTTCAAAGCTGACCGCCTGCATCGTCGGGTGCGCCAACAGCCATTCCACCGCGATAGACCCAGACCCACCGCCGATATCCCACAACAATTCGTGGGGGCGGGGGGCCAATGCGCTGAGCGTCATGGCGCGAATGGGGTGTTTGGTGATCTGCCCGTCGGTTTCGAACCACTCATCGGACCGCCCACTGGCCAGCGGCATCACCGCGCCGTTCCCCCCAACGGTGATCGCCACGCAGACGGGGTGCTGAATGCCCTCGGGCAGCGCGGTATCGGCGCACATCCGGGTGATCCGTTCACGCGAACCGCCCAGCGCCTCTAGTACGGCCAGGTTAGACCCACCGAACCCTTGGGCCACCAGATACGCCGCCAGATCCGGCACCGCAGCCCCATCGCGCAACAACACGATCAGGCGCATGGCAGGTGCCAAATGTGGGCGCATCCGGGTCAGAGGGGCGGCATGCAGCCCCAAACAGATGATATCTTGCAGCGACCAACCCATCCGATTTGCCGCCAGTGAAAACACCGATGATCCGGGCAAACAGCGCCATTCGCCAGGGTTTAGGTGCCGCGCCAACGTGGCCCCCGCCCCAAACCAAAACGGATCGCCCGAGGCCAACACAACAACCCGCCGCCCGCGGTACGCCAACAACGGCGCGATCCCATCAGCAAATGGCACCGGCCAAGGGTGCGTTTCACACGGTAGATCGCCGACCAATTCCAGATGCCGGGGCGGGCCCATCACGATTTCTGCGGCGTCCAGGGCGGTTCGGCTTGCAGCGCCCAACCCTTTGAGGCCATCCTCGCCCAACCCCACGATGGTCAACCACGGAGTATCAGTCATGGCACCCAACCTGTTGGTTCTGGGCGGCACCACCGAAGCGACCGCGCTGTGCCGTGCAATAGCGAATGCGGGCCTGCGTGGGACGATTTCCTTTGCCGGGCGTGTGGTGCGACCCGTGCGGCACCCCCTGCCGCAACGTGTCGGTGGATTTGGCGGAGCCGCCGGGTTGGCCGATTATCTGCGGGCGCATAACATCACCCATGTCGTCGACGCCACGCACCCCTTTGCCGCACAGATGAGCCGCAATGCCGTTGCCGCCTGTGCCGATGCGCAGGTGCCTCTGGCCGCATTGACCCGCGCACCTTGGGCGCCCGTACCCGGCGACGGTTGGACCACTGTGCCCGACATCACCGCAGCCGTCGTCGCGTTGGACCGTGCGCCCGCCCGCGTCATGTTGGCCATTGGCCGCATGAACCTGCCCGCCTTTGCGCCGCAGCCACAGCATTTTTACCTGTTGCGTCTGGTCGACCCACCCCAGACACCACCGCCCTTCCCCGATCACCACATCATGATCGACCGGGGGCCGTTTCGCACAGACAGCGACCGCGCGTTGATGGCCGATCACAAGATCGACCTCGTGGTGTCGAAAAATGCAGGCGGCACCGGGGCTTATGCCAAAATCGCCGCAGCCCGAGATTTGGGCCTGCCGGTGATCATGATCGACCGCCCCGCCCTGCCACGCAGGTTGGAACTGCACGATGTACAGACGGTTCTGGACTGGGCTGTTCATGCCCCCACCGACCTTGGGGTATAGACGATCGGCGCACCATCGCGCGCGATGATCCGCGTGTTTGACGCCCCAACGATCACCATCGTGCGCATATCTGCCATATCCGGCGTGGCGTCAGGCAGGGCAACCACCCGGATATGTTGGTCCGGAGTCGACACAGCCCGCGCAAAGATAACCGGACGGGCATCACCGCAGGCGTCATTCAGGATACGCAGGGTTTTCTCAAACCCCTCGGGCCGGGATTTGGAGCGCGGGTTGTAAAACGCCATCGCAAAGTCGGCCTCGACGGCCAGTCGCAGGCGCTTTTCGATCAACGCCCAAGGTTTCAGATTGTCGCTCAGGTTAATCGCACAGAAATCATGGCCCAACGGCGCACCCGCTTGTGCGGCCGCTGCCAACATCGCGGTGATGCCCGGTGCCACGCGAATATCCAGCGCACGCCACTCAGGTGGCCCGGCCTCGACGGCCTCGAACACCGCAGCCGCCATCGCAAACACCCCCGGATCCCCCGAAGACACAACGACAACACGCGCGCCCGCTGCTGCCAGTTCCAGCGCATGCCGGGACCGGTCGAGTTCAACACGGTTGTCGCTGGGGTGCAGCCGCAGACCGTCGCGTGCCGCCACGCGGGCAACATAGGGAATATAGCCAATAACATCG
This sequence comes from Roseobacter sp., assembly GCF_039970775.1. Lineage (GTDB taxonomy): Bacteria > Pseudomonadota > Alphaproteobacteria > Rhodobacterales > Rhodobacteraceae > Roseobacter. The sequence continues at coordinate 97,435 of NZ_JBDVLG010000044.1, forward strand.
GTGGCTTGGGCCAAGGCCTGCGTCACTTCGGGCGTGACCAGATGATCTGCGCCGGGGCCAAGGCCCGCAATGACCAGCCAACCGCTCATGGGCGGCGGCCCTGCCCGTGCACCACAATGATAGAGAAATAAGGCGTGATCTTGTCCCCCGCATCGGCCAGTTTTTGCACCGTTTGGTTGGGCATGCTGGCGTATTCGATCAACCACGCAGTGTCGTATTTGCCTGCTGTTTTCAGCGCCGATTTGACCTTTTCAATGTGCCGCCCGATTTTCATCACCACCACGGCATCGCTGCGCGACATGGCGTCGGCCAAGGTGTCTTGGGGCAAGGTGCCCATCAGCACCGTTAATATATCGTCGCCCCATGTCACCGGTTGGCCGGTTGCAGTCCACGCGCCCGACATGCCGGTGATCGCGGGCACCACCTCGACGGGGATGTCGTCTTTGAGGCGGGTATAAAGATGCATGAACGACCCAAAGAAGAACGGATCGCCCTCGCACAACACCACAACATCCTGCCCCTGCGCCACAAGCGCACGCAGATGATCGGTACATTGGGTATAAAACGCCGACAGCGCCGCGTTATAGGCCGGGTCCGTGACCGGGATTTCGGTGGTGACGGGGTATTCCATCGCAAATTCGGTGACCTGCGCATGTAACATGCCGTTGACGATACGCCGCGCCTGCCCCGACCGCCCCGCCTTGCGGAAAAACGCCAGATGTTTGGCAGTACGCAACAGCCGGTCTGCGCGGACGCTCATGAGGTCCGGGTCACCGGGGCCTAGACCCACGCCGTAAATCGTCCCACCGGTCATTCTGCGCGGCTCGCGATGGCGTTGATCGCCGCGACGGTGATCGCACTGCCGCCCAAGCGACCCTGCACGATGCAACTGGGCACCGGTTGATCCGCCCAAAGCGCGTCTTTGCTTTCCATCGCGCCAACAAACCCGACAGGGCAGCCAATGATCGCCGCAGGGCGCGGGCAGGTCGGATCTTGCATCATGTTCAGCAGATGAAACAGCGCGGTGGGGGCGTTGCCAATCGCCACAAGCGCGCCTTGCAAATGCGGGCGCCACAGTTCTAACGCGGCGGCCGACCGGGTGTTTTGCATCGCCGCGGCCCTATCGCGCACGCCGTCATCATGCAGAGTGCAGATAACCTGATTGTCCGCAGGCAGCCGGGTCCGGGTCACGCCCTCGCTGACCATGCGCGCATCACACAAGATAGGCGCGCCCGCCTGCAACGCCGCACGCGCCGCCTGTGCAAACCCCGGCGAAAACCGGATGTGCTCTTCGAGCCCGACCAGCCCTGCGGCGTGGATCATGCGCACTGCGATTTGTTCTTCGTCCGGGTGGAACCCACCCAGATTTGCCTCGGCCCGGATGGTGGCAAAGGACTGCTTGTAAATCGCAGCGCCGTCGGTTTCGTATATATATGTCATCAGCTGCGCGTCAGCTCCGTTGCAATAGTGGCTGGGTCTAACCCACATCTGTCGGGGGCATCCCACGCATGGCCGCCCCGGACAAGATCAAAACGCCCGTCACGCCCGATGAGTGTGATGTCGGTGCGGGGCTTGCACGCACATCCTTTGGCACAGCCCGACACATGCAGGCTGCCGCCAACCTGCCCGGCCAGGGCGCGCGCAATCATACGGGTTTCAACGGTGGCACTGGCGCAATGCGGCGCACCCGGACAGGCGTGGGTGTTCAACAAGGCCGTTTCTGGTGTGCAGATGAACCCCGGATCATCCACCGCCTCGGCCCCCTCAAATATGACCATACGCCACGGGGTCAGCCGCACAGCCGTGGCACCGGTGGTGGTTATAACGCGGGTCAGCGCCGTCGCGCTGATATGTCCAAACGCGGCGCCAACCATCATCCCAAACCGGGTTGTCCCGACCACAGGCGCGGGGGCGTCCGGCTGGCCCAACGCCTCATGCCCCTCGGGCGCCCCGATCCGCTGTACAACCGCAGCCATCCGGCGGTCATCGGGCTGGCGATGACGCGCAAACCACTGTGCCAGCGCAAGCGCCGCCTCGGCCGCGTCTGAAACCGCCACTCTCTGCCCGCGCTCAGCGCCATCCGCACGCACCATGACCATGCCGCCTGACCGTTCGATGCGAATGTCGGCAGATGCGGCGCGCAAAACCGCCAGCCCCCCGGTGTCTACCGCGAACCCGAATTTCGCGGGCAGTTCCGGCAACTGCGGCAAGATCCTGAGCACATCGGACGTGATCCTGTGGGTTGAGTCACCGGGCGTCCAGAAGGGCTCCACTATAATGTTGCGACGCGTCTCGATTTGGGGCGCGGCATCCAGCACTCCCAAACCATCCAATGCCGCCAGCAACGGCGCGTGCCCATCCTGCGACACCCCCCGAATTTGCAGGTTGCCGCGGTTGGTCAGGTCAATGACGCCACTGCCATAAGTCCGGGCCGCATCGCACAAGCCTATCGCCTGACGTGCCTCGAGCCGTCCAAAATATGGCCGCACCCGCACGATTAGCCCGTCGCCGGACATCATGGGGCGGTGCGCGCCGGGGCACCAGCCTTTGACGGTCATTGCGCCGCCTCCAGCTGCGCCAAAATGGAATTGCGGCGCGTCACCCACAGCCCTGCGGCGTGCAGTTCGGCGAACCGGGCCAGCATAGCCGCACGGGCGGCAGGGTTGGCCTGTTCCAGAAATGCATCGGTTTCCTCATGGCCCAAGGTGGCATCGTGATAGAGATCAAACAAATGCGGCGACACCGCCCCCGCCAGATGGGCAAAGGCCGCCATATGATCCAACGTTGCGGCGATTTCGGCAGCCCCCCGCGCCCCATGCGCCCGCATACCGGCCACCCATGCGGGGTTTGCGGCGCGGGCTTGTACCACACGCGCGATCTCTTCGGGCAGGGCGCGGGCGCGCGGGCGGTCGGGCACGGTGTTGTCCAGATGATATAGCGCCGCCTGCCCGCCTGTCACCGCCTGTGCGGCGGCAAACCCAGCCTCGTGCGCGGCATAATCAGCGGCCAGCAAAATATCAGTTTCGGGCAGATCCTGCGCGTGCACAAATGTATCAGCGGCAGCCACGCGGGCCGCGATGCCGTGGTGTTGGCGGGTGGCCTGATCGCCATCCAGCGCCCATGCGCTGGCGGCCAACCACGCCTGCCCCGCCGCGCGACGGCCTTCTAACGTGTAGATGTCGGCGGCATCCTGCATGCCAACGCCAAATTGCCCCGGCGCGGGGCCGTAGACGCGGGCCAGATCATCGCGACCCACATAAGGGTTCCAATCGGCGGCTTCGTCGCGCGCGGCAAGCGCCCGCACCGCTTGCGAAAACAGCGCCGATAGGGTCGGGAACACATCGCGGAACAGCCCCGACACGCGCAGCGTCACATCAATGCGGGGGCGGTCAAGTTCGGTGATGGGCAGGACCTCGATCCCTGACACGCGTTCCGACCCGGCATCCCACACCGGCCGCGTGCCCAGCAAGTACAGCGCCATCGCGAAATCCTCGCCCGCCGTGCGCATGGTGGCAGATCCCCATAGATCCACGATCAGACCGCGCGGCCAATCGCCGGTGTCTTGCAGGTGGCGGCGCACCAATTCATCACCCAGCTTTACGCCTTGGGCATAGGCCGCGCGCGTCGGCACAGATCGCGGGTCGGTGGTGTATAGGTTGCGCCCTGTGGGCAGCACATCCATCCGCCCCCGGTAGGGCGACCCGGACGGCCCCGCCGCGATCCGCCGCCCGTCCAATGCATCAAGCAACGCCTGCCGTTCGGCGTGGCTGGCGGCGGTGGTGTCAAACACAGGCGTCGTGCGTGGCGCGCGGCCCCAGATGTGCAAACCCTCGCCAAATTGCATTTCTTTGACGTCACAGACGAACCGGTCAATGCAGGTGATCGCCTCGGCGCTGCACCCGGCGCGGTCAAGGCCCAGATCATCCTCGACGCCCAGCGCCTGCGCCTCGGTGCGAATATCCTCCTGCAACCGATCACGGCGGCGCGGATCTAACCCATCGGCGTTGGAGAATTCATCCAGCAGCGCCTCAAGACGGACCAGACGGTCCGGTGTGCCGCTCTCACGCAACGAGGGCGGGATATGGCCCAAGGTCACTGCACCAATGCGCCGTTTGGCCTGTGCGGCCTCGCCGGGGTCGTTCACGATAAAGGGGTAGATCACCGGCAAATCGCCGGTCAGGGCCTCGGGCCAACACACATCCGACAAGGCCACCGATTTGCCGGGCAACCATTCCAGCGTGCCATGCGCGCCGATATGCACCACCGCATCGACCTGCGCCTGTAGCCACAAATAAAACGCCACGTACCCGTGGCGCGGGGTGCGCGACAGGTCGTGGTAATCATCGGCGCGCGCATCTGAACGGCCCCGTTCGGGTTGCAGTGTGACGAACACCTTACCCGCCTCAGCCACGGGGAAGTGAAACGCGCCGTCTTGCACCAATGGGTCGTTTTCGGGCGTGCCCCATGCCGTGGTCAGATCATCCCGCAACGTTTGCGGCAGCCGCGCCAACGCCGCGCGATACGCGGCCAGTGACCAGCGCCGTTTGGCTATGGGCACAGGGTCAAAATCTGCAGGTATATCGTAGCCCGCCGCGCGCAGATCGTCCACGATAGCCCCTGCCGACGCGGGTGCATCAAGGCCCACCGCGTGGCCCATGTTCCAGTCTTTGCCCGGATACGTCGACAACACCAACGCCACCTGCCGTGCCTGCGCGGGTATTTGTGCCAGACGCACCCAGCCCTGCACCCGGTCGGCAATGGCCTCGATACGGTCCGGCACAGGGTGATGCGCATAGCGCGAGAATTGCAGCCCTTCATCCAGCGGCCCGGGTTCTTTGAACGACGCAACACCGCCCATGATCCGGCCATCCACCTCTGGGAGAACCACGTGCATGGCCAAATCGGCGGGGGACAGGCCCCGGTCGGCATCGGCCCAAACCGCGTGTGTCGAGGTGGCGAGGGCCACCTGAAACACCGGCACATCAGCGGCATCCAACGGGGATGCCCCATCGTCGCCCTTGCCACTAAACGCGGTGGCGTTCACGATAGCGACGGGGCGCAATTGGGCCACCTGCCGGCGCACCCACCCCGCCGCTTGCGGTGCTTTGAGCGACGGCACAAAAAGACCCAACACATCATACCCACGCGCGCGGAACGCTTTGAACAACGCCTCAATCGGGGCAAGATCAGCGGCCACAAGATAGGACCGGTAAAAGGTGATCACCACGCGCGACCTACCCGGTGACGCGGCATAGACCGGGCAGGTCACCCCGTGTTCGGGCGTCCATGCGCCCACAGACGGCACCGTTTTGGCGCCGCTCACCGGCCCTGCATATAGCCCGGCGGCCAGCGCCATTTGCGCCAAGGCCGCCTGTGCCGCGACCACGCCACCGGTATCACACAAATGCGACAGGCGCCGCAGCGTCGACAGGGGCAGCGTGCTGTAATCATCCAGCCGGGTATCAATGCGCCCGTCGGCAGCCAGCACCGCCAGCGCGACGCCCTTGCGGTCTGCCAATGCGCGCACCTGTTGCAGCCCATACGCCCAATACGGCACCCCACCGATAAGACGGATGAGAATGCCCTTGGCCCCTTCGAGGGTCTGCTCAACATAGGTATCGACCGACAGCGGGTGTTTGAGCGCCCCCAGATTGGCCAACCGCACCGTCGGCAGCCCGCCGTCCGGGCCGCCCCCGCGCCGCCAGCCTTCCGCAAACGCGCCCAGGTCGCTGTCCGAAAACGACAACACCACCAGATCCGCAGGCGTCTGCCCCAGATCTGTCGGTGTTTCGGTTTCTTCCAACCCGTGGCTTTCGCGGAATACGACGTGCATGGGCGTTACTCGGCGGGCTCAACGGTTTTCGCCGCAAGCACCGCGTGGATCGTCGCGGGGTTGATGTCGTCATGTTCTGCGATCACCACCAAACGGCCCTGACGGGCCTCATCCGGGGCCCACGGGCGGTCATATTGATGACGCACCCGCGCGCCCACGGCCTGCACCAACAAACGCATCGGTTTGCCCGTGACTGCCGCGTATCCTTTGACGCGCAGGATGTTGTGATCGTTCGCGAGGGTTTCGACAGCACGGACCAGATCTGCCGCGTCGACCTGTTCGGGGATATCAACCACGATGCTTTCGAAATCATCATGGTCGTGGTCATGCGGGCCATCGTGGTGGCTGGGGCGCGCATCCATATCGTCTTCGGCGGCGGCCTCCAGGCCCAGGATCACGCGCGGGTCAACCATGCCTTCGGCCACTTCGACAACGGGCAAGGGGCGTGGGGCTTCGGCGGCGATGATCTCTTTGGCCTTGGCCACACCCTCTGGGCCCGCCAAATCAGGTTTCGTGAGCAAGATGATATCAGCGCAGGATATCTGATCTTCGAACACCTCTGACAGAGGCGTGTCATGGTCAATGCTGTCATCCGCCGCGCGCTGCGCGTCAACGGCGGCCACATTGGGCGCAAACCGACCGGCGGCAACGGCCTCAGCATCGGCCAGCGCGATCACACCATCAACGGTTATTTTTGACCGGATATCGGGCCAGTCGAATGCCTTGAGCAACGGCTTGGGCAACGCCAACCCCGAGGTTTCGATCAGGATGTGGTCGGGGCGCGGATCCAACGCCATCAGGGCCTCGATGGTCGGGATGAAATCATCCGCCACGGTGCAACAAATGCAGCCATTGGCCAGTTCCATGATGTTTTCCGCCGGGCAATCGGGGATCGCGCAGCTTTTGAGGATATCCCCATCTACGCCCACATCGCCGAATTCATTCACCACCACAGCCAGCCGTTTGCCACCGGGGTTTTGCATGAGTTCACGGATCAACGTGGTTTTACCCGACCCCAAGAAGCCAGTGATCACAGTAACGGGGAGCTTTGCAAGATCAGTCATTGTCGGCCTCCAGTGGCGGTATACGCGCGATGCAGTTGCGCTTGAAATGGTCGGGACGCTCGCGCCAGGGGATCAACCCATCCGGCGTTGCAGCATACCGGGCGGCCCCATCGAGCAACATGTCGGCATGCGACACCTCATCGATGTTACCGTATATATATGTCCAACGGTCACCCCCGCGCAGCGCAACGGTACAGCCGTGGTCGCAGTTTTGCAGACACTCGACCGGCCGCAGCCGCACACCCTCGGGCATGCACGCTTCTGCGAGCGTGTCATAAAGACTTTGACCGGGGCGCCGGTCATCGCCCGGTGCGTCCTCGCCGTGTCTGCATTTCACACAGACCAACAATTCGGTCGTGTCCATCGTCATAATGCAAAGTCCCATCTGTCATGGAACGGGGGCCAGATAACGAGAAGGCCTGCACAACGGCAGGTCACGCCTCGACACCGGAACACCCCGCCCGGTTTTCGTCTTGTGTTGGCAGGTCTCCCGGCTCACGGATCTCGGCATTGCCGTCGGTCTGCCCACCTTCCCGGAGCGTCGCTCCAGTGGCTTTTGGCAGCCCTTTCCGTTCACGGTCGCGGGGGCGGCTGTGTTTGACCAGTCTGAAACCGGCTGCACATTCCCTTTTCACTTGCCACAGGCAAGCACCAGCACGGCATCAGTTGCGTTGGAACCAAACCCGTTGTCAAGCGCAACAGACACCCGCCGTGTCGCATGACACAATCGTCAGGCCGCGTTCGGGGCGCCACAGGGCGTCAGACGGGGCTGGCTCATCGCGTCTATGACATGACAGTCGGCCTTGCCCTGCGCCAAGATCGATAAAAATAGAATCAAAGACACAACGTTAAACCAGCGTTTACCGGCGATCGTTTCTCAATTTCGACCAATCCAATAGTAGGTGCTAGGACCATCACCACCATCGAAACAAAAGAGGCAAAATAGGCAGAAAATTCGAATATTGAGCGGCTTGATCGAGAAATGGACAACGTATATCAAATTGTTAGTAATTGATTGTTAATGATTTCGAGGTTCCAATGTTTAAGCAAATCACACTCGCGACTGTCGTCACACTTAGCGCGGTTGGCGCGGCACAAGCCAGCACAGTATCTGGCAATTTCAGCGGCACAATCGACGCACCTTCCGATGCCTCTGGCTCGTCAATTGCATATATCGGTGCGGGCACATCGACCCTCGCGTGGGGCACGCAAAGCGACGGCTCGTCGACCGTTCAAACCGGCGATGCCAGCTCATTGACCATCAACAGCACCTCCTTTGATTTTGATGCCGTCGCTCTGAGCACCGGGTCTATTTTGCTAGGCACAATCACATGGGACAACCAGTCCAACTTTAGCGCAGGCGGCGATTGGACGAGCGCGATCAACCTAGATATCAACATCTCGGCGCCCTCCTCTGTATCGCTCAGCGAAACAGTCGCGTTCGGCATCTCCAACACGACCGATACATACCGCGACACGGACGAAAACGAGAGATTAGGGACGGTTCCCGACCTCATCACCGGCTTGATTCTGGACGCCGACGCGTTCTCCGCACCGATTGATTTGGGCAACGGCTATCTGATTAATTCGCTGTTTTTCGCAGAAATCGGCACGGGTAACACCTTCAACGACCTGACGGGTTTGTGGACAAACGTAGAGGGCGGCGTATCGACAATCGGAATTTACGCCGAGGTCGCTCCGATCCCGCTGCCAGCTGGTATTTGGTTGATGTTGGGTGGTTTGGGCAGCTTTGCCGCCATCCGCCGGCGCAAAAAAGCCGCCTAACCATTTGAAAACTGGGCAGATGGGTTGCGTGTTTCTGTAACCCATCCGTAACCCCGCCCCGAGCCCGAACAGGTTCGTCAAAGGGTATCTTCTTTACCAGCAGATCGAAACGCGAGCCACTCCGGAATGGATAGGTATCGTGACCTGAAATGCTGGTTTTTTGTATCTAATTATGTAAAATTAATGAGGAATTTGTCATGTATTCTATCACAATCAAAACCGTACTTGCAGCCACAACAGTCATCGCTTTGGCCGGTCTGACACCAACACAGTCCAGCGCCAAAGAATACGACTTGTGCCACTGGGACGAAATCCCAGCAACGGTTCTCGACAGAATTGAATACCGCGCCGACTTCGGTGAGATCCTGGAACGCATGTTCGCAAACTGCCCTGCAAGCGCGCTGGCCCTGACAGACCGGCCCACAGCCGCGATCAACGACAATATCGACAATGACACCCCACGTGCCGATGCTGATGGCGATTCAAACAACCCTGGCGGCGGCGACAACGGCGGCGACAACGGCGGCGATGATGGTGGTGCCTTCCCGGGCTAAGTCAACCCGTTGACCTCAAACAACATATTCAACCAACGCGAGGGCGCCGTAACGGGCGCCCTTTTCCTATGAGGCCTTAGCACCTTGCGACTGCGCGCCTAGAACGACGCGGTGGGCTTGCCCGAAATAATACCGCCCGCCAATACAGCACCCCAATTTTGAAGCGCTTTTGGATTTTGCAGCTTTAGGAATGTATATCCGGTTTTTTCCCAACTCAGGATACGATTGGTCAGGTTATCAAGCACCACGTCACCCGCGGTTGTTCTAAACACTAAAACCGCATGGCTGTTCAATTTACGGTCGAGCACGGTGGCGATCAGCAGTGATTGCGACGCAATACCGCTTTCCACCAAAAGCTTCTTTTTCAGCAGCGCGAAGTCTTCGCAATCGCCACCACGCCGAGACGGCAAAGACCAATATTCTTCTTTCCCGTACTGCGCCTGATCCGCGATTTCGTGAATTTGACGGTTCACTTTACGGTTCACGTCACGTGCCAGCTTCCGCGCCGTAGCAGCGTCCAATGTTGTGCGTGCCGATGGCGCACAGACCCAATCGTACCGCGCGCACAAGCCATGAAACCCTGCTGGGGCGGGGGTCGGTTGCTGCAAACTCAGGAATGCTGTGTCGCCCGCGTCTGCGCTTGTCGGCGCAGCCAAGATCACCGCAGACAACACCGCCACGGCAGCAGCACCCGTACGCCATTTATCGAAGATTTCGCCTGCATCAAAAGTCATTTTACCACCAACGTCCCTGCGCCGAACGCGATCATCACACAGACGATACACCCGGCCTTATCTATACCGCACATATGATATGCGGTGTTAAATAAGGTTAACATACATAAATTGCTTAAACGTCAAAATCGCGGTGGGTCTGTCTATTAAAGCCCTGTTTTATTGCGTGATTGAGGTTTTTCGTCGATGTCGGCCAATACCTATGCGCGCGTTTGCGCGTTGCGCGGGTTACTTAAGACAAAAAAACCCCGCTGGTTTCCCAGCGAGGTTTCTAATGCGTTAGTCAAAGGCTGTATCGTAGAGACTTACCAGTCTTCTCTGACGACAACCCGTGTCTTAATAGGCAGTTTCATCGCCGCAAGACGAAGCGCTTCACGCGCAACATCATCGTTGACGCCGTCGATTTCGAACATCACGCGGCCAGGTTTGACCTTCGCTGCCCACCGATCAACGGAACCTTTACCCTTACCCATCCGAACTTCGATAGGTTTGGCTGTCACTGGCACGTCAGGGAAAATACGGATCCAGACCCGGCCTTGACGTTTCATGTGACGTGTCATCGCGCGGCGTGCCGCTTCGATTTGACGTGCTGTGATCCGCTCGGGCTCAATCGCTTTGAGACCATAAGTTCCGAAGTTCAGGTCAGACCCACCCTTCGCAAGACCCTTGATAGAGCCTTTAAACTGTTTGCGGAATTTCGTGCGTTTTGGTTGTAGCATCTGTCATTCCCCCTTAACGACGACCGCCTGCACCGCGTGGTGCTGGACCGTCTTGGAGTTCCTGTGCTTTACGGTCACGTGCCGCAGGGTCGTGCTCCATGATCTCACCTTTGAAGATCCAAGTCTTGATCCCAATGATGCCATAGGCAGTCGTTGCTTCTACGTGTGCGTAATCGATGTCGGCGCGCAGCGTGTGCAATGGCACGCGGCCCTCACGGTACCATTCGGTCCGCGCGATTTCCGCGCCGCCCAAACGACCCGCGACGTTCACGCGAATGCCCAAGGCACCCATGCGCATCGCGTTTTGCACCGCACGTTTCATGGCGCGACGGAAAGACACCCGGCGTTCCAACTGCTGTGCAATGCTCTCACCAACCAATGCCGCGTCCAGCTCGGGCTTGCGCACTTCAACGATGTTGAGGTGCAGCTCGCTGTCGGTCATCTTGGCAATTTTCTGACGCAGACCTTCGATGTCTGCACCTTTTTTACCAATGATAACACCGGGGCGTGCTGTGTGGATCGTGACGCGGCACTTTTTGTGCGGACGCTCGATGATCACACGGGCCACACCGGCCTGATGACATTCTTTTTTGATGAACTCACGGATCGCCAGATCTTCGAGCAGAAGATCGCCGTAATCCTTGGTGTCGGCGTACCAGCGGCTGTCCCAGGTGCGGTTCACCTGCAGGCGCATGCCAATCGGATTGACTTTATTACCCATTAGGCTTGCTCCTCAACTTGGCGTACGACGATCGTGATTTCCGAGAACGGCTTGACGATTTTGCCAAACCGGCCACGCGCCCGAGGGCGACCGCGCTTCAAGGTCATGTTTTTGCCGACATAGGCTTCGGCCACGACCAGTTCATCAACGTCCAGGTTGTGGTTGTTTTCGCCGTTCGCAATCGCGGACTGAAGGCATTTCTTCACATCCACAGCGATCCGCTTTTTGGAAAATGTCAGGTCCGTCAGGGCCTTGTCCACTTTCTTGCCACGGATCATCGCAGCGACGAGGTTCAACTTTTGCGGGCTTGTGCGAAGCATGCGCAGTTTTGCGCGGGCTTCGTTGTCAGCCACGCGGCGGGGATTTTTATCCTTGCTCATGGCTTATTTCCGCTTCGCTTTTTTGTCGGCGGCATGACCGTAGTAGGTCCGTGTCGGCGAATATTCACCAAACTTCTGACCGATCATTTCTTCGCTGACGTTAACAGGGATGTGCTTGCGACCATTGTACACACCGAACGTCAGACCCACAAATTGGGGCAGAATCGTCGAGCGGCGCGACCAGATTTTGATCACTTCGTTGCGGCCGCTTTCGCGGGACGCCTCGGCCTTTTTCAACACGTAAGAGTCGACAAAAGGACCTTTCCAAACAGAGCGTGCCATATATTAGCGCCCCTTCTTCTTGGCGTGCCGCGAGCGCAGAATGAGCTTGCTGGACGCTTTTTTCTTGTTCCGGGTTTTTGCACCCTTTGTCGGCTTGCCCCAAGGCGTAACCGGATGACGACCACCAGAGGTCCGGCCTTCACCACCACCATGCGGGTGATCGATCGGGTTCATCACGACACCACGCACAGACGGGCGAACACCCTTGTGACGCATGCGGCCCGCTTTACCGTAGTTCTGGTTGGAGTTGTCGGGGTTGGATACAGCACCGACGGTGGCCATACATTCCTGACGCACCAAGCGCAATTCACCCGAGCTCAGACGGATCTGAGCGTAGCCACCATCACGACCCACGAACTGGGCGTAGGTGCCTGCAGCGCGGGCGATTTGACCGCCTTTGCCGGGCTTCATTTCGATGTTGTGGATGATTGTCCCGATGGGCATGCCCGAAAACGGCATCGCGTTACCGGGTTTGATGTCTGCTTTCTGCGACGCCACAACCTGATCGCCAATGCCCAAGCGCTGTGGCGCGAGGATGTAGGCTTGCTCACCGTCTTGGTATTTCACAAGCGCGATAAAAGCTGTCCGGTTAGGGTCATATTCGATGCGCACGACTGTAGCCGGTACATCCAATTTGTTACGTTTGAAGTCAACGATCCGGTAGAGGCGCTTGGCCCCGCCGCCTTTGCGGCGCATCGTGATCCGTCCGGTGTTGTTCCGTCCGCCGTTCTTGGTCAAGCCTTCAGTGAGGGCTTTGACCGGGCGGCCTTTCCAGAGCTCCGAACGGTCGATCAGTACCAGCCCACGCTGGCCCGGCGTCGTCGGCTTATACGACTTGAGTGCCATGTTGTCTGTCTTCCGTTTGCTAAGCGACGGGTCCGTATAAAAAACAGCCCCGCCTGTGGTATGAAGGCCCCCGTAGGTGCCCAACGTAAATGCCCTGCATCGCAAAGTCCGATACAGAACAACAACGAAGCCCCGGACGAATCCGGGGCCTTGCCGATGTGTTCGTGTAAGAGAGCACGCAGGTCAGGTCAAGCGATGAAAAGCTATCATCAACCGGTCACCAGAAAACGGGTGCTGACCATGCGGTTTGATCCACCATTTAACCTGTTGTGGTGCGCATACGCTCCACTGCGACGCGGGACTGTTGGGATAGGTCTTTGATTTCTGCCGCGATGACGGCAAACCCTTTTCCAGCATCACCGACGCGGGCGGCTTCCACCGATGCGTTCACCGCAATGAAGTTGATTTTGCGCGAAATGGCATCGATTTCCATCAACGCAGACGAATCAACATCTTTTGCCAGTTTGGATGAGGATTTTTCGGACGCCACAACAGAATCAAACAACGCCGAAAGAAACGCCGATACCGCCGGTGCAACTTTGGTCTCCACATCAGTTTTCAATTCAAAGAGAAGCTCTGGAGCGACATCACCTTGGCCTTGGGGCAACCGGTCGCACAACCCGCTTAGCGCCTCATCAAGAGCAGCCATAGCAGCCTCCAGCTCCCCAGAAAACGCGCCTGCAACCTCCTTGAAATCAAGTGGAAATTCTTTGCCAACGTACCGTACGGCGTCTTTCATTGCACGCAGATCCTGCGCCTGAGCTTTTGCGCGCTCGGCACACTCCGCATCGCTCAGGCATTCCAGACTGGAACAAAGCATAAAGGAAATGGCGCGTTGCGGCAATGAAACGACCATTGATTCCGCTTTGTTAGCCACGTCTCGCGGGCTATCTTTTGTTCTGGGTTCCGACAAGGGGGACGCCTTTCTAATGCGGTGACGACCCAATGGTTACTACAAAGACCTTAACTACACTTGAATCCCTCCAGCCGCCGTCCGACCCTTGCTTTTGTTACTCTGCGTTCTCTGTTGGCGCCTTGAACAACCGTGCGAAAAAACCAGATCGCTGTGGCTCAACTTCGCGCGACGCCTTCGGCCACCCCGCGACCCAAAGTTCGATGCGTTCTGCATTGACTGTGTTGCTCGAAAAATCACGCGCCTCGATGCCCAAATCACCCGCGATTTTTGCGGCCTTGGTCGCAGTGTCCGGGCTATAGAACCGCAAATGTGTCGTCGAAACCCGAAAACCCTCACGGCCGATGGTCACGACTTCAACGCCAGTTTGCTCAACATCTGCAACATACGCCTGCAATTGCGCGGCGGACAGGCCGTCTGGCGCGTGCATAAACACCTGCGCGCTCGGCCCGTTCCCGCTGTAGGGCGTATCGGCGCTCTCCCTTGTGGGCAGCACTTGCGGCAATGACCGGGCGTTAACACTCTCGCCTTGGACAGCGCCGCGCCGCGGACGTGAAATGGGGGACACAACCGGCAACACAGGCGTAGCCGCTGCAACGGCAACCGGCACGACGGGGGCGACCAACACATCTTGATATTCAGGGATAACATCGCGCGATGCGGCGGGTGGCTCAGCGATGAACTCAGGCGTCGCCCTGTCTGGAATAACCACCGACACCGAGGCCGGAACGACTGGCGCCTGCACCTGCGCCGCTGCCTGCTCAGCCACAGCTTTGGGGTGCACGAAACCGAACGATACACCGGCACCCAATGCCATCCCCAACACGACCCCTGCCGCGAAAACAAACCGCCTGGATATGTCCCTGCGCGGCTTTTGCACAGCGACCTCAGGCCGCACATCGCACGTATCGTCCACCGGTGCCGCACCATCGCCTGCACGCACTGGCTCGATGTGCTTGGCCGCCGCGTGCATCTCGGCAGCGCCAGCCTTGGACAACAACATCTCGCGCTTGGCGCGCGCCTCCTTCAGCCGGTTCGCCCAATCCGAAGAATCCACAAGACGGTCCGGATATGCGCTCCGCTTTGCCGCAGAAACATCGCGTGATTTGACCTCAGGCACGGTTACCACCTCATTCGCAGGTTTTGCACGGAACCGGCTGACACACCCAAACGTGCCTCGTCACGCCAAAGCGCGGTACAGACGTTCCCCAGGTGTTAACGATACCAAAGGCAAAAGGTTAATTGGTGACCTCTTTGCTACACCAAAGCGCAAAAAACCCCGGCCCCTTTCAGGGCCGAGGTTCTATCACAGTAATACTGTTGGCTTCAGAGGCCGGTCGACACGTCGATCGTGTTGCCAGCTTCTAGTGTCACGTAGGCTTTCTTGACGTCTTTGCGTTTACCGATTTGGCCCCGGAAACGCTTGACCTTACCTTTGGTGATCGTGGTGTTGACCGCTTTGACCTTCACACCAAAGAGCGCCTCAACGGCCTCCTTGATCTGGGGTTTGTTGCTGTCGATCGCCACTTCAAAAACCACCGCACCATTTTCGGATGCCATTGTCGCTTTTTCGGTGATGATCGGCTTGCGGATCACATCGTAATGTTCTGCCTTGGCGCTCATTTCAAACGGGCCTCCAGTGCTTCGACGCCCGCCTTCGTGATCACCAAAGTGTCACGCTTGAGGATGTCATATACGTTTGCGCCCATTGTTGGCAGGATATCCAGACCTTCAATGTTGCGCGCGGCTTGTGCAAAGTTCTCGTCCACGGACGTACCGTCGATGACCAAAGCGCGTTTCCAGCCCAGGTTTGCAACCTGTTTGGCCAAAGCGGCGGTTTTGCCTTCGGAGGCAGCTGCGTCGATGATGACGACTTCGCCGGCTTTCATCTTGGCAGACAGCGCGTGGCGCAGACCCAATTTGCGGAACTTTTTGGTCAACTCGTGACCATGGCTACGCACTTTTGGACCTTTATAAACACCACCACCGCGGAAGATCGGCGCGGAACGTGCACCGTGGCGTGCACCACCGGTCCCTTTTTGGCGATAGATCTTCTTGGTCGAATAGCTGACTTCGGACCGTGTTTTGACCTTGTGCGTACCCGCTTGCGCGTTGTTACGCTGCCAGCGCACGACACGGTGCAGGATATCCGCACGCGGCTCTAGGCCAAAAAGCGCTTCGTCCAGATCTATTGATCCGGCCGCGCCGCCGTCGAGTTTGATGACATCGAGTTTCATGCGTCACCTTCTTTCTTGTCTTCGTCTGCCGCAGGCGCTTCAACCACAGCGGATTTCAGGGCCGCTGGCAGGACTGCGTTCTCGGGGAACGGTTTTTTAACCGCATCCTTGACCGTAACCCAGCCACCTTTGGAGCCAGGAACGGCGCCTTTGACCATGATCAAACCGCGGTCTGTGTCCGTGCGTACAACCTGAAGGTTTTGCGTGGTAACACGGGCAGCACCCATGTGACCGGCCATTTTCTTGCCTTTGAAAACCTTACCAGGATCCTGACACTGACCCGTCGAACCGTGCGAACGGTGCGAAATCGAAACACCGTGCGTCGCACGCAAACCGCCAAAGTTGTGACGCTTCATCGCACCGGCAAAACCTTTACCGATGGACGTGCCCGCAACATCAACGAACTGACCTTCGAAATAATGATCAGCGATGATTTCTTCGCCAACACCAATCAGGTTTGCTTCGTCGACGCGGAACTCCGCGACCTTACGCTTGGG
Source organism: Roseobacter sp. (assembly GCF_039970775.1). Classification (GTDB taxonomy): domain Bacteria; phylum Pseudomonadota; class Alphaproteobacteria; order Rhodobacterales; family Rhodobacteraceae; genus Roseobacter. The sequence goes on from NZ_JBDVLG010000044.1 coordinate 114,000, forward strand.
CTCAACCTTCGCTGCGGCGAAGTGACCGCGCATAGCTTGGGATGTCCGCTTGGCTTTGGCAGCACCGGCACCGAGCTGAACAGCTGTGTAGCCATCCTTTTCAACGGTCCGCTGCGCCACGACCTGTAGCGTATCGAGTTGAAGAACGGTGACAGGGATCTGTTTGCCGTCTTCCATGAACAGACGGGTCATGCCCATCTTTTTTGCAATAACGCCTGAGCGCAACATAATATTACCCTCCTACGTTTATGACTGCAGCTTGATCTCGACGTCCACACCAGCGGCCAGGTCGAGCTTCATAAGCGCGTCCACGGTCTGGGGGGTCGGATCAACGATATCCAGCAGACGCTTGTGCGTGCGGATTTCGAACTGGTCACGGGATTTCTTATCCACGTGTGGACCACGCAGAACGGTGAATTTTTCGATCTTGTTCGGAAGCGGAATGGGTCCGCGAACAGATGCACCAGTGCGCTTGGCAGTGTTGACGATTTCTTGTGTGGACGTGTCCAACACGCGGTAGTCAAACGCCTTGAGACGGATGCGGATATTTTGGCTTTGTGCGGCCATATGCATCACCCTTTATATGAGGGTCTAGTTCGGATTGGAGGATGCACGCTCATCGCACACCCTCATCGCGACTTTTGGCCCAACGGAAAAAGGCGCGGCTGACCGCACCCCCGTTGGATTTGCGTCGTTTAGGGGGAGTCGCAGGGAAACACAATGGGTATTCGCGGCTCTGCGCGGTTAAATTGATTTTGCAAACCCCGGCATCTGGACTGCGTGCGTCCCGGTCACCTCACCGCGTCTATGATCAGGCCGGACGCGCGAGCTGCGCCAATTGATCGGCTTCATACGGCTGTAGATCCGCGGCCTCATTGCGCGCGATAACGTCATCCAACATACGGCATGCCGCACGTGCCATCTCTGCGTTCTGCACATCTGCAAGCCCACGAAGCGCCTCGCCGAGGCACACCACAACTTCGATCGCGCCTGCACCGTCGCGGGCAATCGGCGCAAAAGCAGCACGGCACAAACCATCGCAATCAGGCACAGGCATGTAAACACGTGTAGCACTAAGAGATTTCGCAACAGTTTGCAGATTTGCAAACTGCCACAGCAAAGTTTTCAAACAGGTGATAGCCTCAATCGCCGTTCCCGGATCGTTCACACCCGGCGACAGTGCTTTGCATGCTATTTCAGACAGTACGATCAACCCAAATTCGGCATCTTGTTCGAACGTTCTGTGCTCTCCCAAGACAAATGCCGCGGCCAGTTTGGTTAGAACATCAGCGTCCACCGTGCCAGACACCTGTGCGATAACCTGCCCCCGCAACACGTGGACACCGGGCCTGCACCGGAGATGTATTGAGGATTGATCCGGCAGCAAGCTTTGCAAACCCGGCACATCAACAATTTGCAAATACCCCGAAGCGGGCGCTTTTAGGGATATCACAGAGGCAGGCGGTCTGATGTCATCCGTAAGAGGATGAGCCCCAAAAGCCGGGTCACGGGCCAACGCAGCCAGCGCGACTTTGGCGCGATGCGTGACCAACGCCAGACTGTTATCAACGCTCCCTAAGTTAGTCAGATGCGGGATCCATCGCAACATCGACACGATCACCAACCCAACCACAAACACCGATACCGCCATCACGATCACCGCGGCATTTTCCGCGTAGAACCCAGCCTGATACAAGACGATCGTCACCAGAGAGAACACAAACGCGCCTATGAACGTCGCAAGCACAGATTGAGTGGTTGTGTCGTCCAACAACAACCGATGCATGCGGGGCGTCGTCGCATTTGCCGCTGCACGATGCGCGGACACCATCACATTGAGCGAGAACGTCGACACCGCCAACATCGAGGTCGCGAGGATCGTCAGGACCGGCATCACAGCGCTGAAATCTATCCGGTCCAGATATCCCTGCCCACCCAGAAACGGCACCACCAAAGGGCTGGCAAGCGCGATGCACAACGATAGCAAAGCATACAAACACACGCGCAATCCAAGATGCCGGTAATAGCGCAGCGCGATCAGGAAGATAGATTTGAACCGCTTCATGTTATCGACCCGCCGTTATGTCCCGTACCAGTTTCCACCATAACGGGTTTGTTTGGGATCACGAGGGGGTGTCTTGGGTAGACACATATTAACGCGAGAAGGCCGCAGCTGGTGTGCTGCGGCCTTCTGTGTTTGGGGTGGGCAAATCGCCCGGTCGATTATTCAGTGATCTTCGACACAACGCCCGCGCCAACGGTGCGGCCGCCTTCGCGGATCGCAAAACGC
>NZ_JBDVLG010000045.1:0-20383 GCF_039970775.1 Roseobacter sp.
CCATCAATCTGGTCATACGCCTGAAAATCACCAAAATATTTCGTGATCGCAGCCGTCAACGTCGTCTTCCCGTGGTCAACGTGACCAATCGTGCCGATGTTTACGTGCGGTTTCGTACGTTCAAACTTTGCCTTTGCCATGATGGCCTCCTTAGGTGTCAATGGTGGCGGCTTGGCCGCCCGATTGGGGTAGCAGGGCGCGTAACCGCGCCCTGAAATTTAAGCGAATTTAGCTTGGATCTCGTCCGAGATGTTCTGCGGAACAGCTTCGTAGTGATCGAACTGCATGGTGAAGTTCGCACGACCCGACGACATGGACCGCAACGTATTGATGTAGCCGAACATGTTCGCCAGTGGCACAAACGCGTCAATTGCGATTGCGTTACCGCGTGTGTCCTGCCCCTGAACCTGACCCCGACGGGATGTCAGGTCACCGATGATGCCGCCGGTGTATTCTTCCGGTGTGACAACTTCGACTTTCATGATCGGTTCCAGCATCTTCGCGCCGGCTTTTTTCATGCCTTCGCGCATGCCCATCCGAGCCGCGATTTCAAACGCCAGAACGCTAGAGTCAACGTCGTGGAATTTACCTTCAATCAGCGCCACTTTGAAGTCGATCACAGGGAAACCCGCCAGCGGACCGGAGTCCATGACCGATTTGATACCTTTTTCAACGCCCGGAATGTACTCTTTGGGCACCGAACCACCAACAACGCGAGATTCAAACGAGTAACCCTCGCCCGGCTCTGTCGGTGTGATGATCATTTTGACTTCAGCGAACTGACCCGACCCACCGGATTGTTTCTTGTGGGTGTAAACGATCTCGGCTTCACGGCTGACGGTTTCACGATACGCAACTTGCGGCGCACCGATGTTCGCTTCAACCTTGAACTCACGTTTCAGGCGATCAACGAGGATATCGAGGTGAAGTTCCCCCATACCTTTCATGATCGTTTGGCCAGATTCCATGTCTGTTTCCACGCGGAAAGATGGATCCTCGGCCGCCAGACGTGCCAGACCAGTCGACATTTTCTCTTGGTCCGCTTTGGTCTTAGGCTCAACAGCGATCTCGATCACTGGATCAGGGAACGTCATCGTTTCCAGAACGACAGGGCCGTTAACCGCGCAAAGCGTGTCACCAGTTGTCGTATCTTTCAGACCTGCCAACGCGATGATGTCACCCGCGAATGCTTCCGTGATCTCTTCACGGTCATTCGAGTGCATCATCATCATCCGACCCACGCGCTCTTTACGCTCTTTGGTCGAGTTCAGCAGTGTGTCGCCTTTGTTCAGCACACCCGAATAGATGCGTGTGAAGGTCAGCGTCCCTACAAACGGGTCGTTCATGATTTTGAACGCCAAAGCCGAGAACGGCATGGTGTCATCGGCGCGGCGCGCAATATCACGTGTTTCTGTTTCGTCACCGGGTTTGAAGCCCATGTAATCAACAACATCCATCGGCGATGGCAAGAAGTCGATCACAGCGTTCAGCAAAGGTTGTACACCTTTGTTTTTGAACGCAGATCCACACAAAACGGGGATGAATTTGATCGCCAGCGTACCTGCACGGATCAAGCGACGCAGCGTTGGCACGTCGGGCTCGTCACCTTCGAGATAGGCTTCCATCGCGTCATCGTCCATTTCGACGGCAACTTCGATCATGTTCGCGCGCCATTCGTCAGCCTGGTCTTTCAGGCTGTCACGGATCGGACGTTTGACCCAGGACGCGCCCAAATCTTCGCCTTCCCAGACCCATTCTTCCATGGTGATCAGGTCGATCATGCCTTCGAGCTCGGTCTCGGCACCAATCGGGATCTGGATCGGGCACGGGATCGCACCGGTGCGGTCTTTGATCATGTGAACGCAGTTAAAGAAATCCGCGCCGATCTTGTCCATTTTGTTCACGAAAACGATGCGTGGAACCTTGTAACGGTCGGCCTGACGCCAGACAGTTTCCGTTTGCGGCTCAACACCTGCGTTTGCGTCCAAAACAGCAACAGCACCATCCAAAACGGCCAGCGAACGTTCGACTTCAATGGTGAAGTCCACGTGGCCGGGCGTATCGATGATGTTCATGCGGTGTTTTTCAGTATCCGCAGTGGTGCCGTCTTCGGTGCGTTCCCAGAACGTTGTGGTCGCAGCGGATGTAATGGTGATCCCGCGTTCCTGTTCCTGCTCCATCCAGTCCATGGTGGCTGCACCATCGTGCACCTCGCCAATGTTGTGGGACTTGCCTGTGTAATACAGAATGCGTTCTGAGCAGGTCGTTTTGCCGGCATCGATGTGGGCCATGATGCCAAAATTGCGGTATCGGTCGAGCGGATAATCGCGTGCCATGGGGCTGCTTCCTTGAGGTATCTGAAACGTTTGATCGCGCCCCCGGACGGGACGCGATTTGGCGGGGTAACCCGCCAGCTTTTACCAGCGGTAGTGGCTGAACGCTTTGTTGGCGTCTGCCATTTTGTGCGTGTCTTCGCGCTTTTTCACCGCGGTACCGCGGGATTGAACAGCATCCAAAAGTTCGCCTGCGAGGCGCTCTTCCATGGTGTTCTCGTTGCGCGACCGGGCTGCTTTGATCAACCAACGGATGGCCAATGCCTGACGGCGCTCGGGGCGCACTTCGACCGGAACCTGGTACGTTGCACCACCCACACGGCGGGAGCGTACTTCGACGGAAGGCTGGATGTTATCAAGCGCTTCGTGGAACACCTCGATGGGTGCGCGTTTGATTTTGTCTTCAACGCGGGTCAGGGCGCTGTAGACGATACGTTCTGCGACCGACTTTTTGCCGTCGATCATCAGGTTGTTCATGAATTTTGTCAGAACCAGATCGCCATATTTGGCGTCTGGTAGGACTTCGCGTTTTTCGGCTGCGTGGCGACGGGACATCTTATATTCCTCTTACTTCGGACGCTTCGCGCCGTATTTCGAACGACGTTGTTTCCGGTCTTTGACGCCTTGGGTATCCAAAACACCACGCAGAATGTGGTAACGGACACCGGGAAGGTCTTTGACACGGCCGCCACGGATCAGAACCACAGAGTGCTCCTGAAGGTTGTGGCTTTCGCCCGGGATGTAGCTGATGACTTCAAAGCCATTGGTCAAACGGACCTTGGCCACTTTCCGCATCGCCGAGTTCGGCTTCTTCGGAGTTGTTGTGTAAACGCGCGTACAAACGCCACGCTTCTGCGGGCATTCCTGCAGGTGCATGGACTTTGAACGTTTGATTTTAGGCTGCCGCGGTTTGCGGATCAGCTGTTGGATCGTTGGCATTCCGGTTCTTTCCCCGTGTTGCTCACATATGTGTGCACGAGGACGACCCCCATGCGGTTAAACTTGATCACGGGCGCGTCCACCCGCAATATCGATGCGCCCGACGGGCGGCTATTTCCTGCGCCATAGGCGCAAACTGAAAAGACCGCTACGTTTCCGTACCGGGGAAAACGTCGCGGTGGGGCTACAGAGGATCGGGCCGATAGGGGGCCGGATCTTGACCACTTCAGTTTTGAATTCGGCGCATGGGAGACTGTCCCATCGTCGAGATGAGCGGCGTATAAAAGGAGTCGCTCATACTGTCAACAGCGCGGGCTTGGAATTCCCCCCCCCACCACCCCTTACTGCGCCGCGCCGCCCTTGCGGGCCAAGTGTTGTTCGCGCAGCATCGTGTAGGCGCTGGCGCTCACGATAATTGCAGCCCCCAGCAAGGTCATGGCGGGCGGCCATTCACCAAACACCAGCCACCCCAAAATAAGCGCCCAAAGCAGCCCCGTATACCGAAACGGCGCGATAAACGCGATGTCACCCGCGCGCATGACCTGCACGCCAAATGAATACCCGCCCACAACAAACACCGCCGCTGTGCCGATCAACGTGCCCAAATGCGGCGTGATCGGGACCCAGTCGATGGTCAACGACCCCAGCCCCGCAGCCACGAACACCATAAACGATGTTACAAACGTCACCAGCAAGGACGGCACCTGCCCCGAGATCCGCCGCGTGCACAGGTCCCGTCCGGTCACACAGAACACCGCAATCAGCGCATAGAGCGACCAAATCGAGAACCCCTCGGCCCCCGGCTGCACGATCAAGATCATACCGCAGAACCCCACCGCGATCGCCATCATGCGCCGCCAGCCAACGGGTTCGTGAAACAGCACCGCTGAGCTAAGCGTCACCATCAGCGGCAGGACTTGCAAAATCGCGGTGACGTTGGCCAAGGGCATCTTTAACAACGCCGTCAGGAAGAAATACGCCGCAACCACTTCGCACAAAGATCGCAACCCAATCCAGACCCGGTCTGCACGCCCCACCTTAACACGCAGCGCCCCACGCGACCCCGCCAACACCGCGATCAGCACTGTGGCCAGCGCCCCGCGCAGGACCAACAGTTGCAACAAGGGGACAGCCCCCCCTGTCGCCTTGATCAGCGTGTCGTTGATGGTAAAGCACGCCATCGACCCCATCATTAAAAACGCCCCCATAAGATTGGGGGAGATCTTGCGCGCCCCGGCACCCGTCAACATGAGGCCTTCTTACCGGGGTTGGTGGGTGGTGTGACCTCTTTCAATGGCCCGCAAACACCAGCATTTGCAGCGGCAACAGCAAAGACCGGATGCGCAGCCCTGCGGCATGCACCACACCAACGGTATCGACCACGTGCAGAAACACCCGCTGGCCAAAGCCCAACGAAGGGTCCTCTAACAACGCATGATTGTAGGTATAGGCGTTGGCCATACAGCGGCTGCCGGGCGGGATATCATCGGTTTGACCGGGGAAAATTGGCTCCATAAAGGCGGTGATCGTGCCGGGTGCGCCCATATATTGCGCATCACCCAATCGGTCGGACGGACGGACCTGCCCCGCCGCAATCACATCCTGCACTTCGGTGATCACCATCGGGATAACCGTGAACGGTTTTGACACGCACATGATCTCGGCGACACCGCCAGCCTTGACGACCTGCGCCGAAATTTGCGGGAACCCCGCCTGAAATTGGTTCCGCCCGGCGTTGGAGGGCACCAAGATACCCGCGGGCCGCAGCACTGGGCTGACGATATCGCCCACGCGCAGGGAGAACTGTTCAACCGTGCCATCCACCCCAGCATAGACTGTGAGCTTGGCAATTTCGGCCTCGGCCTGAGCCAACGCCGCCTCGGCGCTGGCACGTTGTGCGGGCAATTGCACGGTGATCTGCGCATCCACCGCATCAACCCCGGCGCGCGCGGCATCCACCTGCCCCTGCCCCACGCCCAATGCGTTCTCTAGCAATTCAACGTCACGGTCACTGACCGCCGATGATCCGCGTGCGCGCAAGGCACGTTGGCGGTCAAGATCTTCGCGGGTTTGTTCAAGACCTGATGTCGCTTGATCAACAGCCGCAACTGCCGCTGCGCGTTGCGCTTGTGCCACCGTGAGGGCCGCGTCAACCTCGGCGATCTGCCGGCGGGCCGTTTCTGCCGCCGCTTGTTGGCTGCTGGCATCCAGTTGAAAGATCGGATCACCGGCGGCCACGTCGGAATTTGTTTGCACATACACCTCGGACACCCGCCCGCCCTGTTCGGATAAAATAGTAACGGTGCGGAAATATGACGCCACGTTGGAGGTGCTGGGGTGGTAGTAAAACACAATCGTAATCAGCGTGATCGTCAGCATGGCACACAGCGTGATGCCCCACCGCAGTTCATACCAAACAGTAAAGAAATTGATCTGATCGCCCCAGCGTTTGCCCTGAAACCGGCGCCGCAGCAGATAGTCAGGCAAAATCGTGACCAGTGAGCATAAGAGAACTTCAAGCATCGGTCATTTCTCCCGGTTGACGAGGTTTTGCAACGACTGAGCGATAGAATTCAGCGGCGTGATAATGTCTGGCGGCCGGAATGCGGCCAGCAAAATGGCGATGATCCAGAACAGGTTGTTGTGGGTGAACAACGCCAGCATCCCCAGAATACTGATCAACTGCAATTGGGCACTGTTGGCCTTGTGCGCCATCTTTTCCGGCAATGCATGCAGCGTGAAATACGCGATGCCGAGCAAAAGAATGACTACGAGCACGAAAAATACCATGACTGTGAAAAGCTGATCACTGCCGTCTGCACCCGCAAAATATGGGGGCAAATGGTGCGGCGCCAACGGGTGCTGTGTGTCTGACATAAGCGGCCTTTCTGACCTACGGATAATACGTATCGGAACGCTAACGGCGTCGATCATCCAATGCCATTGTTTTCGCGTCCATTCCACAACGAAAAACGCCCAGCGATTGGATCACCGGGCGTTCTCATTTGTATGTGCTCAGCGTTAGCTGCGGCTGTCTTCGTCAGGTGTGATCACCTGATCAAACACATCGCCACCGACCACGTCATCTGCCGTGGGGGCCGCCAAGGCTGCTGCCGCTTCGGCTTCTTCGCGGCGTGCTTCGATCACAACGTTATCGCGATCAGACGCCACGCGACGGACCTTCATGGTCGCACCACCGGTACCAGCCGGGATCAGACGGCCCACGATGACGTTTTCTTTCAGGCCAACCAGTTTGTCTTTCTTACCTTGCACAGAGGCTTCGGTCAGAACACGCGTGGTTTCCTGGAAAGACGCCGCCGAGATGAAGCTGCGGGTTTGCAGCGACGCCTTGGTGATCCCCAACAAGATCGGTTCGCCCTTCGCCGGACGCCCACCTTTGGACAGCGCCTTTTCGTTGGCTTGATCGAACTCTTGCTTGTCGACGTGTTCGCCCTTGAGCAACGTGGTGTCGCCAGATTCCTGGATCTCCCACTTTTGCAACATCTGACGCACGATGACTTCGATGTGCTTGTCGTTGATCTTCACACCTTGCAGGCGATAAACGTCCTGCACTTCGTCGATCATGTAATCCGCCAGCGCTTCGACACCCATAATGGCCAGAATGTCATGCGGGGCCGGGTTACCGTCCATGATGTAGTCGCCCTTGCTGACAAAATCACCTTCCGCAACTGGGATGTGCTTGCCCTTGGGCACCATGTACTCGACCTTGTGATCCGGATCTTCGGAGCTTTCGATCGCGATACGACGCTTGTTTTTGTAGTCCTTGCCGTAACGTACGTAACCGTCGATTTCGGCAATGATCGCATGGTCTTTGGGGCGACGTGCCTCAAAGAGTTCCGCAACACGTGGCAGACCACCGGTGATGTCCTTGGTCTTGGCACCCTCACGTGGGATACGCGCCACCACGTCACCGGCTTTGATCTCGGTACCGTCCTCAATGGACAAAACCGCATCCACCGACATCGGATAGGTCACCGGGTTGCCCGCAGCGTTGCGGACAGGTTCGCCATCTGCATCGACCAAAATGATCTCTGGTTTCAGCTCGTTGCCTTTGGCCGCAGACCGCCAGTCGATCACGATCTTTTGGGTCATGCCTGTGGCATCATCGGTTTCGTCTTTGACCGAAATACCGCTGATCATATCAACGAACTTCGCTGTCCCGGATTTCTCCGCGATGATCGGCAGGGTGTAAGGGTCCCATTCGAACAGTTTGTCGCCGCGTACAACATCCTGGCTGTCAGTGACGAACAGCTTGGTACCGTAGCCGACCTTGTGGCTGGCACGTTCCTCGCCGTTTTCGTCCTGAATGATCAGCTTCATGTTCCGGCCCATCACCATGATCTCGCCAGAGGCGTTCTCAAGGGTTTGAGCGTTCTCAAAGACGACCTTGCCGGTGTGGCTGGCCTCCAGGAAGGACTGCTGACCACCTTGCGCAACACCGCCGATGTGGAATGTCCGCATCGTCAGCTGTGTGCCCGGCTCACCAATGGATTGCGCGGCAATAATACCGACCGCTTCACCGGTATTGACCATTGTACCGCGCGCAAGATCACGCCCGTAGCACATGGCGCAAACGCCTTCTTCGGCTTCGCAGGTAAGTGGGCTGCGGATGCGTGCAGATGCAACGCCCGCCTCTTCGATGGCATCCGCCATACGTTCGTCAATCAACGTACCTGACGCAAAGAGCACCTCATCCGTCCCCGGACGCAGGATGTCTTCGGCGACCACACGGCCCAGAATACGTTCGCTGAGCGACGAGACAACCTCACCGTCATTGACCGCAGCCACAGCCGTGATCGACGTGTCCGTCCCACAATCGAGCATACGCACGATGCAGTCCTGCGCCACGTCCACCAGACGCCGTGTCAGGTACCCGGAGTTCGCCGTTTTCAGAGCCGTATCGGACAGACCTTTCCGCGCACCGTGCGTAGAGTTGAAATACTCCAGAACGGTGAGGCCTTCTTTAAAGTTCGAGATGATCGGTGTCTCGATGATGTCGCCGTTCGGTTTGGCCATCAGGCCGCGCATACCGCCCAATTGTTTCATCTGCGTCACCGACCCACGCGCCCCAGAGTGAGCCATCATGTAAACCGAGTTCGGTTCCATTTCGGTGCCGGCCTCGTCGGTTTTGCTGGCCGAGATCGACCCCATCATCGCGTCGGTGACTTTGTCGTTACACTTGGACCAAGCATCGACCACTTTGTTGTACTTTTCGCCCTGCGTAATCAGACCGTCCATGTACTGCTGTTCAAAGTCCTTCACCTGGTCGCGCGTATCTTCGACGATTGGCCATTTGGTATCGGGAATCAGCATGTCGTCTTTACCGAACGAAATGCCCGCTTTGAACGCTTCGCGGAACCCCATAGTCATGATCTGGTCACAGAAAATAACCGATTCCTTCTGACCGCAATACCGGTAGACGGTATCGATGACCTGCTGCACTTCTTTCTTCCGCAACAACCGGTTCACCAGCTCAAACGGCGCCTTGGCGTTCAATGGCAACAGCGCACCCAACCGGACACGACCCGGTGTGGTCTCGAACCGTTTCATCACCTCAAGACCGGTGTTGTCGATCTGAGCGATCCGCGCGGTAATCTTGGTGTGCAAGTGTACCGTGCCGGAATCCAGCGCGTGCTGTACTTCGTCGACCGACCCAAACACCATACCTTCGCCGGGCATGCCCTGACGTTCCAACGTGGTGTAATAGAGGCCCAAGATCATATCCTGCGATGGCACGATGATCGGCGCGCCGTTCGCAGGCGACAGAACGTTGTTCGTGGACATCATCAAGACACGCGCTTCGAGCTGCGCCTCCAGCGACAGCGGCACGTGAACAGCCATTTGGTCACCGTCAAAGTCCGCGTTAAAGGCCGAACAAACCAGCGGGTGCAGCTGGATCGCTTTACCTTCGATCAAAACCGGTTCGAACGCCTGAATGCCCAAACGGTGCAAGGTCGGTGCACGGTTCAGCATGACGGGGTGTTCGCGGATAACCTCATCGAGGATATCCCACACTTCGGGACGCTCTTTTTCGACCAATTTCTTGGCCTGTTTCACCGTGGACGACAGGCCCTTGGCCTCAAGCCGCGAATAGATGAATGGCTTGAACAGCTCCAGCGCCATCTTTTTGGGTAAACCACATTGATGCAGTTTCAGTTCCGGGCCGGTCACAATGACCGAACGACCCGAGAAGTCGACCCGTTTCCCCAAAAGGTTCTGGCGGAAACGACCCTGTTTCCCCTTCAGCATGTCAGACAGCGATTTCAACGGGCGTTTGTTCGCACCCGTGATCACGCGGCCACGGCGGCCGTTATCGAACAAGGCGTCGACAGATTCCTGCAACATCCGCTTTTCGTTACGCACGATGATATCAGGCGCGCGCAGTTCAATCAGACGTTTCAGACGGTTGTTCCGGTTGATCACCCGGCGATACAGATCGTTAAGGTCAGACGTCGCGAAACGGCCCCCATCCAACGGCACCAGCGGGCGCAATTCTGGCGGGATCACGGGGATCACGGTCAGAACCATCCATTCCGGGCGGTTGCCGGATTCGAGGAACGATTCAACAACTTTCAGACGTTTGATGATCTTTTTAGGCTTCAGCTCGCCTGTGGCCTCTTTGAGGTCCGCACGCAGCGTTTCGGCTTCTTGTTCCAGATCAATAGCGGCCAGCATTTCGCGGATCGCTTCGGCGCCGATGTTGGCGGTGAAGGCGTCCATGCCGTAGGCGTCTTGCGCGTCCATGTATTCTTCTTCGGTCATCATCTGACCGTATTGAAGATCCGTCAGGCCCGGTTCGATCACCACGTAGTTTTCGAAATACAGCACGCGTTCCAGATCGCGCAGCGTCATGTCCAGCATGAGACCAATGCGCGATGGCAGCGATTTCAGGAACCAGATGTGCGCGACAGGGCTGGCCAGTTCGATGTGGCCCATCCGCTCGCGGCGCACCTTTTGCAGCGTGACTTCCACGCCGCATTTCTCGCAGACAACGCCACGATATTTCATACGTTTGTATTTGCCGCAGAGGCATTCGTAGTCTTTGATTGGGCCAAAGATACGCGCGCAGAACAGGCCATCACGCTCGGGCTTGAACGTCCGGTAGTTGATGGTTTCTGGCTTTTTGATCTCACCGAAAGACCAAGACAAGATACGCTCTGGCGAGGCCAGAGACACCTTGATTTCGTCAAACACCTTGGGCGGCGTGAGCGGGTTAAACGGGTTGTTGGTCAGTTCCTGGTTCATCAGGTGTCCTTTCCAGTATCTCGGCAAGTGAACGTGAAGTGCTGTCCAGAGCCGGTAATGGCATATGTGTGATGGAAACCACTCAAGTCGGAGCGTGTTCCGCAAATTGCTGATGCAACCTCATGAGCGTTCCAACCACTCTCGTAGGCTGCGATGCGGCCGGCTGCATCGCCGACTGCATTTATGTCGAGGCTTACCTGAAACTGTGCTGCATTGCCGGAGTACCAACCTGCAACAAACGTCGCTGCGTTCAAAGTCGCTACCGCGAGCATAACAGCCACGAGTTTCAAAGCGCGCCTAAGCGTCACTCATCTTCCTCCGCATCCAGGAGTTCCATATTGAGGCCGAGGCCGCGGACTTCTTTGACCAGAACGTTGAACGATTCCGGTACACCGGCTTCGAAGTTGTCCTCACCTTTGACGATGCTTTCATAGACTTTCGTCCGTCCGGCCACGTCGTCCGATTTGACGGTCAGCATTTCCTGCAGGGTGTAGGCGGCACCGTAAGCTTCCAAAGCCCAGACCTCCATCTCACCGAACCGCTGCCCACCGAACTGCGCTTTACCGCCCAATGGCTGCTGGGTGACCAGCGAGTATGGACCAGTAGACCGCGCGTGGATTTTATCATCCACAAGGTGGTGCAGTTTCAGCAGGTATTTCACGCCAACGGTCACAGGGCGCGCGAATTGCTCGCCTGTACGACCGTCAAACAGAACCGACTGACCGGATGTGTCAAAGCCCGCGCGTTTCAGCGAGTCGTTCACATCGGCCTCTTTGGCGCCGTCAAACACCGGCGTCGCAATCGGCACACCGCGTCTGACATTACCTGCCGCCTCAAGAAGGGTGTCTTCGTCCATACCGGCGATGCCTTCGTCATAGACGTTTTCACCGTAAGCATGGCTCAGCGCTTCGCGCACAGGCGTCAGATCGCCAGAGCGACGGTATTCCTGCAGCGCCTCGTCGACGTTGATCCCCAAGCCGCGCGCGGCCCAACCCATGTGGGTCTCTAGGATCTGACCGACGTTCATACGCGACGGCACGCCCAGCGGGTTCAAACAGAAGTCAACCGGTGTCCCATCTTCGAGGAACGGCATGTCTTCCATCGGCACAACCTTGGAAATAACACCTTTGTTGCCGTGACGACCCGCCATTTTGTCGCCCGGTTGCAGCTTGCGCTTCACCGCGACGAACACTTTGACCATCTTCATCACGCCCGGTGGCAAATCATCCCCACGGCGAACTTTCTCGACCTTATCTTCGAACCGCGCATCAAGTGCCCGTTTCTGGATCTCGTATTGTTCGTTCAGGGCTTCGACCACCTGCGCGTCGGCTTCTTCTTTTAGCGCCAACTGCCACCACTGACCACGGGACAGCATTTGCAGCACATCTTCGGTGACCTCAGAGTTGCTCGAAACGCCTTTGGGGCCTTTCACAGCGACTTTGCCAAGCACCACAGATTTGAGACGCGCGTAGATGTTGCGATCCAAGATCGCCATCTCGTCGTCGCGGTCACGGGCCAAACGTTCGACTTCCTCGCGTTCGATCTGCAAGGCACGTTCGTCTTTTTCCACGCCGTGGCGGTTAAAGACACGCACCTCAACGACCGTCCCGAAATCACCCGGCTTCACGCGCAACGATGTGTCACGCACGTCAGAGGCTTTTTCACCAAAGATGGCACGCAGAAGCTTTTCTTCCGGTGTCATCGGGCTTTCGCCTTTGGGGGTGATTTTACCGACCAGAATGTCGCCCGGCTCAACGTCCGCACCAATGTAGACGATACCCGCCTCATCAAGGTTGCGCAGCGCTTCTTCACCAACGTTCGGAATATCGCGTGTGATTTCCTCTGGCCCAAGCTTCGTGTCACGCGCGGCAACTTCGAATTCCTCGATGTGGATCGAGGTAAAGACGTCATCACGGGCAATACGTTCAGAGATCAGAATGGAGTCTTCGTAGTTATAACCGTTCCACGGCATAAACGCGACGACGACGTTTTTACCAAGCGCCAGCTCACCCATATCCGTGGATGGACCATCGGCAACCACCTGACCTTTGGTCACGGTATCGCCCACCTTCACCAACGGACGTTGGTTGATACAGGTGTTTTGGTTGGAGCGTTGGAATTTACGCATGCGATAGATATCCACACCCGCGTCGCCTAGTTCCAAGTCAGACGTCGCGCGAATAACGATGCGCTGTGCGTCCACTTGGTCGATGATACCACCGCGTTTCGCCATGATCGCCGCGCCGGAATCGCGTGCCACAACTTCTTCGATGCCGGTGCCCACAAGAGGCGCCTCGGCTTGAAGCAATGGAACCGCCTGACGTTGCATGTTCGAGCCCATCAAGGCTCTGTTCGCATCGTCATTTTCCAAGAATGGGATCAGCGAGGCCGCAACCGACACCAACTGTTTTGGGCTCACGTCGATCAAGTCAACATTTTCGGACGGGGACAGCGTGTAATCGCCCGACTTACGTGTCGATACCAGATCGTTCACGAACTTCATGTCACCATCAAGGTTGGCGTTCGCCTGGGCCACAGTGTGGCGCATTTCCTCGGTCGCAGACATGTACTGGACTTCGTCGGTCACCTTGCGGTTTTCGACCTTGCGGTACGGTGTTTCGATGAAACCGTATTTGTTCACGCGGGCAAATGTCGCCAACGAGTTGATCAGACCAATGTTCGGCCCTTCCGGCGTTTCAATCGGACACATCCGACCGTAGTGCGTTGGATGCACGTCGCGAACCTCAAAGCCCGCACGTTCGCGTGTCAAACCGCCTGGCCCAAGCGCGGACAGGCGACGCTTGTGCGTGACCTCTGACAGAGGGTTGGTTTGGTCCATGAACTGCGACAGCTGCGAGGAGCCGAAGAATTCACGCACCGCAGCGGCGGCAGGTTTCGCGTTGATCAGGTCTTGCGGCATCACCGTGTCGATTTCGACAGACGACATGCGTTCTTTGATCGCGCGTTCCATGCGCAGCAAGCCCACGCGGTATTGGTTTTCCATCAGCTCACCAACGGACCGCACGCGGCGGTTCCCAAGGTGGTCGATGTCGTCGATATCACCACGGCCGTCGCGCAGATCAACCAATGCCTTGATGCAAGACACGATGTCTTCGCGGCGCAGTGTGCGCTGGGTGTCTTCGGCGTCCAGCGCCAAACGCATGTTCATTTTCACACGGCCAACCGCGGACAGGTCATAGCGCTCGCCATCAAAGAACAGCGTGTCAAACAGGTTCGACGCGGCCTCGACGGTAGGCGGCTCGCCCGGACGCATGACGCGGTAGATATCCATGAGCGCGGTATCGCGGTTCATGTTCTTATCTTGCGCCATGGTGTTGCGCATGTAGGGCCCAACATTGACGTTATCGATGTCCAGCACGGGGATCTCGGTGATCCCTGCATCAACCAGTTCTTTGGCCGTGCCGCCGATCAACGTACCGTCTTTGTCGTATTCCAGCGTCAGTTCATCACCGGCTTCGACATAGATCGCGCCGTTTTCTTCGTTGATGATATCCTTTGAGACAAATTTGCCCGCGATGTGATCGTATGGGACCAACAATTCGGTCACTTTGCCTTCGTCGATCAATTTCTTGACCGCGCGTGGCGTGACTTTCTTACCGGCTTCAAACAGGATCTCGCCGGTGGCCGCATCGACCAGATCGTAGGTCGGGCGGGTGCCACGCACACGGTCCGGGAAGAACGGTGCGACCCAGCCTTTGTGCGCTTCGAGCTTGTAAGTCACCGTGTTGTAATACGCGTCCATGATCGATTCTTGATCAAGACCCAGTGCATACAGCAATGTCGTAACAGGCAATTTCCGGCGACGGTCGATGCGCGCAAAGACGATGTCTTTGGCGTCGAATTCAAAGTCCAGCCAGCTGCCGCGATACGGGATGATCCGGCAGGCAAACAACAACTTACCTGATGAATGCGTCTTGCCCTTGTCGTGGTCAAAGAACACGCCCGGCGACCGGTGCATCTGGCTAACGATCACCCGTTCGGTGCCGTTCACAACAAATGTACCGTTTGGGGTCATCAAGGGCATGTCGCCCATGAACACGTCTTGTTCTTTGATGTCTTTGACAGATTTGGCGCCTGTGTCTTCGTCCACATCAAACACGATCAACCGCAGCGTCACCTTCAAAGGCGCGCTGTAGGTCATGTCACGTTGCTGACATTCCTCGACATCGTATTTAGGCTTTTCCAGCTCGTACTTGACGTATTCAAGCACCGAGGTTTCGTTGAAATCCTTGATCGGGAAAACCGACTGGAAGACACCAGAAATACCCTCGCCATCGGTGGGTGTTTCCGCATCACCTGAATTCAGGAAAAGGTCATACGAGGATTTTTGCACCTCGATGAGGTTCGGCATATCCAGAACTTCACGGATTTTACCATAATACTTACGTAGACGTTTCTGGCCGAGGAACGTATTTGCCATGCGGTTTTCGCACTCCATCTTTGCCTATTCGCGCAGCGGGGGGGCGGCCCGTGGCGAACTCTCAAAGACCGGAAAGAGGATCAATCCCTGCGCACCAGCCCAAAGGTGCGCGCCCGATCACGATCTTTCCTAAAAAGCCGCCGCAGCCAAAAACACAGGCAGCGGCTTTTTGTGAAAGATTTTCGTATGTTACGTGGTTAAAATTCCTGAATTTTTCCGAGACGCAAAAAGCCGGGCGCGAATCAACACCCCCAGCAGAGCTTCCGACTTAAAGGTTGACTAACAAAAGTACAATGGCGCGCACGCAAAAAGAGCATGAGCACGGAATATCCAATATTTTGCCTACCGATACGGGCAATGCAAATACAAGGCCACAAAAGGGGTCAGACTTAGGGGCCCACAATCTGGGCAATCTCGGCCTGATCCCCGGATAAGGCATACACGACCTGCTGGGTCGGTGACACCGTCCGCGTCGCACTTGCCACCAGTTTGAATTGCTTTTCGGCATAGTCGATGTTGGTACACCGCGCCGACCGCGGAATTTCGCCCCGCCTGATCCGATTATCCAGCGAATGTCCGATCAACATCTGGGTGTACCCATGGGTCAACAGCAAAGGCCCGCCACCATTCCGATGGTATCTGCCATATTCTCGAAACACGTGAATTTCCGGCGGATTATACGCACCGACATGGGCCACCATCAACGCGGCGAATTCTTTGGCGTCACGCGCCACCTCAACGATCATCAGGCAGGTCGCCTTGCGCATCTCCTTTTGGTGCCATGAGCCAATCGCGTTACCGAGGGCCGTGAGGTCTTCGGACGTCAAACCGCCCCCGCTGGAGCCACCAGAACAGGTCATTCCGGACCATGCCCCACCGCCCCCGGCGCACCGGCTTTCTTCCATCAATGAATAGTTTAACATCGTGTCGTAGGCACTTTGCGCGCGGACATCCGCCCCCAACCCACCCGACACCAGTATCGCCAACACCCAACCCCAAAAGCGCATCATATCCCCCACAATATTGTGGTAAACATGACCCGTGAATGGAAACCTGTCAAACCACCACGCACGAAAAAAGGCGCCCCGTTTCCGGAGCGCCCTAAATTCAAGACCGATACTCGGCTTAGGCCAGTTCGACTTCGGCGCCAGCTGCTTCCAGCTTCGCTTTGACGTCTTCGGCTTCGGCTTTGTCGACGCCTTCTTTGATCTTGCCGCCAGCTTCGACCAAGTCTTTGGCTTCTTTCAGACCAAGACCGGTGATGCCGCGAACTTCTTTGATCACGTTGATTTTCGATGCGCCTGCGTTTTTCAGGACAACGTCGAATTCTGTTTTTTCTTCCTCAGCAGCGCCCGCATCAGCAGGACCCGCCATCATGACAGCGCCACCGGCTGCTGGCTCGATGCCGTACTCGTCTTTGAGGATAGTTTTCAGTTCTTGTGCTTCAAGCAGGGTCAGACCAACGATGTCTTCTGCCAGTTTTTTCAGATCAGCCATGTTTAGCTCTTTCCGTTAACGATATGTGTGTTCCAACGTCGCGTTTAAACCCGACGCCAGTTTGACGAGATGCCTCAAGCAGCCGCCTTGTCCTCGATCGTGGACAAGATGGATGCAATGTTGCTTGCAGGTGCGCCAATGGCCCCCGCGATGTTCGATGCTGGTGCGCCCAACATGCCCGCGATTGTGGAGATAAGCTCCTCGCGCGAAGGCATTTTAGACACGGCTTCGACACCGGCGGCGTCCAACGCGTTCTCACCCATTGCACCACCGAGAATGACAAAGTTGTCGTTCCCTTTGGCGTATTCCTGAGCAACCTTGGCCGCAGCCACGGGATCCTCAGAATAGGTCAGAACGGTCATACCCGTCAGAAGGTCAGCAATGCTTTCGCATGGCTTGCCCTCAAGGGCGATCTTGGCGAGCCTGTTTTTGGCAACACGCACAGACCCACCCGCATCGCGTGCACGCGCGCGTAGGTCCTGCATTTCAGCAACTGTCAGACCGGCGTAGTGGCTAACCACAACAACGCCAGAGCTTTCAAAGATCTGGCCGAGCTCGTCGACCAGCTGTTCTTTTTGTGCTCTATCCACAGTTTCACTCCAAATTCGATCGGGTTACCCCGACCAGCTCAGTTTAGGATGCGGGTCGTCTGCATCCGTTTCGGGTCCAATTCAGGGTCCCGAGACCAAAACCGCCCGAAGGCTGAATTTTCTCGTTTCCCATCTCGGGAAGGAATTATGAGCAGGAAACCTACAAACCCTCCGTCTCGGACAGAAGCAAGGCCCGAAGGCCCTGCCTACCTGACGGGTTGCCCCGCCAAATCTCGTTATTCTGCGACGGCGTTATCAACCGATACAGTCACACCAGGGCCCATTGTCGAGCTCAGCGCGATTTTCTTCATGTAGGTCCCTTTGGACCCAGACGGCTTGGCCTTGGACACAGCACCAACAAAGGCGCGGATGTTCTCAACCAGCTTGGATTCGTCAAATGACACTTTGCCGACGCCCGCGTGCACTACGCCGCCTTTTTCCGCCTTAAACTGTACTTCACCACCTTTGGCGGCGTTGACAGCGGCTTCAACGTCCATCGTCACAGTACCGACTTTGGGGTTTGGCATCAGGTTCCGTGGACCAAGCACTTTACCCAAACGACCCACAACAGGCATCATGTCAGGCGTCGCGATGCAGCGATCAAATTCGATCTTACCGCTTTGCACGATTTCCATCAGGTCCTCGGCGCCAACGATATCCGCACCGGCCTTTTGGGCTTCTTCAGCCTTGGGGCCACGGGCAAAAACCGCCACGCGAACTGTTTTACCGGTGCCGTTTGGCAGGCCGATCACACCGCGGACCATCTGGTCTGCGTGACGCGGATCAACACCAAGGTTCAGCGCGATTTCAATGGTTTCGTCGAACTTGACGTTCGAGTTACCTTTGATCAGGGCCACAGCTTCTTCAACGGTGACGTCTGCTTTGCCGGCAAATGCCTCACGCGCGGAGCGGGTTCTTTTTCCTAGCTTTGCCATCTTACTTCACCTCAATGCCCATAGAGCGGGCAGAGCCCAGAATGATCTGCATCGCCGCTTCGATAGAATTGGCGTTCAGGTCTTTCATCTTCGCTTCGGCGATCTCACGCACCTGCTTGGAGGTCACGTGACCCACAACTTCGCGTGATGGCGTTTTAGCGCCAGATTTCAGTTTGGCCGCTTTTTTCAGGTAATAAGATGCAGGTGGCGTCTTGATTTCCATCGTAAAGGATTTGTCTTGGTAATACGTGATCACGGTTGGGCAAGGGGCGCCTTGCTCCATGTCTGCGGTCTTGGCGTTGAACGCCTTGCAGAATTCCATGATGTTGATGCCGCGCTGGCCCAATGCCGGACCAACCGGTGGGGATGGGTTCGCTTTGCCTGCGGGCACTTGCAGCTTCATGCTGCCTACGAGCTTCTTGGCCATTGGCCTTCTCCTTTTCCAACCCCTCTCCAGCGCGCCGGATCAGGTCTATGGCGGTCATGCCGCCGATGTTGTCGTGGTTCGGGTTGGATGCCGCGGCACCCTCGCCTCCCACGCCTTGCGCACTCAGATCTGTTTGTTGACCTGCGTGAATTCCAGTTCGACCGGGGTTTCCCGGCCAAAGATCGAAACAGACACCTTCAGGCGCTGATTCTCGTCGTCTACTTCTTCGATCATGCCGTCAAAGTCCTCAAACGGACCGTCAGCGACTTTAACCTTTTCGCCCACTTCAAAGTGGATGAGCGTGCGCGGCGCGTCTTCGCCTTCCTGAACCCGGTTCAGGATCGCGTTCACCTCGGCATCACGCATCGGCATCGGCCGCCCTTGCGGACCCAAAAACCCGGTGACGCGGTTGATCGAGTTGATCAGGTGATAGCCATGATCCGACATTTCCATGTGCACCAAGACATAACCGGGCATAAACCGCCGCTCTGTCGTGACTTTCTTGCCGCGACGCACCTCGATCACCTCTTCGGTGGGGACCAAAACCTCGTCGATCTGATCCTCAAGCGCCTGCTCGGCAGCTGTCGTGCGAATTTGCTCGGCGATCTTCTTTTCGAAGTTCGACAGGACGCTGACCGAATACCACCGTTTTGCCATCTGATCTTTGGTCCCTGTCTTGCCATGCGCCAACACGGGCGCGGTAAATCTTATAAAATTCGGGCGTTTAGCCCGCCAACGACAAACAAAAAATCGGCGCACAACTCGAATCGCCACACGCCCCTGCCCTCGTCAGGTGTGCGGGATACTCCGCGCTGGCCAATGTTTCAAGGGGTTACATGCGTTTTCTGCGCGTGCGCGATTTGACCTAACCGGCCATATTCAGGACCGCCTGCAGCCCCCACCGGATCACGATATCCACGGTCGCAAAGAAAATCGCCGTCAGCGTCGCGAGGATAAACACCATCACGGTCGTCAAAACGACCTCACGCCGCGTTGGCCATACGACTTTTGCGACTTCGGCACGGACTTGCTGAATGAACTGAAGCGGGTTTGTGGTGGCCATGGGGCATATTCCTGAGCTTGCGTTAGAGGCGACATAACGAGACCGCCACGAGATTTCAAGAGCGCCCTTGACAGCGCCAGTCGCGAGACACACCAGAACGAATGTTTGATTTGGCAGGGGCTGAGGGACTCGAACCCACGACCCTCGGTTTTGGAGACCGATGCTCTACCAACTGAGCTAAACCCCTATGCCGGTGGTCGGGGTAGTCGGAAACAGCGCCGGGTTCAAGGGGCTTCAACGCGCCATCGGATAAAAACCTGCGAAACCGCCTCTGACGCGCCGATATATATGGCGCTAACCGGCACATACACCCACACAGCGCGAATGGCCCCGCATTGCCCGACATGGCAACGCGTTCAAAGGTGCGTGTGAGTCCGCTAAAACACCCCCCACGACGGCTCAACCTGACAGGCCACCGGAATTCCTAAAAAATTACGACCCACTGTGACATCGTTCACAGATTGTTTAACACTTTTCGCGCATAATCGTGATGTTGCAGATGGTGATCTGCGACTCTCCCCATTTGACCACCCGCCTTCCCTTTTGAAGGCACCAAGGACCATGACCATGCACAGGACATTTATCTCGTTTATCGCAGGTTTCGCGATTATTCTCGCCGTTTCGTCGGGCCAGGCCCAACGGTCTGCCGCTCAAGCAGATGCACAGATCGCGGATACGGAAGGTTTTGCACCCACCGGATACACCACGCACTATTGATCCGACTTGTCACAGCGCAGGTTAGTTACCCATTCATATTAACGCGAGAAGGCCGCAGCTGGTGTGCTGCGGCCTTCTGTGTTTGGGGTGGGCAAATCGCCCGGTCGATTATTCAGTGATCTTCGACACAACGCCCGCGCCAACGGTGCGGCCGCCTTCGCGGATCGCAAAACGC
>NZ_JBDVLG010000046.1:0-118745 GCF_039970775.1 Roseobacter sp.
CCCTCACATTCCTCGCGAACCCCTTTAAACTATGGGAACCAGGGTGCATTCACCTGCGTCGGGTGGTGCTCAAACTGGCCTTCACCGACCACATCAAATACTGCCGAATTGAGGGTGCTAGAACCACCAAAATAGCGTTTCTGTTCAAAGCCTTATAGGGGATTGGAGGTAATGACTTAATAAATGGTGCCCCCACACGGACTCGAACCGCGGACCTACTGATTACAAATCAGTTGCTCTACCAGCTGAGCTATAGGGGCTTATGAACGCAAGCTCTACGCGAAGTTCATACTGCGCCGTCTACCGAACATTCTTTACATCTTACTTAAGATGCCGTGCCCGCTTCCCGCGCTTTCCGGGGTCGTAATTGCAAAATGCGGTTAGCGCAAGACCCTTAGATCAAGAAAACCACTTGGACGGGACAAAAAATACAACGACCGACATTGCGTGCCCTTTGTGCCGTAAAACGTGGACCTCAGCTGGTCAAACGTCGCACTTCCGACACCACTTTTTTATCACAGAAAACCTGCGATTACATTCGCATCAACGCCTAAATACCCGACCATACGTCGCGGAAATGATGGCGAAACACCCACAATAGCGTCGCCAACGCACAGCACTGCGTGGCGTCATTTCGGGGGCCGGGCGGCGCCAATACCGTTCAGTCTTTGTACAACGACACCCCTTTTGTGTCGAACGCATGCACCGCGTCGGACGCAAATTGCAGATCTGCTGTGTCGCCCGGTTTCAGATCTGTGCTGCCATTCACTCGGACAGTGATTTGCCCCGCCTCCCCGCACGACATGATCACAAATGTATCGGCCCCCAGATATTCCAACAGGTCGACCGTTCCGTTCAACACACCCGTCCCCGCAGGGACCACCGAGATATGTTCGGGACGCACCCCCAAGGACACCGCCCCCTGCGGCGCGGTCACATCAGGCGCGGCATTGGCAGGGAACACGTTCATACGGGGCGAGCCGATGAACTGCGCCACGAACAGATTGGCGGGGCGTTCATAAAGTTCGCGCGGGGTGCCAACCTGTGCAATGGTACCAAACTCAAGCACCACAATACGGTCCGCCAGCGTCATCGCTTCGACCTGATCGTGGGTGACGTAAATCATCGTTGATTTCAACGTCTGGTGCAGTTTGGCGATCTCGTAGCGCATCTCGACCCGCAAAGCGGCGTCGAGATTCGACAACGGTTCGTCAAATAAAAACGCCGTGGGGTCGCGCACGATGGACCGCCCAATAGCGACCCTTTGACGCTGCCCGCCCGACAGGTCCTTGGGTCGTCGGTCCATGTAGGCATCCAGCTTTAACACCCGCGCGGCCTCGTCCACCTTGGCGTCGATATCCGGCTGGGGCAAACCTGCGGATTTCAACGGAAACCCCACATTTTCGCGCACCGACATATGCGGATAAAGCGCGTAGGATTGGAACACCATAGCCAGCCCGCGTTTGTTGGGTGGTTCAGCGGTGGCGTCGCGATCCCCGATCAAAATCTGCCCGCGCGAGGTTTCTTCCAGCCCTGCAATCATCCGCAACAACGTGGATTTCCCGCACCCCGAGGGGCCCACAAAAATAATAAACTCGCCCTCTTCGATGTCGAGATCGACGCCCTTGATGACCTGCGCGGTACCAAACCACTTCTCCACGCCCTTCAATTGAATTGATGACATCATGCGGCCCCTCTCGTCGATGTTCTGTCTTTGCCAGCCCAAGTTAGCCAAATCGCGGCCGTCCAGGTGAAATTGGCCCCCCCACAGGGGGTTGCGTCAACCGGGTCGAAATATTCAAAAAACCCGTGCGTTTCGATCAAATCAGCGGTTTCGGCCCGCAACCGGGCTTCCAGATCCGTCCGACCGGATGTGGTAAACCCAAGGGCCAGCAACGCATTGACCACGGGCCAGGTTGGCCCCCGCCAGTAGCGGCGCGGATCGAAAATATCGGCCTGCGGGTCGGCGGAGGGAATGCCGTATCGGACCCCATCCCACACCCGCATCAACTGCGCGTCGAGCTCTGGCCGGCCCGCCCCCGCCAGATAGGACAAAAACGCGCCCGCCCCCAGCACGCCCGCAAAGGTGCCCGTGCGCATATCCTTGGCGTCATATGCGTTAAGGTCTGGATTCCAGATCACCGGCAACGCGGCGCGCAACTGTGCCGCCCACCCTTCGATCTCGGACACGTCTTCGCCAAGCGCGCGGCCCAACGCCGCCAAATCATCATGCGCGCGCAGTAAGATGAACGTGATCCCCGGATCTGCCATCAAAAACGGCCCGTCCGCGACGATGATGTCTTGGTCCCAACCACATCCAACACCGAATTGCACCATTGCGATATAGCGGTCGTAGTCGGCTTTACCCGGGCGCATGGACGCGTCCACATGACCGGTATCGCAACGCTGGTACGCGCCCACGCCCGACCCATCGACACCCGCCATACCGATATCCCAATCGGGCGAATTATCACGCCCGCTTTCCCACGGGTGGGTGATGGTTGCAGGGCCTTGGGTGCACCGTTTTTCGTGCCACCACCTGTGCCAACGGACCAACGCGGGAAAGAGGTGGCGCAAATGGGCGCGCCCTGCCTGCGGATCGAGATCCCAGATCAGGCGGGCGATGATTGCCGCCACAGGTGGTTGTGTGATCCCCGTGGTTTGCGGCGTATGCCCCGTTGCCCAAACATCCGGCCCCGGAAAATACCCCGGATCGGGTTGGTGAAAGATAATATGCGGCACCATGCCGTCATCCCATTGTGACGCCATCAGGGTTTCAAGCTCGCGCCAGGCGCGCGGCATATCGAAGGTGGCAAACCCCCACGCCGCAAAGGCGCTGTCCCAGTTCCATTGGTAGGGGTACAGCCCGTCAGTGGGGATGGTGTAGACCCCACGGTCATTTTTACGCAGGATCGCGCGGGCTTGGGCATCAAGCGATGTCATATCACTATCCTTTTACTGACCCGGCAGTCAGGCCTTTGGTCATAAATTTTTCGAGCCCCAAAAACAGCGCCATAATCGGCACAGTCGCGATGACAGAACCGGCCATCAGGTGCTGGCGGGGGACTTCAGAGGAGTTCAGCGCGGCAATCCCGCGGGTCAGGGTGAACTTTGTGGGATCATCCAGCAGCATGAAGGCCAGCAAAAATTCGTTCCATGCGATCATAAAGACATAGAGCGACACCGACGCCAGCGCTGGCAACGACAGCGGCAAGGTGATTTTCCAGATCACTTTGAGGCGTGACAGACCGTCCATCAGACCAGCTTCTTCAATCTCGGCGGGTAGGCCTCGAAAGTACCCCTGCAACATATACAGCGCCACAGGGATGGTCGTGACCGGGTAGATCATCACAATCCCGCCAAAGGAATTGCGCAGCCCCGTGAGCGAAAACGCGATGTAGATTGGCAGCGCCAGAACGATCATCGGCACCATATAAATCAACAAGATAGACCGCGAAAACGCCGCCTGCCCCCGGAACCGCAGCCGCGCGACCGCATAGGCGCCCGGGATCGCAAAGGCCAAGGTAATGGCCACCGTCAGCACCGAAATAAAGAACGAGTTGAACAGGTAGGTGCCGAAATTAAACTGGGTAAAGAGCTCATGATACGACCGAAACAGATCAGTGCCTTTTGACAGATCGATCGAAAAGTCGAGCGGGTTTTGGATCAGCTCGGCCTGGTTTTTCAGGCTGGTCATGACCATCACATAAAATGGGATCAGCACGATGGCGGAAAAGAAGATATAGCCAAATCCGGTCAGAAACCGGATCACCGCCGCCTCAAATTCGTGACGGGTTAACCGGCCGGGCGTGACATCTTTGAGGATCGGCATCACCGACACCGCAAAGCTGCCCCCCAACACCACCGCGCCAAAAAGCCGTGCGGTAAAACCGGTGTCGGGCCCTGTCAAAACCGGGCCAAACCCCAGCATCATCACCAAACAAACCGCCAGCACGGTGCCCATTTGCACCACACGGCCCCGGCCCGCAGCAACCGCAACCGTGCCCGCCAGACCGCCCCACAGCAACGCCCACAACAGGCTTGGCCGAAACGCCTGCCCCGTGGCAAACGACATCGCGATAGCGACGGTCACGGCCAGTGTTGCCATCCAAAGCGCGCCTAAAAACGGCCCGGTAAAATATCCACGGTGCAGGGTGGTCATAGCCCTTCCTCCCGGCTGATGTATTTCAGAAAGAAGATCGAGAAGGCCAACAAGCAGCCAAAAATCACCACAGCGACGGCCGCCCCTGCCCCGATGTTCGAGATCGCAAAGGCTTGTTCATAGACGTTGACCGTCAAGGTCCGTGTGCCTGCATTGCCGCCCGTCAGCAAAAAGATGTCGTCGAATTTGTTGAAGGTCCAGATAAACCTCAGCAAAAACAATACGCTAAGAATACCCAACAGTTGTGGCACCGACAGGTACCAAAACTGTTGAAACGGGCTTGCGCCATCCATATCGGCGGCCTCGTACATGTCGGTATCGATGCTTTGCATCCGCGCCAGAATGAACAGGAACGACAACGGGAAATAGCGCCAGATTTCGAACACGGTGACCATGATCAACGCCAAGGGCCGTTCGCCAAAGAAATTGATCGCCTCGGACGTCACGCCCATTTGCAGCAACAACGCGTTGGCCGAGCCCGAAAACGGGTCAAACAAAATCAGCCAAGCAAAAGCCACGGCGATCACCGGCGCCACGTAAGGAAACAAATACAGGCCTCGTAAGATCCCCTGCCCTTTGAAGGATTTATTCAAAAGCAGCGCTCCAAACAGCCCCACCAACAACGCGCCAACCGTGCCGAACACCGTATAGAATAACGTCACCAACAAGACTTCGACGAACTCATCCCCGCTGAAGATCCGGGTGAAGTTTTCCAACGTAAACGTGCCGTTTGTCAGCACATTTGACGATGTGCCGGTCGTCTGCGCCGGAGTGTCTTGGGGGCGCAGCGCGTTGTCGAGATAGGGTTGTTCGATCTCGACGGGGATCATCAGGTTTTCGCGAAACCCCGGCTCCCAATCGCCCAGATCGCAGGCCAGCGCGCGCCCATCCAACGTGCAGCGCGCGTCCAACGTCACCACCCGCAGCCCGTCTGGCACTGTGTCGGAGAGGGTCACACCCGTGATCGGTTGTTCCTGCGACGAATTGCGCAGACGGTAGCGTATGTTGGCCAGATCACCCACGGCATCATCGTCGCCGCGAATATCTTCGCGCAAAACCACCTCTGGCGGGCGCAGATCAGCCAGCTTGACCGGTTTGATCGAGATCCAAAAGATCGCGAGCAGCGGCAAAACAACCACCAGCGCCACCGCCGTGATGGTCGGTAACAACAGCCCCCACGCCAGCCGCGCTTCGCGTTTGGCCAACGGACCGGTACCGGTTGGAGGAGAGACATCCGCCATTAAGATCACCTTGATCTAAGAGAAAAACAATTGGGGCGCGCGGTCGCGCCGCACGCCCCAGCAGGCAAGCTGGGGTTATTCGACCCCGGCAATCGCCTCGTTCAGGGCCGCGACAGTCGCGGCTGCGTCACGTTCACCATCGATGAATTCACGCACCAAACGGTTGATCACCTGGCTGTTGATGATCTTGGACGCCGCTGACAATTGGCCATCGGCCACGCCCCAACGTTGGGCCACATCCAAGCCGCCCACAATTTCTTCGATCATCGAGGCTTCGTACAGATCGCCCAAAGGCGCTTTGCGGTCGACACCCACATCAAGCGTCGCCCACAGATCGGCGAATTCGGTTGGGTTGTCGGCAGTGCCGCGCCGCACCGGGAATTTGCCTTCGGGGGCAATTGCCAATGTCGAGCCATAGCCTTCGTTCATCGAATATTGCACGAACTCCATCGCCGCATCAGTAGACGCATCTGATGTGATCCCCAAATACCGGATATCGCCCCACGCGGCCCCATCCGGGTTCGACGGCCCTGCAAAGTTGGTCACGATACCGGTGGCCGCAGCCAAATCGCGGGTCATTGGGTCATCATTGATTGTGGGTGGGGCGCTGTCGCGCAGGCCTGCGAGTTCGTCTAGAATGAACGGCGACCAGATGATCATCGCAGCATCGCCGCTGAAATAAAGTGACCGCGATTGGTCCCAATACAGATCACCGGGAGGCGATGCCTCTGCGATGGCTTTGTAGAAGTCCAACACCTCAACGGTCGTCGCCTCGTCCAGCGGTTGGACACCGTTGGGGCCGACCGGTGACACTCCATTGGCCAAAAACACATGTTCCAACACTTGGCTCATGAAGTTTTCATCAACCTTTGTCGCAGCGACGAACCCATAAAGTTCCGGTGGATTGTGCAAGGCCTCAAGGGCGGCCAGAACATTTGCGTAGCTGTTGGGCGGCTCTAGGCCTTTTTCAGCAAACAGATCCGCGCGGTATACCAACATCTGCGTCCAACCGTCCACGGGAACCGATGCAAACCCGTCATTGGCGCTGGCCATCGCCAAAGCACCAGGGGCAAATGTGCCTTCCCCCAAGGCCTCGACCACGTCTGTCGCGGCGTCCGTATCCAGAATGCCCGCATCCGCCCAAGACGCCGCATATTGCAGCGGGTGATAAATCACATCCGGCAAATCACCCGCGGCAAACGCGGCTGTCGCGCGCGTGCCAAGGTCATTTTCGGTGACGGGGATCACCTGAACATTGTGCCCCGTTTGGGCGGAAAACGCTGCGGCCATAGCTTCTTGGCGCGCCAGACGTTCTGGTTGTTCCTCAATTGTCCAAAAGCGCAGATCGTCCGCCTGTGCCGCCAAGGTCGACAGGATCAGCGCGGTGGCTGCCCCCGAAACCAAGCTCGTTTTGATTTTTGACTGCATTGTTATTCCTCCCATTTAAGTAATTGCAGCTAAGTTTGTTCTGTCGGCGCGGGGCCGGTTGATCCGCGATCCACGAACCGTGCCAGCGCCGTTTCGCGCAGCGTGTCCGGGTCTTCGCCCCGAATGCGGCGGATCAAAATGTTGGATAATCTCTCGCCCGCGACCCTGTTATCAACCGCATATGTTGTCAGCGGCGGGTCTGCGTGCGCGCCTTCGGGGATGCCGTCGTAACCCATCACCGACACATCACGTCCGACAACCAACCCGCGTTCGGTTGCAGCCTGATAAGCACCAAGCGCCGCGAAATCGACCGCACACACGATAGCCGTGGGTGGCGTCTTGCGATCCAACAAGGTGCGGGCCGCCTGCGCACCTTCGATGCTTGTCACCGCGCCTTCAATCATCAAATCCGGGTCAACACCAAGCCCCGCGTCCCGCATCCCTTGCACAAAACCCGCCTTGCGCAAGGTGGCATAAGCGTATTGCGTCCCGCCATTGATATAGCCGATGCGTTTGTGGCCAAGAGCCGCCAGATGCGCCACAGCATCGCGCATCGCGTCCTCGCCCAAGATATCAAACCACACGCAATCCGTGTCGTCGTCTTGTCGCCCGAACAAAACAAATGGCACATCCGCTTCGCGCAGCAACCGCACGCGCGGATCGTCGCAAATGGCCCGCGGCAGAATGAACCCATCGGCTTTTCCATCGCGCAGTAATGTCCGAAACGTCTGGATCATATCCGCTTCGCTGTCTGACGCGGCGACGGTCAACGTCCAGCCTTCAGCATGGGCGCCCGCCGAAAGACCCGCCAAAAATTCTGCCAAAAAGGGACGTTGCGCGTCGTGGTCGGACAGTTTCAAGACCAACCCCAACGACCGCGTGCGGCCAGTTTTAATCGCCTGTGCGTGGCTTAAAGGTTGGTAGCTCAGCTTGTCGGCCATACGCCGGACTCGCAGCTGCGTGGCCTCAGAAATATCCGAATACCCGTTCATGGCGCGCGACACCGTGGACTTGGTAAGCCCCAGCGCATCCGCCATGTCAGAAATCGTAACGCGGTTGCGCCGATCCCCTGCAGCAATTGTCCCTAGATTTTTGTCCAAACTGGCCTCCCCCGACTCATCGTGAGATCCGAAACCGGTTTCGGCAAGTCGAATAATGCGCGAATTTTGCGCGAAACGCCAAATCTAAACGCACAACATGCAGCAGGGCATCCCTACTGCATGTATTTTCATCGCGTAAAATCAGAGTATTTGCATCAAGCGACCCCTTGGGGTCCTACCATTTCGGCAACCAGCACGTGGCGATCCCATTGGGACCGCCCCCTATGTTAGGGTCAAACCTGACGGGCCTGTGCGAATGTCAGGAGTTTCTTGCTTTTCTCGTCCCACAAATGCAAACGCGCGCTCTCAAGGCTTTCGCGGATGGTCATGCGGTTGCTTTTGGCCAGGTCCGTGTGATCACGCAGCACTTCGGGCAAGCGGTAGAAAGGAATGCGGCTATAAAGGTGGTGCACATGGTGGATGCCGATGTTGGCGCTCAGCCATTGCAACACGGGCGGCAATACATAATGCGAACTGCCGTGCAGCGCCGCGGCGTGCATATCCCAGTCTTCTTCTTGTTCCCAATGGGTTTCTTCAAACTGGTGCTGCACGTAGAACAACCACACCCCGGCCGTCGCCGCCAGCAATGTTGTTGGCACGAAAATCAGCACAACTGGCAAAATGCCCCCGAAATACACGATCACGGACAGCGCAATCAGAATGCCCGCGTTGGTGCCCATGGCGCTGATCCAATAGCGGGCTTGGTTGGTCAGACCCAAGGGCAGTCTGTTTTGCAAGAAAAACAAATATCCCGGCCCAAGGCCGAACAACACGATAGGGTGACGGTACAGGCGGTACAAGATCCGCGCTATCCGGCCACTGTTGCGGTATTCGTCCACGGTCAAGGTATGAACATCGCCCATACCGCGCCGGCCCAAGTTACCAGACGAGCTATGATGCATCGAATGGGATCGCCGCCACACATCGTAGGGTGTCAACGTCAGGATGCCCAAAAACCGCCCAAGCCAGTCGCTCACTGTACGGTTGTTGAAAAACGCGCTATGCCCACAGTCGTGTTGGATCGCGAACAACCGCACCAGAAACGCCCCATTGCACAGTGATAGTGCGAGCGTCAGCCAAACGCTGATTGATAATGAATACCACGCAAGCGCCCATATCAGGAAGAATGGCCCCAACGTAACGGCCAGCTCAAATGAGCTGCGTCCAAGATTTGGTTCGCGATAGTGGGCGAGAACTTTCACCCAATCCCGCGCCGAGCTTTCGCCTTTGGAAAGAATACCACTGTGTTGGTTCATGCGCCTGCTTCTTATCTTATCGTTCTGAACCTCCTAGCCGAAATCACCAAATAAGCAACCTCCAATGCTCGGATGAAGGACCGATCTGGGTAACATCTTGCGTTATCTGACGCATCAGTGTCGTTCGAAATCCAACTTTTCGCCTGTGGCACGGGGAGAACACCGCACTTGCCCCCCCGGCCTGCGTGGCCTGGACCAAAGCGCACGTCAGCTTACCGGCGGCCACCCCAATGCGCGCGACAAGGGCAAATCACCGCCCCGTATGACCGAATTGCTGCGCTTTTTGGTGCTCAGCAACGCCGCAGGCCAAAAGGATTTGGACATGAAGCGCCCACCAGACATCACCGATTTTTTGCGCGTTTTCGTCGACAGCAACGGCATCGGCCAGAACATCCGCGATTTAAACCCACCCCCGCGAATGGCAGAACGTTTGGCCTTGTGCGGCCGCAGCAGTGCAAACCCCATCCCCGCAGTGACAGGGCCGCCTTCGTAGTCGGTCCTGCTGGGCCTTACGGTCAGAAACAGCGGGTGATCGGCTAAGATACTGCTGGCTTTTTCCGGGCCATCGGGCACGAAGTAGTCATCCACCACATCGCCCGCATCCACGGCATCCCATTTGGTGAGCACGGCGCGGACCTTGGTGGCCGCGGTCAACGGCTTGTAGGTGGCGCGCACAATGATCGCCGCACACCCTTTCGCGATATGTTGGCTATAAGCCTCTACCGCCGACGGATGCACCTGCGCAGCGCTCAATCTGGCGCTGACCTCATCCGGTGTAGCCTTATTTTTATGGGCAACAACAGACACCGCGCGGTCGGGAACACCCAGAAAAGCGATCCGTCCCGCAGCGTCGCGCGCCGTCTTTTCATCTTTGAACAAGCGTGTGATGACAGTTGTCATGATACCTCCATCGGGTTTGTTGGCGCCTCTATCGGCTCTGCCCAACGTGTGTCGGCGCGGTTCATCCTCGCCGCCCCCGCAAGGCCTTTCAAAAACGGCAGTGTGATGAAGATAGCCAAGACGAGAAAGGCGATCTCCAACGAGAATACTATATTGTAGGGCGTTGCACCGGCGTTTCCAGCGCCCTGCTGCACACCAACGATCAGGTCACGCACAAGCCCCGCCAGCGCGATGCCCACACCGGCTGCCGTTGCCTGCACAGCCCCCCACGCCCCAAGCGCCAACCCGATGCCGTCATCATGCGCCGCGCGTACCGTGGCCGTCAGGGTTGCATGGCCAAAAAGCCCAAGCCCCACGCCCACAGCCCACGTGCCCAGCAAAAACAACGGTGTCCCGATGACAAAAGACGACAGAATAATCGCGATAAACCCCGGAACCCCCACGCCTGCCCCGATGATCGCATACCGTTCGGGTGCTGCACCCTGCGCCAAACCACGCGACGCAGCTGCAAAACCGATCAGACTGCCGAATGCAAATAACGCCGTTAGCTTGGTGGTATCTGCCACCGACAGCCCCAAAACCTGACCGCCGTAAGGTTCTAGCAACACATCCGCCATGCCGAACCCAAAGGTGCCCAAACCAATCACCACCAGCAATCGCGCCATACCGGGCCGTTGCATCAATGCGCGCAACGCCACGCGAAACCGTACCGGCTGCATGGTTTTCATCGCCTGCGCGCGCGCCCTGTCGCGGGGTTCTTGTTGCCACATAGCATAAAGGTTCAACGCGACAGTCACCACCGCGGCCCCTTGGATGACCTGTATCAACCGCCCCGGCGAATAAGTGTCGAGCAAGGTGCCAAAGATCAGCGCACTGACGACCATGCCCCCCAACAACATAACATACATCATGCCGATCACCTTGGGCTGGTCGTCTTCTGCCACAAGGTCAGTGGCCAAGGCCAAGCCCACAGTTTGCACCATATGCACCCCCGCCCCGACCAGTAAAAACGACAGCGCCGCAGAGGTATATCCGATCCACCGGGGCGCATCGAATGCCTCGCCGTAGCCAGATAACACCAGCAACGAAAACGGCATGATCGCGAACCCGCCAAACTGGTATAACGTGCCCTTCCAGATGTAAGGCACACGGCGCAGCCCCAGCGCAGAGACATGCACATCAGAGCGAAACCCGATCAACGTGCGCAGCGGCGCAAACACCAATGGCATCGCCAACATCCCCGCCACCAACGTCGCGGGAACCGACAATTCAACAATCATCACCCGGTTCAGCGTGCCCACAATAAGCACCAACGCCATACCCACGGTGATTTGAAAAAGAGACAATCGCAAAAGCCGTGTCAGGGGGACGTCTTCGGTCGCAACATCTCCGAAAGGGAGATATTTGGGGCCGATGGCCGCCAGCTTGCGCGTCGCGAATGCACGATAATCAAACATATTCCAGACCATTTCCCGCAGGGGCCACAAGGGCGCACCACGGATCAATCGACACGTGGAAAGGACCCGCAAAGCCGTCTTTACGGGTCCAGTTCTCTACTGGGTGATGACCGAATAGGTCGTAGGAGTGGCCTCCGCCGAAGGAGGTTGCAACACCGCCTTGATCGGCGTGCCATCCGATAGGATCAGCGTGACCTCACGGGCATCCGCCTGCGTATCCACCGCATAACTGGCCTTGGCCACATCACCTGCATCCAGCATTGTCGCCGATGCAGTCTGTGCGCCAGACCCTAGTTCATTTCCTGATAAAAAATCCGCCACCCACGTGGTGTTGCTAAGCACCGCCACATGAACCGCAAATGATCCAATCGCAACCGCGCTCAAAAAGAGCGGCACTCCTACAGTTGGCTTCACGACGAGCCACATCTTTGCATTATTCATGATGTACCTCCCTTATCCCAACCATGGGGTCGCAACCGCGACCAATACATGCGCCAATAACGCGATCACGCCGAAAACGCGCGTCCCGTCTATGAGGTAGCTGTGCACTTCCTCGGCCTCTTCTAAAGTCAGCCCTGTTGGCCACACTTTGTCTTCACTGTCCGCCATATCCGGTCCTCCGCTTACAGACGTCTTATGTCGTGACCAGAAACCTTGCCGAGCCGGATCACCGATGAGCGCACCGTACTAGAACACTGTCATGAATATTTGACATATTCAACTGTAAGTTTTAACTTACATCCAATTTATGAACAATGGACTGAAAAACCGTTGATTCATACGCCAAACGCGGCGAAATTTCGCCGCGCCTATGCCGTATACCTATTTGAAAATGCGCTAGGGTTTTCGGTACGCCACCGTACAGCTTAGGCTTTGATCCGAACGTCTATCGTTGGGGCCATATCCGCCTGGTTGAACCGATCGAGGGCTGACCGATAGGATGCCGCTGCGCGTCGAATCAAGGTGACTTCGGCTTGCGCCTTCGGTGCTTGGGCCTTGGCTTCGCGGGGTTGTTCACTTGATTGAGACCGTGCGCCTGCAGTGTCTGCCGGCCGGCGACGCACCTCGTCGCGAGGCGGCTCTGCCCGGCGCGGGTTCACATGTGCACGCGTTCGGTGCGCACGTTTCGGCTGCGGCGGTGGCGGCATCCGGGTGCGTGATGTCGACTTAAGATGCGCAACCAACGTGTCCACAGCGGCGTTAATACGGGCCATATGACGGGTCGCACAGTCAGAGTCGTGGCACCGGTCTGGGTGATATTTGAGCGCAAGCGTGCGACGGGCCTGCCGGACATCGTGCAACGTGGCATGCCCCGAAAGACCCAAAACCCGTGCTGCATGTTCTGGTGTTGCTGCCATCGTCCGCTCCGATATCCAAAACTCGTCTCTATTTCTCCGTTATATTGATGAAAATTTGAAACGAATACGTTGATATCAAAACATGGTTAACGCGGCGGCAGCCAAGCACCCCGAAACCTCTGGCTCCGAGGTTCAAAGACATTCGCCTGCGCAGGGCATTTGCCTTGCATTGGCATCAGTCGGCTGCGGTAACGTACACCTGCCCAGCATCCGAGATGCTCATCCTGCAATCCGCCATAGCGTGGTGAACCATCCAACGCGAGACGTCAGATCTCGTTGGATGGCGCATCAATTACCATTGGCTGACGTGCAGCGCTCACGCCATGCCAAGCGCTTCTTTGTACATCGCCAGAACCGCTTCTTCTTCGGCAATATCGTCAGCTTCACGTTTGCGTAGCGCGATGACTTTGCGCATCACTTTGGTGTCGTAACCACGCGCTTTTGCTTCAGCCATGACCTCTTTTTGTTGCTCGGCAAGGTCTTTCTTCTCGGCGTCCAGCCGTTCAATCCGCTCGACGAACTGGCGCAATTCGTTGGCGGTCACGCGGTAGGTCGCATCGCTCTCCGAGGTCGGATTTATAGCGCTGTCGTTCATGGTGTTCTCCTAGCGGGTTTGTGAAGCGTCTGGCGCGCTGTGCCTAGCCGGGCGCGCGCGGCTCTGCAAGTTGCTTTGCGCGGAATGTGCCTATCAAGGGCGCACATGTGGCCTTGCGTTCGGCTCATGGATTGGGTAGCTGCCTGCCGCATGCAAACACATGAACATTCCATCTTTGATATGTTAATCTGGGGCGGTGCTGCACTGTCGCTCATCGGGCTTCTTGGATTGATCTGGTGCATCATCTACGTCGCACGCGCGAGACGTGCACAGCTGTCAGACGAAGATATGCGTCACAGATTGAAGACCGCATTGCCCATGAACTTGGCAGCTCTTTTTCTGTCTGTGATTGGTTTGATGCTGGTCATTATCGGCATTTTCCTCGCTTAAATTGGAAATCCGCGTAATAAACCGCCGTATTATCTCGGGTAGTTCGCGCATCACACCCAATTTTTACCGCCAGAAACTGGACATCGCACGCGCACTTACATAGGGTCCGCGCCATGGATATTCGCCAAATCACCGCCGATTTTTTCGCCGCGCCGCAATTGTCTCCTGACGATATGACAGCGCTTTCAGAGGCAGGGTTCAAGCGCGTTGTGTGCAACAGGCCAAATGCCGAAGTTCCCCCGTCGCATCATTGCGACGAGATGCAGAAAGCGGCAGAGGCCGCAGGGCTCGAATTTGCAGTGCAACCGCTGACACATCAAACGATGACGCCAGATGTAATCGCCACCAATGCGGCGTTAATTCAAGACTGCACCGGACCCGTCGTTGCATATTGCGCATCGGGAACGCGGTCGACCATTGCTTGGGCATTGGCCGCGGCGCAATTTATGCCTGTCGAAGATATTATGAATGCGGCACGTAGCGGCGGGTATGATTTGCAAAACATACACCCAACCCTATGCGCAATCGCGGACCAAAAACCTTCAAGCTAACCTGATCAGGCCGTCTTGATATCAGGCAAGCCGTCAAGTGGCGGCAGGTCACCGATGCCATCAAGGTCAGGTAGGTCGGGCAAATCAGGCAAACTTCCAGCGTCTTCATCTGTCACCGACAAATCTGACAAGTCCGGTAGATCTGGTAAATCAGGCAAGTCTGGCAGATCGGGTAGGTCCGGTAAGTCGGGCGCAATATCCAAAGGTGCCATATCTCCGACACCCGGCAAATCCAACGCTGGCGCGGCCCCCATGTCCATCGCCCCCAGTTGCATCTGCTGCATGCCCGGCGCGGTATCGCCTTCCATTTGAACGGCCTGCTGCTGTGACGTCGATGCGATGCTTTGCAATTGCACGGCACGCCGCCCATCCAACTGCCCCATCGCGCCCCGGCTGATCACGCGGTTGTCGACCGTACGAAGTTCAACATTTTCAAACGCGTCGGGGCGCAGAACCAACTCATCGCCAGCAGCCAGCTGTTCTAACTTTGACAGCGGAAGACTCAAGCGCCCGACGACGGCGGTCAAATCGGCCTTAACGGCCAGCATCGTCCGCCCAAGCGTCAATGGTTCGGCGGGGGCGCCGCGTTCTTCATCCCATGCCTCCACAACATCCAGACGTCCGTCAGGGATTGGAAGTAACAAGGTCAGGACGGATTGAAAGGCCCCACCCGCGATATCAACGGTAAGCTTGAACACACGGTATTCTGTCGCATCCAGTGCCAAACCGAATAGGCGCGCTGTTTCCACGCGGGCACCGAATTTCTGCAGCGGCAACACCTGACGGTCCTCGTCGCTTTCCAGCAGCCCATGGGCCCGTTGGAACAGTGAATCAATCAAAGGCGCACAAAGTGCAGCGTCGGTTGACGTCAACGGTCGTGGTTCTGGCACCATTGGTGCCACCTTGCCTGTCGTTTGCTGTTGGATCATCGCGGCAACCAGTTCCGGCCCGACCATGGCGCCAGCATTGGTGCTGCCCGGACCATCCAGCAAGGCCAATAGCGCATTATCATCCAGCTTTTCAGCCAGTTGATCGCTATCACAGGTTTCCTGCGTGATCCCGATGACCACCAGGGCCATCTCGAAAATTTCATCTGCGACTTTGGCAACACTCACCCGAAGCGATTTAGGCACGGTCATCGCCCGTGCCTGATGCTCCTGCTTTCCTGCCTGCGCCTTGCGCTGCAAAACTGACATCTGCGGCCCTTGTAATAGAATATCGGCGCCTCGCCCGCGCGCCATTTGTTCACAAGACCGAGATACCTACTAATGGTTACCAATGCCTTTATGTCCGCAGAAACATGTCACTTTTCGAAACCTTTATGACCGAGCGATCAAAGCATTGGCGTGTGGTAGCCGAACGCGGAAACCAGTGCCCCCAGTGACATCAAGATAGCGCACATCCCCGCCCAAACGGGTCATGATCTCGCGGCAA
This sequence comes from Roseobacter sp., assembly GCF_039970775.1. Classification (GTDB taxonomy): domain Bacteria; phylum Pseudomonadota; class Alphaproteobacteria; order Rhodobacterales; family Rhodobacteraceae; genus Roseobacter. Next base: position 15,873 of record NZ_JBDVLG010000046.1, read on the forward strand.
ATCGCCAAACCAAGGCCCGCACCTGCACCGTCCTGCGCCCCAATCCGGTTGAATTTCTCAAACATAACGTCGCGGGAATCACGCGGAATACCTGCGCCATTGTCGATAAAATCCATCACAAGGGCGTCCCCGTCCTGATGGACCTTGATGCGCAATTCGGGGTCCGCTGCGGTGCAGTATTTCTGGGCATTGGTGATCAAATTGATGAACACCTGACTAAGTCGGTCAAGATCTGTGTGCAGCATGAGGGTTTCGTCAAGCCGGCTGCGCCGCACGCTGATCTGACGGGTCTCGCTGGCTTCGGCGGTGGCAATCGCGTGATCCAACAGGCTCGCCAATGGCCCCGACTGCTGGTTCAACGTGACCTGCCCGTTTTCCAACACGCTCAGATCAAGCAGATCGTTCAAAAGACGGGTCAACCGGATCGCCTCTATGTGAATAATATTGGCGTATTTCGTTTTCTCCATCGGACCCAAACCATCCGTATCGCGCAAAATTTCGGAAAACGCGCGGATCGAGGTCATGGGGGTGCGTAATTCATGACTGATCTGGCTGAGAAACGCATCTTTTTGGTCGCTCAACTGCACCAGTTTGTCGTTGGCCTCCCGCAGTTGCGCCGCCGTGCGCCGAAGCTCGTGGGATTTTGCCTCGAGTTGGTTGGAATACTCTAACCGCTGGGCCGATTCGTCGGCCACTGCCAGCAAATCCTGAACCGACACCGCCGCCCCCCCAACGATCTGGCTGATCATGGCATGCGCTGTGGCCCCGCCGACAGACCCCGCCAATTCGCGTTCCAACGTTTGCAGAAAATCAGGGTTCGGTTCGGGCAAAAACCCACCCCGCCCCTGCGCCACCGCCGCCGTTTCGAACAACCGATGCGCTTCGTCAGCGCCCAAAATCCGCTGTGTCATGATCATCAGGTCTTCGCTTTCTGCCACCGGCACCTGCCAGCCGCGCGTTTGCGCCGAATGATCAAACACATTCACAAATTGCGCGCCCTGCAGCCGTTCCAACGGGCGCGGAAATGTCACAATCGACACCATCACAAACCCGGCCGCATTCAGCACCATGCTCCAGAAGATCGCATGCACCGTCGGATCAACCCCTGTGATGCCAAACAACGCCTGCGGACGCAGCCATTCCAGCCCCCACAGACCAACCTCGAAGACGGTAGTGCTTAGGACGGCGCCGGGGCCGAAACTGGGCAGCAGCGTCGTGAACGCCCACACCACAAACCCGACCCCCAGCCCCACAAACGCGCCCGCACGGGTCGCCCCACGCCAGAAAATACCGCCCAGCACGACGGGTAAAAACTGTGCCACACCGGTAAAGGAAATCAGCCCGATGGCCGCCAGCGCACCCGACCCCCCCGACACCTGATAATAGATGTAGCCCAAAACGATGATCGTCAGGATCGACAGCCGCCGCGACAAGATCACCACATGGCGCACGTCGCCTGATTGGGTCGCGCCGCCCCGTTGCAGGTATAGAAACACCGGCATCACCATGTGGTTGGACACCATCGTCGACAACGCCAACGTCGCCACAATCACCATAGAGGTCGCGGATGAGAACCCCCCTAAGAAACTAAGCATCGCCAGACCTTCGCGCCCTTGACTTAGTGGCAGGCTCAGCACAAAAAAATCGGGGTTCGCGCCCGCAGGCAGCAGGTCCAGCCCAAGCACCGCTATAGGCACCACAAACAGGCTCATCAACATCAGATACAACGGAAACGCCCAGCTGGCGATCTGCAGGTGGCGTTCGTCGCTGTTTTCCACCACCATCACCTGAAACATGCGCGGCAGGCACAAAAACGCCGCCGCAGAGACAAACGTAAGCCCCAACCAGCGGCTGCCGTCCATTCTCCACATGCCCAACCCCGATGCATCGATCCGCGCCAAGGTTTCGCCCACGCCGCCCGCGATGCCCCAGACGACAAACGCCCCCACCGCCAGCAACGCGATAAGCTTGACCACCGCTTCGACCGCGACGGCAATCACCACGCCGTGCTGACGTTCGTTCACATTCAAACGACGGGTGCCAAACAACACCGTAAACAGCGCCAGCCCGATGGCGATCCACAATCCGGCGGCATGTTGGTCTGTGCCATCTGCGACCCCGCCTTGCCCGGCCGCGAAAATGGACAAGGATGCCGTGACCGATTGCAGCTGAAGCGCGATGTATGGTGTCACCCCGATGACCGCCATACAGGTGACAACAATCGCCAAGCCGTTGGATTTGCCATAGCGCGACGAGATCAGATCGGCGATGGACGTGACCTTGAGACTGCGCCCAATCCGCACCAACCGCCGCAGGACCCACCACCAGCCGACCATCACCAAACTGGGGCCCAGATAGATGGTCACATATTCCAACCCAGACCGCGCCGCGTAGCCCACCGCGCCGTAGAACGTCCAGGCGGTGCAATAGATCGACAACGACAACGTGTAGACGAGGGGTGATTGCAACAACCACCCCGCCCGGCCCTTGTCTGCCGCACGCTCTGCGGCAAACGCCACACAAAAGAGCACAAATACATAGGCCAAAGACACCGCAACAAGCGTATTCAAAGAGGCCATCATATGTCCTCGATGTCACCGGTTGCATCGGGTTGGCGCCGCACCCGCCGTGACAAAACCAGTGACAGACCGATCAGAACGGCCCACACCCCAAACACATACATCAACGCCCGCGACATCCGCACGCCGTCGTCGCCCGACGGCCAAAGCAGCGGGATCATCCACAGCCCCGCGCCCAAGATCGCCACCAACCTCACCGCATCCATCACACGGCGTTGGCGGTAGCTGCCCCGCTCCAGAAAGACCGGTGATCGGGGGGGCATGCGTCAGCTCCGCTGTTCGTGCACGTACAACAGGTCGCGCACAGCTGTCAGGACTTCGGTGTTGGAAAAGGGCTTGGTCATGAACCGGCTAACGCCTGCCTTTTCTGCCATTTCACGGTCGCGGCTTTGGCCACGCGCCGTCAACATCAACACCGGCGTATCCGCGGTCGCGTCATCTTTGCGCAGGTCTTCGAGAATATCAAAACCGCTCTTGCCCGGCAGCATGACGTCCAAAATCACTAGGTCAGGTTTGCGGTCACGGATCACTGACATCGCATCTGCCCCGTCCGAATGCGTATCGACATGCCACCCCTCACGGCTCAGCAAAAAGCGTATCGCCTCGATGATGTTTGCTTCGTCTTCGACCAAAAGAACGCGTTTTCCCATGTTGGCCTCCTCCCCAAAAGGCGCGCCCTGCCAGACCATCAAGCCCGTTCCCTCAGGGCACGCGCCAAACTATCGTTGGTTTTGACCGGGCTGTCAAAGCATGCAGACCCAGAAAACCCGTCTCTCAAAGCGCGACGTAGGGGCAAGCCCGTCAAAACCCGCTTGCCAATATCGAGGGCTCGCGCCGCCCCGGACACGGCTCGCGCGGGCAGACGCTGCACGACGCGCCAACCTCTTGTACGTCGGCCGTATCGGCGTGGGTCGCGGGCAGCACCAACATGCTGGCCTGCACCAAGGGCGCGGCATTATAGGTCGCCTGCCCCACGCTTTCGGCCACGGCAAAACAATCAAACGCGGTGCGACCCCGGCCCAACTGCACCAACGCCGTGCGCGACACCTGACCCGGCTGCCCAAGTGCGGCGTAAAGCGGCCACAACGCGCAGGCGGATCCAAACCGGGGGATCACAAACCCCGCTGCGGGTTTGCGAAACAACAGACTGCCCGCGCGGTCACACACCACCAACCCCGCGTCCAATGCAGGCAAACTGGCCATCCGGCGCAAGACCATCGCCACAGACACCCCCAACGCCGCAGCAATCGCAACCGGGTCGCGCCCCACCGCCTTGAACGCATCCGCAATCGCCTGCAACGGGGCCTCTGCCGCGTCTTTGACTGTCTGTTCCAGAATGCCCTGCGCCATGTGGCGCGCCGCATGTGATCTAAGCGCTGGTGCTGCGGCGATCAACGCCTCTGGTTTGTCCGTGCCGTTTTCCAGCCCGTCAAAGGCAAAACTATGATCTGTCAGAAACGTTTCCAATTCATCCTGCGGACTGGTGCCTGCGTCCTTCACACCCTGCCCCGCATCCAGATACGCCACCAGTTCTTTGGAACTGTCGGCCAACCGCCGGCTGTCTTGGTCAATGTTGACATGAAACCGGTTGCGCCATTCGTCCGTCAGCTCGCCATCATGCGCCAAAATAGCTGCCGTCGACCGGATGGCAGCCGCCGTCGTCAGCAGTTCGTGCACGGATGCGGCCAGATTGGGGTCGTGGGTCAACCGGTCCGACAGGGTTTCTACCGTGCGTTCGAGGCTGGCAATGCGCCGGTGCCCCGCGGCCAGAATTTCGGCCCAAGCAGGGAACCGCCCGGCCAGTTCATCGGCGCGGTCTGCTTCGGTGTGCGCCAGATTTGCCTGTGTCGCGGCCTCGCGCAGCGACGCGATCAACGCAGCTTCAGCGCCCTCGGTCAGCACCGATGGCTCGACCCCAAGCGCGCGCGCGATGTCCAACAGTAGCTTGCCGCCGATTCTGCGCCGGTTGTGCTCAATTAAATTCAGATAAGACGCAGATATTCCCAGCATTCGCGCCAAATCCGCTTGCCGAATACCCGCAACAGATCGACGTTCCCTGATCCGGCTGCCTGTTAACCCTTCGCGTGCCATGCGGCTCCTTTGGTATTATTGCGCTTTTTCAATGGGTTTCTGCGGCGCGACATTACAAAATTTACAAAAACAACGACCCCTGTGTCGATTTATTTACAAAATTAACCTGTATTTCAAGGCACTTGTTGCGTAATTTTCATTTCCTGCGCCAAATAGGATTTGCACTTAGTGCGTTGGATGTCAGGCTTTGGAGGAAGGAGCCTGATGTTTGAGTTTACCATTCTGGGAGGATTTTCATGTCCAATACGAAACTTACCCGCCGGGGTCTGATCAAGACCGGTGCGGTGGCGGGGGCTGCTGGTCTCACACTGCCAAGCTACCTGCGCGCAGATACACAGCCTGGCTATCTGAACCAACCACAAGGCTCCACCGTGACGCTGGGCTTTAACGTGCCTCAATCCGGGCCCTACGCAGATGAAGGCGCCGATGAACTGCGCGCCTATCAGCTGGCTGTCGAACACCTGAACGGTGAAGGCGACGGCGGCATGATGAACACATTCACGTCCAAAGCCCTGCAGGGGAACGGCATTCTCGGCAAAAAGGTCGAATATGTCACGGGCGACACGCAAACGAAATCAGATGCGGCGCGCGCATCGGCCAAATCGATGATCGAAAAAGACGGCGCGGTGATGATCACCGGTGGGTCGTCTTCTGGTGTGGCCGTGGCCGTGCAAGCGCTGTGCCAAGAGGCTGGCGTGATCTTCATGGCTGGCTTGACGCACTCCAACGACACGACCGGCAAAGACCGTCGCGCCAATGGGTTCCGTCACTTCTTTAACTCCTACATGTCCGGTGCAGCACTTGCCCCCGTTCTGGCCGCCAACTACGGCACAGACCGCAAAGCCTACCACCTGACCGCCGACTACAACTGGGGTTACACCACAGAAGAAGCGGTGAAATCTTCGACCGAAGCAATGGGTTGGGAAACCGTGAACGCGGTGAAAACACCGCTGACGCAGACGGATTTCTCGTCTTATATCGCGCCGGTTCTGCAATCGGGTGCCGATACGCTGGTTCTGAACCACTACGGCGGGAACATGGTCAACTCGTTGACCAACGCGGTGCAGTTTGGCCTGCGTGACCGTCAGGTTAACGGCAAAGACTTCCAGATCGTTGTGCCATTGTATTCACGCCTGATGGCGAAAGGTGCGGGCGCCAACGTTAAGGGGATCTTTGGGTCCACCAACTGGCACTGGTCGCTGACCGACGAAGGCTCCAAAGCATTCGTTAAATCCTTCGGCACCAAATACGGCTTCCCGCCCAGCCAGGCGGCGCACACCTGCTATGTTCAGGCACTGTTGTACGCAGATGCATGCGAACGTGCGGGCACATTCAACCCATGCGGCGTTGTCGAAGCGCTCGAAGGGTTCGAATTCGACGGCATGGGCAACGGCAAAACGCTGTACCGTGCCGACGACCACCAGTGCTTCAAGGACGTGCTGGTCGTGAAAGGTAAAGAGAACCCGACATCCGAATTTGACCTCCTCGAAATCGTGGAAGTCACACCGGTTGATCAGGTCACATACACACCCGATCACCCGCAGTTTGCGGGCGGATCTTTGGGCACGTGTAACTCCGGCGCATAAACGCTGTTACTTGCAGGGCGGAGCCTATCTCCGCCCTGTTTTTCCCCGGGCTTTGCCTGGGCCTGTTCTCGATTCATGAAGGTGGGACCATGGACGCAATTATCCTGCAAATTCTCAATGGGCTGGACAAAGGCTCGGCCTATGCGCTGATCGCGCTGGGGCTGACACTGATCTTCGGCACGCTCGGCGTGGTGAACTTCGCGCATGGAGCCCTGTTCATGATCGGCGCATTCTGCGCGGTCACACTCAGCCGCATTCTGACATTCAGCCACACGGTCATCGACGATACAAAGACCGACTTTTTGGGCAACCCCCTCAAGGTCGAAGTGCCGTATCTGCATGACATGTTCGGCCAGGCCACCGGCGATGTGATCATCGACTGGGCCGTGCCGATCTCGATTATATTCGCGATACCAGTGATGGTTGCCATCGGGTTCATCATGGAACGCGGGCTGATCAAACACTTCTACAAACGCCCCCACGCCGACCAGATCCTGGTCACCTTTGGCTTGGCGATCGTGCTGCAAGAAGTCATCAAATACTTCTACGGGGCAAACCCGATCCCAACCCCCGCACCTGCCGCCTTTACCGGGTCGTTTGATTTTGGCGCGGCAATGGGGTTCGACCCGAACACCATCATCTACCCCTACTGGCGCTTGGTCTATTTTGCATTCTCTGCACTGATCATCGGGGCCGTCTTTGCCTTCTTGCAATTCACCACCTTCGGGATGGTCGTGCGTGCCGGCATGGCAGACCGCGAAACCGTGGGCCTGTTGGGCATCAACATCGACAAACGGTTCACCATCATGTTCGGCATCGCCGCCGCAGTCGCGGGTCTGGCGGGCGTCATGTACGCGCCGATCAATTCGCCCAATTACCACATGGGCATGGATTTTCTGGTGCTGAGCTTTGTCGTCGTCGTTGTCGGTGGCATGGGGTCCCTATCGGGTGCTGTGCTCGCGGGGTTCCTGCTGGGTATCCTTGAAAGCTTTGCCTCTATGGCCGTCGTTCTCGAAACCCTGCCAGGCATCAACCAGATCATCATCTATCTGGTCGCAATCATCATCTTGCTGACACGTCCCCGTGGCCTAATGGGTCGCAAAGGCGTGATGGAGGAATAATCATGGGCCTTACCAAAAGAGACCTAACACTGCTGATCATCGTCGCGTGCCTGTGCCTGTTTGCACCGTTCATCCTGAACCCCTTCCCCGAAGGGTCGGCCATGGCACAGTTCAACGCGGGCTACCCCGACCTGATGCAACGGCTGGTGATCTTTGGCATCTTTGCCATCGGATTTAACATCCTGTTTGGCCTCACCGGCTACCTTAGCTTTGGCCACGCCGCGTTTCTGGGTGTGGGGTCATACGCCGCCATCTGGATGATGAAACTGCTGACAATGAACGTCATCCCAGCCATCATCGTATCGGTCGCGGTTGCAGGTTTGTTTTCGCTGCTGGTGGGCTGGATCTCGCTGCGGCGGTCGGGGATCTACTTCTCTATCCTGACGCTGGCCTTTGCGCAAATGTCTTACGCGCTGGCCTATTCGGTGCTGACGCCCATCACCGGCGGTGAAACCGGACTGCAGCCCAAATACACCGATCCTCGGATCTTGGACGGCGCATTGGCCGACGGTCAAACCCCACGCGCCAACCTCTTTGGGCTCGACATGAAAAGCAGCTACGAAATGACCATCGGCGACTGGGTCTTTACCTTTAACGCGGGGTACTACCTTGCGGCGGTCGTGATGTTGCTGGCCTTCTATCTGTCGATCCGCATCTTCCGGTCCCCGTTTGGCATGATGCTGCGGGCGGTGAAATCCAACCAACATCGGCTGAACTACACCGGCCTAAATTCCAAACCCTACACGCTGGCGGCCTTTGTGATCTCGGGCATGTATGCCGGTCTTGCAGGTGGTTTGCTGGTCGCGATGGACACCCAAGTGGGCGCAGAACGCATGTTCTGGACAGCCTCGGGCGAGGTCGTCTTGATGACCATCCTAGGCGGTGCGGGCACCTTAATTGGTCCGGTTCTGGGCGCGGGTTTCATCAAGTACTTCGAAAACATCATCTCAAAGATAAACGAAGGCATCCTGCACCAATGGTTCGCCTTTATGCCCGACGGCATCGAAGATTTCATGGTGGCGATTGTCTATCCCTTCATCGGTAAGGGCTGGCACCTGACCTTGGGCATCATTTTCATGCTGGTCGTGATCTTCCTGCCCGGCGGTTTGGTTGAGGGCGGCCAACGTGTGGCCCGTCTGTTCAAACGTCGCAAGCCTGCGGACGACAGTCCTGACGGCAAAACAACCCCAGCGGAATAAGGAGATCGACGGATGGGAATTCTAGATGTCAAGAATGTCGGCAAACGCTTTGGTGGTTTGCAAGCGCTGGGGGACGTAAACCTGAGCGTCGAAGAAAACTCGGTGCATGCGATCATCGGGCCCAACGGGGCAGGCAAATCCACGTTGCTCAACTGTCTGGTGGGCAAACTGATCCCCGATACCGGGTCGGTGATGTTTGACGGGCAATCCGTGCTGGGCCGCAAGCCCTACGAGATCAACCAAATGGGGATTTCGCGGGTGTTTCAAACGCCCGAGATCTTTGCAGATCTGAGCGTGATGGAAAACATGATGATCCCGTGTTTTGCCAAACGGGACGGCGCGTTTCAATTGAATGCACTGTCGAGCATCCCATCCCAGCGGGATGTGATCGACCGAGCGGAGCATATGCTCGAAGACATGAACATGGCCGAAAAACGCCATATGCATGCGGGGTCTTTGTCGCGCGGCGACAAGCGGCGGTTGGAAATTGGCATGTGTCTGAGCCAAGAACCGCGGTTGTTGCTGTTGGACGAACCCACCGCCGGGATGGCGCGCGCAGATACCAACAACACCATCGATCTGCTGAAACAAATCAGCGACGAGCGCGACATCACGATCGCCATCATCGAACACGACATGCATGTGGTGTTTTCGTTGGCGCAACGCATCACCGTGTTGGCGCAGGGCACCCCGCTTGTCGAGGACACGCCTGACAATATCAAAGGCCACCCAAAGGTGCGCGAAGCCTATCTGGGCGAAACCCAAGTGGCGGCCTAGGCCATTTACCAAGGGGGGCGTGAACACCCCCCGACCTGCTGTTTGCGAGGATCTGACCATGAACGTCAAACCCGATTTTTCGAAGAATGCCAATCAGGCCGCCACCGCGCCTGCCTTTTTGTCGGTGTGGGATCTGCACGCCTATTACGGCGAAAGCTACATCGTGCAAGGCATCAGCTTTAACGTGCACGAGGGCGAGATCCTTGCGCTATTGGGGCGCAACGGGGCCGGCAAAACATCGACCCTGCGGGCGATTGCACGGCTCGCGGACCCCGAGCTCAAACGCGGCGAGATCTGGCTAGATCATCAACCGTTGCACAACATGAGCAGCTATCAGGCCAGCCAGGTCGGTCTTGGGCTTGTCCCCGAAGACCGGCGTATCATCGCGGGGCTGACGGTTGAAGAAAACCTCAAACTTGCGCAGATCGCCCCGCCCATCGGTTGGTCACTGGAACGGGTCTATGAACTCTTCCCCCGTCTGCGTGAACGCCGCGCCCAAGAAGGCGTTACCCTGTCGGGGGGCGAACAACAGATGCTGGCCATCGCCCGCGCGCTGTGCCGGGACATCAAAGTGCTGCTGCTAGATGAACCCTACGAAGGTCTGGCCCCGGTGATCGTAGACGAGATCGAAAAGACACTGCGCATCATCAAAGAACAGGGCATCACCACCATTTTGGTCGAACAAAATGCGGTGCGTGCGTTGCAACTGGCTGACCGCGCGGTGATTCTTGATACCGGCGGTATTGTCTTTGATGGCACCGCCGCAGAAGTGCTGGAAAACAAAGACCTGCGCGAAGAATATCTGGCGATCTAGGGTGCCCCAAGGGCATCTCACCGCCAAAAGGCCTGCCAAACCGCACACCCCCGCCAATTTAGCGCGCAAGATAGCGTGATAAAGAGGCGGGTTTTCATAGGCAGACCCTTCGCCTATAACGGGGGCGCAGGAACAAGGGCCGTATTCAACAAGGCTCCCCCGAATGGTCGAGGATTACATGACAAAAAAGAACCATGATGCTGATGTGGCTTTTATTAAGGCCCTGGCTGAATTGCTGCGGGAAAATGATCTGACAGAGCTTCAGGTCAAGCGGGACTATAGCGACGACGACAGCCTGAACGTGCGCGTCAGCCGACACGTGCAACAGCAGGTCGTTGCACAGGTTGCAGCCCCGGCACCTGCCGCCGTTGCCGCCCAAGCAGCACCCGCCGCAGCCCCCGCAGACGCAGCCCCCAACGACGACCCCGCCAATGACCCCGGCGCCGTCACATCACCCATGGTCGGCACAGTGTATATGCAGGCCGAACCGGGCGCGGACCCCTTTATCAGCGTTGGCAAAACCGTGGCCGAAGGCGATACATTGTTGATCGTCGAAGCCATGAAAACCATGAACCACATCCCTGCCCCACGCGCCGGGACAATCAAACGCATCCTCGTCGAAGACGGGGCAGCGGTGGAGTTTGGTACCCCGCTTGTGATCCTCGCATAAGGGGCATTCCCATGTTCAACAAAATTCTGATTGCCAACCGCGGCGAAATTGCATTGCGTGTTGTGCGCGCCGCCCGCGAGATGGGCATCGCCAGCGTGGCGGTGCATTCGACCGCCGACAGCGACGCCATGCATGTACGTATGGCCGACGAAAGCGTCTGCATTGGGCCCCCTTCGGGCGCGCAAAGCTATCTGTCTGTGCCCGCAATCATCGCCGCATGCGAAATCACCGGCGCCGAGGCGATCCACCCCGGCTATGGGTTTTTGTCCGAAAACGCCGGGTTTGTGCAGGTCGTCGAAGACCACGACCTAACCTTTATCGGCCCAACCGCCGAACACATCCGCGTCATGGGCGACAAAATCACCGCCAAAGATACGATGAAAAAGCTGGGCGTGCCCTGCGTTCCCGGATCTGACGGCGGTGTTCCAACCTTGGAAGACGCCAAACGTATCGGCGAAGAATTCGGCTATCCGGTGATCATCAAGGCCACTGCAGGTGGTGGCGGGCGCGGCATGAAGGTGGCCAAAACCGCCGACGACATGGAAAAGGCGTTTATGACCGCCCGCGCCGAAGGCAAATCCAACTTTGGCAACGACGAAGTCTACATTGAGAAATACCTGACCACGCCGCGCCACATCGAAATTCAGGTGTTCGGCGACGGCAAAGGCAACGCGGTGCATTTGGGCGAGCGGGATTGTTCGTTGCAACGGCGCCATCAAAAGGTGTTCGAAGAAGCCCCCGGACCGTCGATTTCTGCACAAGAACGCGCCGCCATCGGCAAAACCTGCGCCGACGCTGTCGCGCGGATCAATTATATCGGCGCGGGCACGATCGAGTTTCTGTATGAAAACGGCGAGTTCTATTTCATCGAGATGAACACCCGTTTGCAGGTCGAACACCCCGTCACCGAAGCGATCTTTGGTGTGGATTTGGTGCGCGAACAAATTCGTGTGGCGGCTGGTTTGGATATGTCTTTTACGCAGGACGATCTAAACATCAACGGACACGCGATTGAGGTGCGGATCAACGCCGAAAAACTACCGAATTTCGCACCCTGTCCGGGCAAAATCACCCAATATCACACACCCGGCGGTTTGGGTGTGCGGATGGATTCTGCGCTTTATGACGGCTATTCGATCCCGCCCTATTACGACAGTCTAATCGGCAAACTGATCGTGCATGGGCGCGACCGGCCCGAAGCCTTGGCGCGGTTGAACCGCGCACTGGGTGAGTTGATCGTGGATGGTGTGGATACCACGGTACCACTTTTTGATGCACTGCTGCAGGAAAAAGACGTACTGACAGGCGACTACAACATCCACTGGCTGGAGCATTGGTTGGAAACCAATCTGGGGGCCGGGTGATCTGGGTTCCGTGCGTTTAACGCCGGACGTTTTGATGCAAGGGTATGCCACGGGGATCTTTCCCATGGCAGAACATCGCGACGACTCAGAGATCTTCTGGGTCGACCCGCAGCGCCGCGGCGTGATGCCCCTAGATGGGTTTCACGCGTCGCGGTCGCTGCGCCGTGCCATGCGCAGCAGTCGGTTTGACATCAAAGTTAACACCGATTTTCAAGGGGTTGTCACAGGCTGTGCAGACCGTGCAGACACTTGGATCAACGCCGAAATCAACGAGCTGTATCTGGCACTACACACCAGCGGCAAGGCGCATTCGCTTGAGGTTTGGGAAGACGAAACCCTTGTAGGCGGCGTTTATGGCGTTGTTTTGGGGGCCGCGTTTTTCGGGGAAAGCATGTTTTCACGCCGAACAAACGCATCAAAAATCGCACTCGCTTGCTTGGTTGACCGGCTGGTCGACGGGGGGTTCAAGCTCTTTGACACGCAGTTTTTAACAGATCACCTTGCGTCCCTAGGCGCGTTGGAAGTGTCGCGCGCGACGTACCACCGAGCACTAAATGTCGCGCAAGACATGACCGCCGATTTTACGAAACCCGCGCTACGCAGCCCTCAGGAGGTGGTGCAGCGCATCACCCATAAATCATAGCGCGAATGATCCATGGCTGACAACGCAGGCGCTGACGCGATCATCCACCCTTCGAACAACACGTCCCCTTGCGCGGCATCCCTGACCTTGAGCGCCGCATAGGCGTCCCCCGCCGGGTTCCCAACCGGGAACCGACAAGACGACAGGGTGATCCGAAGCCGTTCAAAATCGGCTGTCTGGCCGGATCTAAGTTCAATATCATAGACTTGGCCGCTGATCTTATCGATCCCCCGCAAGACCGCACCATCGGCTTCGCTGGCAGGTTGCGCGTCGGCCGCACCCGCCAACAGGCCAAAGATGACAGCCGCGCGCAGTATCATTCGGAAGACCCGCTCACAAACTTCAGCAACAAAGACACCAAACTTACGGCGCCCTGCGTATCGGTGATCGTATCGCCGGGTTCAAAGTAGAACGGCGACCCGCCAGGCACGATTTCGACGAAATTCCCTCCCAACAGCCCTTCGGATGAAATGACAATCGCACTGTCATCAGGCACCTCAATCCCGCGCTGCACCGCAACAGTCGTGTCAGCCCGGTATGTTTCAGGGTTCAAATCAACCGCGGCCACGGTGCCCACACGCACCCCTGCGAGCCGCACGTCCGTGCCGACGCTGACACCTTCAAGGCTGCGAAAACTCGCCTCCAACGGGTAGGTCCTCGAGGTGCCGGATAAATCCGCAACCTGCGCCGCATAAACCGCAAACCCAATCGCCGCCGCCAAAACGCCAGCCCCAACGACCACTTCCGTTGTATTCTCAGACATCTGTGCTTACTCCGGCGACCAAGCTTCGTAGTCACTGCGCGGCGCGGGATCAGCCCGGCGGATCGACCCTTTTGGCGCATAAGCCAATGCAGTGCCTGTCAGGTTTTCCTGATGCGGTTTTTCCCAAGCCTTGTGCGTCAACGGCGCTTCTGACGGCGTGGTGTCCCAAGTGTGGTGCAACCATCCATGCCATTCAGGGTCCACGCGGCTGGCCTCAGCCTCACCGTTGTAAATCACCCAACGTCGAAGTTTGGTCTTGTTTTCATAGAACATATTGCCTTGGCTGTCCTCACCGACCTTCACGCCATTGCGCCATGTCCACAGCTGCGTATTCAACGTCTGGCCATTCCACCATGTCACGCTGCGCAAAATAGAAGTCAAAAGTCCCATATTCGCCTCCGGTCGGATTGATGTGCCACATATGGCGGATTGTTGGTTAAAGGTCCAGATGGATGCACCAACCAGACCAGCATTCACCGGCTCATTCCGGCAAGGTCGCGGTCACTTCTATCTCAATACGAAATTTCGGATCGATTAAACCACATTCTATCATCGTTGCGGCAGGAGGGTGCGCACCAAATGCGGCCGATAATATCGACCAACACCGTTCAAATTCATGCGCGTCCGGCAACATGTAGGTCACACGAACTACATGTGCCATCGAACTGCCCGCTTCGGTCAAAGCGTTTTCAATGATTTGCAGCGCCGATGCGCATTGCGCCTCCACCGTTCCGCCTTGGCCTACGGTCCCGGCGACGTGCACCCACCCGCCTGCCACGACCGCACGGCAATAACCGATCTTATCTTCGTAAGTGCCGCCGGATTTATTGCGCTTAACTGTCAAAACCATGCCTCTTCACCTGCACATAAGCGCCCTGCACCGTTGTGAAAACCGACCGGTACGGCTGGCCGCGAAGCAAAGAAGGCGGGTTCGATGCCCGCCTTCTTTGCAGTTCTCTTGACAGGCCACAGCTTAGCTTGCGCTAGCTGGCTCTTTTTCAGCGTCGCCGTGTATCATCAACGGTGCCGCGTCCGAGACTACAGCCTCTTCATTCACCACAACCTCCGACACACTATCCAGACCCGGCAAGTCAAACATCGTCTCAAGCAGGATATCCTCAAGGATGGACCGCAAGCCCCGCGCGCCGGTCTTCCGCTCGATCGCGCGGTTTGCGATCGCAGACAGCGCATCCTCCGTAAAGTTCAGCTGCGTATCTTCAAGCTCAAACAGCCGTTGATATTGCTTAACAAGGGCGTTTTTCGGCTGTGTCAGGATGGTCACAAGCGCATCTTCATCCAGATCTTCCAGCGTCGCCAACACCGGCAAACGCCCCACAAATTCGGGGATCAACCCAAATCGCAGCAGATCTTCAGGCTCAAGGTCGGTGAAAATCTCACCGATGCCGCGCGCGTCTTCGTCACGCACGTCTGCGCCAAACCCCATCGCCGATCCTTTGCCGCGTGCCGCAATGATCTTATCAAGACCAGCAAACGCCCCACCGCAAATGAACAGGATATTCGTTGTATCCACCTGCAGGAATTCCTGCTGTGGGTGCTTGCGCCCCCCTTGTGGCGGAACGGATGCAACCGTCCCTTCCATCAATTTAAGCAACGCTTGCTGCACGCCTTCGCCCGACACATCGCGGGTGATCGACGGGTTTTCGGACTTACGGGTGATCTTATCAACCTCGTCAATATAGACGATGCCGCGTTGGGCCCGTTCCACATTGTATTCCGACGCTTGCAGCAGCTTGAGGATAATATTTTCAACGTCCTCGCCCACATAGCCCGCTTCGGTCAATGTGGTGGCATCCGCCATCGTGAACGGCACATCCAAGATCCGCGCCAAGGTCTGCGCCAGCAACGTTTTACCGCAACCCGTTGGGCCGATCAGCAAAATATTGGACTTTGCCAGCTCAATTTCCCCACCCTTTTGGGCGTGATTGAGACGCTTGTAGTGGTTGTGCACCGCAACAGACAGCACACGTTTTGCCCGCGCCTGACCGATCACATAATCGTCCAGTACTCCGCAGATATCTTTGGGCGTCGGCACACCATCAGTGGCCTTCAAACCCGAGGCTTTGGTTTCCTCGCGAATGATATCCATGCACAGCTCGACGCATTCATCACAGATGAAAACCGTCGGCCCCGCGATCAACTTTCGCACCTCATGCTGGCTCTTGCCGCAGAAGCTGCAATAGAGGGTATTTTTGCTATCGCCCGTCGAATTCGTAGCCATATCAAGCCTTTCAGCTCTTGCGTGTTTACGACAACGCGCTGCACTCGGCACCGCGTTGTTTGTCCTTTATGACAGTTTAGGCCAGCGCTGACATGTCCACAATCGCTAATTGGTAAACTGAACGTGCACCGGCCTGTCTCGTTAGCTGTCGTCTTCATCCTTGCTGCGATTCTCGACGATCTCGTCGATGTGACCCCAGTCTTTGGCTTCTTCGGGCGTCATCCACATATCGCGGTCCAGCGCCTTTTGAACGTTCTTGAGCGATTGCCCCGAATGTTTCACATAAAGCTGGTACATCCGCTCGCGGGTGCGTTCGATGTGCCGGGCCGAAATCAGGATGTCGGACGCCATGCCTTGCGACCCGCCAGACGGCTGGTGCACCATCACTTCGGCGTTGGGCAGTGCAAACCGCATGCCTTTTTCGCCGCCAATCGCGATCACCGACCCCATCGAGGCCGCCATCCCGCAGATCAATGTGGATACTTTGGGCTTGATGTACTGCATCGTGTCATAAATCGACAGACCTGCGGTCACTTCACCACCGGGAGAGTTGACGTACACGCTGATCTCTTTGCTCGGGTTTTCGGCTTCGAGGTGCAGCAATTGCGCCACAATAAGGTGGCTCATGCCGCTGTGAATCGGACCGTTCACAAAAATGATCCGCTCTTTGAGCAGGCGCGAAAAGATATCATACGCGCGCTCACCCCGGCTGGTTTGTTCCACAACCATGGGGACAAGGTTCATATATGTGTCGATGGGATCGTTCATGAGGGAATGCCTGTTAGTTGGTGTTCGAGGGACCATACCCGACGAACCGTTACCCAAAGCTTAGTATCGCCGCCGGGGGGCTGCAAGGGGCCGTTTCAATCTTGACGCGAAGGATTGATCTGAGGTCACACTCAACTATGTCCCCACGAATGACAGCTTTGGACATTTTCCCGCCCACACGCACCGCCGCACTCGAGCGGCTTTCGACGTTTTTGCCCCGCGCAGGCCGCGATTACGCCGCGCGCCGCAACTACGATGGCGGGCCCGGCCACCACACCGGGGTTTCGACACTGTCGCCGTATTTACGGTGCCGGGTGATCACCGAAGACGACGTATTGCAGGCCGTGCTGGCGCGACATTCCGCACAAACGGCCGAAAAATTCATTCAGGAGGTATTCTGGCGCACCTATTGGAAAGGCTGGCTGGAACTGCGCCCAAGCGTTTGGGACACCTACAAGGCCGACCTACAGCGCCACTGGAACGACGTGCAAACCCAATCAGGTCTGCGCGCGCGCTGGGACGCGGCCTGCATGGGCACCACCGGGATCGCGTGCTTTGACGCTTGGGTCCACGAATTGACGACCACCGGATATCTGCACAATCACGCCCGCATGTGGTTCGCCTCAATCTGGATCTTCACGCTGGACCTGCCTTGGGAATTGGGGGCTGATTTCTTTTTGCGCCACTTGCTGGACGGCGATCCTGCATCCAACACGTTGGGGTGGCGGTGGGTCGCAGGGGTGCAAACCGTGGGCAAGACCTATGCCGCCCGCGCCGATAACATCGCCAAATACACCGAAGGGCGGTTTGATCCGCGCGGCCAATTGGCGCCCCATGCCACCCCGCGCCCCGGCCCACCGGCCCCCGCACCCACCCCGCTGCGGGGTCTGCCCCAACCGCAAACCGGGGTGCCCACGGGGGTGTTGCTACACGAAGAAGACCTCAGCCCGCGGTTTGCCCTGCCGGACGACCCAGTAACAACAACGGCTGTTTTGACCCCGTCCAACGGGTTCAGCCCACTGACACCTGCCCCACATGTCGCCGCATTTCGCACCAAAATCCTGCGCGATACGGTCGCGCGTTGGTCGGCACGGTTGGGCGACAAAGCGGGCACAGTAACGACCCCTGACCACATCATAGAATGGGCCAACGCCACCGGGATCGCTCAGATTGTCACCCCCTACGCGCCCGTTGGACCCGTGGCCGATGTGCTGTCGCAGCTTGCGCACCACTCAGACGCCCCGCCCGTTGTCCAGATCAGGCGGCCTTATGATAGCGCCGCATGGCCCCATGCCACCAAAGGGTTCTTTGCCTTCAAAAAACACATCCCAGACCTGGTTTCCCGTATCGGTTGATTTTTAAAGCAGGGTGTTGTTAACTTTTCCACGGGGGAAATCATAAAAACGGACGGTCCGTCACAGGCGCGTTACACGCGCAGGGCAAACGGGATGATAGAACCCGTGGCACGATGCCCGTGTCGCGTTGTCACACATTGCCACCGACAGAGGAAGCACATGAACCGTAAAGACATCATCAACGACCCAGAGCACGGAAACAAAGCCGAAGCCTACGAGGCTTTTGACGATATTCCGACAAACCCAAACCTTGGCCGCACCATCGGTGACGTGATCAACACCCGCTATGGCCGCCGCGATATGTTGCGCGGAATGTTGGGCGTGACCGCGACCACAGCCCTTTTTGGCACCTCGGCGATGGTGGCACCAAAACAGGCCGCCGCTGCGGGCCATGGCAAAAGCCGCTATGTCTTTGACGAATTGCCTTGGGGCAACGATGAAACCCACCACATCGCCGACGGGTATAATGCCGACATCCTGTTGCGCTGGGGGGATCCGATCACAGCCGACGCACCCGAATTTGACGTGATGAACCAAAGCGCCGAAGCGCAGTTGCAGCAGTTTGGTTATAACAACGACTATGTGGGCTTTACCGCATTGAACGACGAAGGCACGCGCGGGATCTTGTGTGTGAACCACGAATATACCAACGAAGAGGTCATGTTCCCCGGTCTTGGCCGCCAGGATCGCGCAGGGTTCACCGGCATGACGCGAGAGCTGATCGATATTGAGATGGCCGCGCATGGCGGCACGGTTGTCGAAATCGCGCAGGGTAGCGATGGCAAATGGGCGCTGGTGCGCGACAGCAAATATAACCGCCGCATCACCCCGTTGAATACGGATATGACCATCGATGGCCCCGCCGCGGGGCATGACCGCATGAAAACCAACGCCGACCCTGCGGGCATGACGGTGATTGGCACGGTAAACAATTGCGCCGGCGGGATGACGCCCTGGGGCACGTACCTGATGGCCGAAGAAAACTTCCACGGGTATTTCTGGACCGATGTGGTGGATGGCGACGACAAACCCGACATCTCGGCGCATGCAGATGCCGCCAGCAAAAAGCGGTACGGGGTGCCGGGGCGCTGGTACGCATGGGGTCAACACCACGACCGTTGGAACATCGACAAAGAACCCAACGAACCCAACCGTTGGGGTTGGATCGTCGAGGTCGACCCCCGCAACCCCGATGCCGCACCGATCAAACACACCGCTTTGGGCCGGTTCCGCCACGAAGGCGCAGAAAGCACCGTGTCATCCAGCGGCAAATTCGTGGTCTATTCGGGCGACGACAACCGGTTTGACTATATGTACAAATACGTCTCGGGCGGGACAGTGACGGCACAAACCGGTGTTTTCGGCAGCCCATTGATGTCGGATGGCACGCTGTACGTGGCGCGGTTTGACGCAGACGGCACCGTGGAATGGATGCCGCTGGTGCATGGTAACGGCCCCCTGACAGCCGACAACGGGTTCAACAGCCAAGCGGACGTGATGATTGACACACGCATCGCTGCCGATCTGTTGGGCGCCACGCCGATGGACCGCCCCGAGGACGCCGCCCCCGGCCCCAACGGCACCGCCTATGTCATGCTGACCAACAACACCCGGCGCCAACCTGATCAGGTCAATGCCGCCAACCCGCGCCCTGAATCGTCCTTTGGTCACATCATCGAGATCAAAGAAGACGGTGGTGATCATGCCGCGACCAAAGGCACCTGGTCCATTTTGGTCAAATGTGGTGATCCGAGCATCGAAGAGGTCGGCGCACAGTGGAACCCCGAAACCTCTGAAAACGGCTGGTTTGGGTCGCCTGACAACTGTTCGTTCGACGCAGATGGACGGTTGTGGGTGTCCACGGATCAAGGCTCAAGCTGGGGTAAAACCGGCAAATCAGACGGGCTTTATGGGGTGGAAACAGACGGCGACCTGCGCGGCACGTCCAAGCTGTTCTTCCGCTGCCCGGTCGGGGGGGAACTCTGTGGGCCCTACTTCCATGACAGCGGCGAGACGCTGTTTTTGGCGGTGCAGCACCCCGGCACGGATGGCACCAAGGACCTCAAAGGGTTCGAGCGCGATTCCACCTTTGAAGACCCGGCAACCCGTTGGCCTGACTTTGACGCGGCCATGCCCCCACGCCCATCCGTTGTGGTGGTGACCAAACAGGGCGGCGGCAAGATCGCAGTCTGAACCGACACACCGGAGGTGCCACCAGCGCGCCCTTACCAAAGGCCCCGTTATCTGCGGGGCCTTTGCGTGACGTTTCATTGAACGGGTTAGAAAATGTTAATGAGTTTGATTAATTTCACGTCATAACATTTTATTTTAAATAAATATTAACTACGAATTTGACCTATTTCGCAGCCTAATATTCCGCCCCTTCAGGCGGCATATCCACGACGTAGCGGCACGTCAAACCCACAAATGGCGGTCGGCAATATCCGGTGTCACCTGATCCATACACCCCGCCCAAACAGAGACGCCGCGTTCGAGAATAACCGCGGTATCAGCCACTTGGCGCAACTCGGGCAGGGATTTATCGACCAACACGATGGACATCCCAGAGCGGTCCTTTAACGCACGGATCGCGGCCCAGATTTCCTGACGCACCACCGGCGCGAGCCCCTCTGTGGCCTCGTCCAACAGCAACATCCGCGGGTTGGTCATCAAGGCGCGCCCAATCGCCAACATCTGCTGTTCGCCACCCGACAGCGACACCGCGCGCTGATCTCGCCTCTCTGCCAACCGTGGAAACAGCTGCGTGACCGCGCCGAAATCCCACGCGCCGGGACGGGCGGCGGCGATCAGGTTTTCGTACACGGTGAGGTTGGGAAAACAGCGCCGCCCCTCGGGCACCAACCCCAGCCCCGCACGCGCGGCCTTATGCGCGGGCAACGCGCCCAGATCAACACCGTCAAACAACACGGTCCCCGCGCTGTGGCGCAACATCCGGCAAATCACCTTGATGGTCGAGGATTTGCCCATGCCATTGCGCCCCAAAAGCGCGCACACGGTGCCTTCTTCGACCGTCAGATCCACCCCAAAAAGCGCCTGTGATGGGCCGTAAGATGCTGTGATACCACGAAGTTTCAAACTGCTCATGCGGTGTCCTCTGGCCCCAGATACGCCACGCGCACGGCTGGGTCGGCACGAATATCTGCCGCCGTGCCCGTGGCGATGATTTTGCCGTACACCAGCACGGAAATGCGGTCTGCCAATGCAAAAACCGCATCCATATCATGTTCGACCAGCAAAATAGGCGCCTGCGCGCGCAGCCCGTCCAACACCCCAATCAACTGTTTGGACCCATCCGCACCCAGACCCGCCATGGGTTCATCCATCACAAAGGCGCGTGGTTCTAGCGTCAGTGCGACGGCGACCTCTAACAGGCGCCGCTGCCCGTGGCTGAGCTCTGCTGTGCGGGTGGCGGCGTGCTCGGCAAGCCCCACGCGGCCCAACGCGGCCATCGCCGCGGCCCGCAATGCCGCGTCTTTCATCACAGGCCGGAAAAACCGCCAGACTGTGCCCCGCCGCCCCAACGCGCCCAACATGGCATTTTGCAACACGGTATATTCCATCGCCAGTGCGGATATCTGGAACGTGCGGCCCAATCCTGCACGCGCGCGCGCTGCTGTCCCCGAGGGCGTTACGTCGTGCCCGTTAAAATAAACCGTGCCTGCATCTGGTTGAATACCGCCGGATATCTGCTTGATTAACGTAGATTTTCCCGCGCCATTTGGCCCAATCAACGCGTGGATTTCGCCAGGTTTCAGGGTCAGTGACACGCCGTCTGTGGCCTTGAGCGCTCCAAAGGATTTGGTCAGGCCATCGGTCTGCAGCACCGGGTCAGTCATGGGCCACCTCGCGGCCTGCCACGGCACCAATAAGTCCGCCGCGCGCAAAAAGGACAACCAGCAGCAACAAAAGGCCCAGATACACGTGCCAAAATTCGGACACCCCGCCCAGCACATGTTCGAGCAGTATAAACAACGCCGCCCCGGCAACCGGGCCAAACAGCCGCCCGACACCACCCAAGATGACAAAGATCATGATTTCGCCCGAGGTGTGCCAACTGAGCATGGTCGGGCTGACAAAGCGGTTGAGGTCAGCAAACAGCGCGCCCGCCAAGGCCGTGATCGCCCCCGAAATCACAAACGCCACCAGCCGCAGCCGGTAAGGCGACAGGCCCACAGTTTCGACCCGCGTGGGGTTTTGACGCGCCGCCGCCAGCGCCAGCCCAAAGGGCGCCGCCGCAAGACGGCCTGCCACCAGCAACACGACCGATAAAACCGCAAAACACAGGGCGAAAAACTGGATCGGGTCCAGCGTATTCAGCCCCGGAAACCGGTTGCGCACGTAAATCGACAGCCCGTCTTCGCCGCCATAGGCCGGCCAGCTGATCGCGAAATAATACAGCATCTGCCCAAAGGCCAACGTGATCATGATGAAATAGACACCCGAGGTGCGCAGTGACAACGCGCCGATGGCCAAGGCCCCCAGCGCCCCGGCGGCGGTCGCGATCAACCAGATGACGGGCATGGATTTGGTGCCCTCGATCAAAAACGGTACCTCTAACAGAGGGGTGTAGGTTTGCGCGTGGGCGGCCAAGATCCCCATGGCGTACCCGCCGATGCCGAAAAACGCCGCGTGGCCGAGGCTGACCAAACCGCCCAACCCCAGCGCGATGTTCAGGCCCACACCTGCCAACGCGAGAATGGCGACTTTGGTCGCTAGGGTGATGATAAAGGGTGCGTCCAGCATCAGGGCGATGAGGGCGGTTACCGGCAGCATGGCAAAGAGCACGAGGTTCAGCACAAAGGGGCGAGACATATCAGGTGCTCCCGTACAGGCCGGTGGGTTTGAACAACAACACCCCCGCCATCAGGATGTAAATAGACATCGACGCCAGTGATGACCCGACGGCTGTCGCGGCGGCGGGCTGCATGAAGGTGGCGAAAAGCCCCGGCAGCAACACACCGCCCAAGGTATCCGTCAGGCCCACCAGCACCGCACCCACCAGCGCGCCCTTGATTGACCCGATCCCCCCGATGACAATCACCACAAAGGCCAAGATCAGCACCGGTTCGCCCATGCCCACCTGCACCGATTGGATCGCGCCGACCAACGCGCCAGCCAACCCGGCCAGCCCTGCGCCGAGGGCAAAGACCAACGTATATAGTTTAGAGATATCAACGCCCAAGGCCGCGATCATCTCGCGGTCGGATTCGCCTGCGCGGATCTGAATGCCGATGCGCGTGCGCCCGATCAATTGAAACAACCCCACCGCAATGGTCAACCCAATCGCGATAATCAGCAACCGATATGCGGGGTATTGAATACCGCCCGGCAACATCACCGGCCCCGACAGCGCTGCTGGAATATCGAGAAACAGCGGAAAGGACCCAAACGCCCACCGCGTGCCTTCGGAAAAGATTAGGATTAGCGCGAAGGTCGCCAAGACCTGATCAAGGTGATCACGATCATAAAGCCTGCGGATGACCAGCAATTCCACCAAGGCGCCTGCCGCCGCCGCCGCGATCAGGCTGGCGGCCAGCGCCAGCACAAACGACCCCGTGGCCCCAGCCACCGCCGCCGCCGCAAAGGCCCCCACCATATACAGCGAGCCATGTGCGAGGTTGATCAACCCCATCACCCCAAAGATCAACGTCAGCCCTGCGGCCATCAAAAACAGCATCACGCCGAACTGCACCCCGTTCAGGAGTTGTTCAATAAACAGGATCGTAGACATCAAAGCGCCGCCTGCGCGCCACGGTGCGGCGCGTCATGTCAAAAGGGGAAAAGAGGCCCCGGATCACCGCCCGGAGCCATCGTTAGATCAATATTTGCAGTCAACCGCGTAGGCATCTGCGTGGTCGGTGAGGCTGGCCGAGATGATCTTGTTGGTGAACACATCGCCTTCTTTGATGACTTCGCGCACGTAGTAATCCTGCACCGGGTGTTGGTTGGTGCCAAATTTGAAATCACCGCGGACGCTGTCGAATTCTGCGGCAGCAAGGGCTGTGCGGAAGGCATCGGCGTCTTTGACATCGGCCTTGTCCATCGCGCTAAGGATCAGGTTGGCCGCGTCATAGCCTTGGCTGGCATAAAGCGACGGCAACCGCCCGTATTCGGCCTGAAACGCATCGACAAAGGCCGCATTGGCCGGGGTGTCGAGGTCTTTGTTCCATTGGCTGGTGTTTTTCACGCCCAAGGCGGCATCGCCGACGGCCTGTAAAATGCCCTGATCAAAGCTGAACGCGGGGCCAACAACGGGCAAATCCACGCCTGATCCTGCGTATTGTTTCAGGAACGAAATACCCATGCCGCCGGGCAGAAAGAAAAACACCGAATCCGCCCCAGACGCCCGGATTTGCGCGATTTCGGCCGCGTAATCGGTTTGGCCCAGCTTGGTGTAGGTTTCGCCCGCCAAGTCACCGCCGTACATGCGTTTGTATCCGGTCAATGCGTCCTGACCTGCCGGGTAGTTCGGCGCGAGGATATAGCTGTTTTCGTAACCTGCATCATTGGCGTAGGCGCCTGCTGCTTCGTGCAGGTTGTCGTTCTGCCACGCGACGTTGAAATACAGCGGGTGGCACCCTTTGCCGGCCAAAACCGATGGCCCGGCATTGGGCGAAATATAGAACTTGCCCTGTGCCGTCGCCGCCGGCACCACCGCCATCGCTAGATTGGACCAGATGATGCCGGTCATGATGTCGACCTTTTCAGATTGGATCATCTTGTCGGCCAATTGCACCGCGATCTCTGGCTTGCGCTGGTCGTCTTCGATAACGACCTCCAGCTTGTCATTGCCCGCCGCTTTGGCCGCCAACATAAAACCGTCACGCACGTCGATCCCAAGGCCTGCACCGCCACCTGACAACGTGGTGATCATACCGACCTTAACGGCACCGCCATGCCCATCAGCGGCACCCGCCGTGGCAAACGCCGCCAGTCCAGCCGCAATAGCTATTGATTTCAAGTACATATAAACTCTCCCGTGTTCATCAGGGCCTCTTGGCGGGCCCCGTCGTATATGATGGTGCGAACATTGACGCATAACCGTCTGGTTTGTCCATCACTTGGCGGGCAACTGCGCCCCAAGATCAGCATGCTGGCTTGGGGGTGCATGTGAATGCATCGCGCCAGACACACCACCGCCTTTGCTGTGATGCCGAAAGACACAGGAATGTTGACCTGTAAGGCAATCGCCAAAATCTGAACCTGAGCGACGCCAATTGAGGTGTGATAGCTGAACGACCCCGGCGCGGTTTATCTGATCCGCATGTCCGTTTTGACGTCAAACAGCAAGGCGCGGCGGGCCTCGAACGACACCTCGACCGTGTCGCCCGCACTGGCGCGGTCATCGCCGCGTTCTTCAACGATGATCCGTTCGCCGGTGGGCGTATCCAGATGCAGGTAACTGACCCCGCCCAAGGCCTCGGACAGTTCAGCCTTGAGCGCACCCTGCCCCACCTGCACCTCTAAGTGTTCCGGACGCACACCCAACGTCACGGCCGTGCCCACCGCCGGCAAGTTGGCCTGCACCGCCACCGTGCGGCCCAAACCGGGCACCTCAACGCCTGCCTCAACCACAGTGCCCGCCAGAAAGTTCATCGCCGGCGATCCGATGAACCCCGCCACAAATTTATTGTCGGGGTCACGGTATAATTCTAATGGCGCGCCCACCTGTTCGATCTTGCCCATACGCAGCACGACGATCTTGTCGGCGAGTGTCATCGCTTCGACCTGATCGTGGGTCACATAGATCATCGTGGCGCCGATTTCTTTGTGCAGCCGGGCGATTTCCACGCGCATCTCCACACGCAGCTCTGCGTCGAGGTTCGACAGCGGTTCGTCGAACAAAAACACCTCGGGGCCACGCACAATCGCGCGCCCAATCGCCACCCGCTGGCGTTGCCCCCCCGACAGCGCCTTGGGCTTGCGGTCAAGATAATCGCCCAGTTTCAGGATATCAGACGCAGCGCCTACCTTTTGCCGGATCTCGGCCTTGGGCACCCCGTTCATCTTGAGCCCGAACCCCATGTTTTCAGCAACCGTCATATGCGGATAAAGCGCGTAGGTCTGGAACACCATCGCCACGCCGCGTTCAGACGGATCCATATGTGTGACATCGCGCGCGCCAATATGCATGCGCCCTTCGGTTGTTTCCTCAAGCCCCGCGATCATGCGCAACAACGTGGATTTACCGCACCCCGACGGGCCTACAAACACGCAAAATTCACCGTCTTCGATTTCGAGATCGATGCCGTGGATCACCTGCACATCGCCGTAGCGCTTGATGGCTTGGGTCAGCGTAACGCCTGTCATGATGTCATGTCCCTATGTCTTGAACGTCTGTGGCGGGCGGGTCCGTATCCGGAAACCGCCAGGCCTGTGCCTCGTGGGCGATGGATTGGGCCGTCTGTGCCAATCGCGGGGCCAGACCTTCGAGTTGGTCCAGATTGGCGGTTTGCATCGATCCGGTGACCGACAGCGCCCCCAACATGCGCCCCGTCCCCGTCAGGATGGGATGCGCGATACAAATGATGCCGGGTTCGTGTTCTTCACGGTCAAACGCATAGCCGCGCGCGCGAATGGCCCCCAGTTCTGTGTGCAAGGCATCGGCGGTTGTGTAGGTCTGCGCAGTGAATTGATGAAAGCTTTGTTGTGCGATCACGCGGTCGAGGTGGTCGTCCGGCAAAAAGGCCAGCATCGCCTTGCCGACGCCGGTGCAATAGGCAGGGCCAACCTTGCCTGCGTCACTGAACATTTCCACCGGCTGGGCGGCGTTGCGTTTGTCGACATAAAGCACCTGCGCATTGTCCAGTTGCGCCAAATGCACGGTCTGGCCCACATCGCGGCTGAGCCGGTCCAGAAACGGGCGCGCAATCGGCGCCAGCGAGCTTTGCGTCCAGGCGGCATGCGCCAGCCGTACCAACCGCACCCCCAACGCGTAGGTTTGGCGGTCGGGGTCGTATTCCAACATCCCCTGCGAGGTCAGCGTTTGCAAAAACCGGTACAACGTCGCCTTGGGGAAATCGCTCGCCTCTAGCAACGTCGCAAACCGCACAGGTCTGCCGTGCGCGGCCACCTGATCGAGGACGTTCAATGCTTTGCCAACCGTGCCGTCACCGGACATGGTGTTCTCCTCCCGTTGTGCGCGTTTCCCTTGCTGCGAAAGCCTCCGGCAAACCAAGGGCTTGCCGTATGTTCCACCCCATCGCAGATCGCGCTGTGCCCACAGTTGCCCAAGAACACAGTTGACAGACTACGCAGATTGCGGTGTAGTTTTCAATATATAAAACCTGGTTCCAAATAATGAAACTTTAATGATAAGAACCAAGACCAAAATCGCACACGTACCTTAGGGAGGACACCATGCGTTTCACCACCAAAGCACTGCTGATGGCACTGGCCGGATCAACCATGATTGCTGGCACGGCACAGGCCGAATTGACGGGGGATCTGAATATTTTCCTCGACACTTCCAACCCCGCGCCCCGTGCCACGATGGAACAGCTGATCGCTGAATTTGGGGCGTTGCACCCTGATCTGGCCATTGAAACGACCGTGATCGACCGGGACGCTTACAAAACCCAGATCCGCAATTTCCTGACCGCCGATGCGCCGGATGTGGCCACGTGGTATGCGGCCAACCGCATGACACCATACGTAAAAGCGGGCCTGTTTGAAGACGTGTCGGACCTGTGGGAGGAGCCCGCCATTGCCGATAACCTCGCGTCAACCAAGGGTGCGATGACCATTGACGGCAAACAATGGGGTGTGCCGTACACGTATTACCAATGGGGTATTTATTACCGCAAGGACATCTACACAGAGCTCGGCCTGTCGGAGCCTGCCAATTTCGAAGACATGAAATCCAACTGCGCCGCGATCATCGCATCTGGGCGCGCGTGCTATACCATTGGGTCCAAGTTTTTATGGACGGCGGGGGGCTGGTTTGACTACCTGAACCTGCGCACCAACGGCTTTGATTTCCACATGGAACTGGCGGCAGGCGACGTCAAATGGACAGATGACCGCGTGCGGCAAACGTTCTCTAACTGGCGCGAATTGATCGACATGGGCGCATTTGTCGAGAACCACCAGAACTACAGCTGGCAAGAAGCCCTGCCCTTTATGGTCAACGGCGAAGCGGCGGCCTATCTGATGGGCAACTTTGCCGTGGCCCCCCTGCGTGAAGCGGGCCTGACCGATGACCAGTTGGATTTCTACCAATTCCCGGTGATCAACCCAGACGTGGCATTGGCAGAAGACGCACCAACCGACACCTTCCACATCCCGGCCAATGCCGCCAACAAAGACGCCGCGCGCGAATTCCTGCGCTATGTTGTGTCGTCCAACGTGCAAACGGAAATCAACAACGCGTCGAATTTGGGGCAACTGCCGGTCAACGCCAGCGCCTCTGTGGACAACGACAAGTTCCTGAACGAAGGCTTCGCGATGCTGTCGGCCAATTCACCGGGCGGCGTGGCGCAGTTCTTTGACCGCGATTTCCCCGCCGAAATGGCCGCCGAAGCCATGCAAGGACTGCAGGAATTCATGGTGATCCCTGACAACCTCGACGACATCCTGAACCGCCTCGATAAGGTCGCAGAGCGCGTTTACAAATAACACCCCTTCGGTCGGGCGTTGCCACAACGCCCGGCCACCCCAATGCCCCGCGCCGCCTCATCAAGGAGATGCGCCAATGACATCAGCGGCCCCCCAAACCGCGCCCGCAAGGCGCAGTTGGTACAAACGCAACGAAATCGCCGTTACACCGTGGTTGTTTCTGGCGCCTGCGATGTTGTTTTTCGCGTTTTATGTGGTTTGGCCGATCTATCAGTCGATCACGATCTCATTTTACGAATGGGATGGTCTGGGCGAGGCCAGGTTCATCGGCGCTGGCAATTATATCGAATTGATGGACGACAGCGCCTTTGAGGTGTCACTTTGGAACAACCTCAAATGGCTGCTGTTTTACCTGCTGGCGATCCCCGGCGGGCTGTTCATCGCGCTGTTCCTGAACCAGACGGTCACGGGGATACGGCTCTATAAATCCTTGTTTTTCTTTCCCTTCGTGATCAGCCAGGTGGTCGTGGGCCTTGTTTTCTCATGGTTCTACCTGCCCAACGAAGGTCTGCTAAATTCCGCGCTGGGCTTGATCGGGATTGACCCCATTAACGTGCTGGGCGACCCATCACTGGCCACCTACGGCATCATCGCCGCGGGGCTGTGGCCGCAAACGGCCTATTGCATGATCCTTTATCTGACGGGCCTCAACGCCGTGGACCCCGAACAGATCGAAGCGGGGCGTTTGGATGGGGCAAAGGGTTGGAAAATGCTGTGGTATATCATCATCCCGCAGCTGAAACCCGCGACCTTTATTGCTTTTGTTGTCACCATCATCGGCGCGCTGCGCAGCTTTGATCTGATCTCGATCATGACCAACGGCGGCCCCTTTGGCCAAACCCGCGTGCTGTCGTTTTATATGTTCGAAAAGGCGCTCTCTGAATACGGGTTCCGCATGGGGTATGGCGCGGCCATCGCGGTGATCTTGTTCCTGATCATGTTGATTTTCATCGCCTATTTCCTGTGGTCGATGTGGGCAGAGGAGCGCGCGCGATGAGTGTCACCCGAGATCTCGTAGATCAAATCTGTGGTGCGCTGCCCGGCGCGACCCTCGCATTGCCCCCCGAATTGATCAGCTGGAAAGTCGGCGGCAAGATGTTTGCCTGCTTTGGCGGCGACGCAGATATGCGCGGCGTTTCCCTCAAAACAGCCGATGCAGACACCGCCGCCATGCTTATCGCCGCCGGCCCCGCGATAAAGGCGCCGTATTTCCATAAAAGCTGGGTTCGGTTGCAATTTGACGCCACCACCGCAGATGAAATGGCGCACCGCATTGGCGTGTCCTACGACATCATCCGCAAATCCCTGCCCAAAGCCATCCGCGATGGCCTACCTGACGGGAGCAAGAGTTAGGATATGTTTCCAACCCCCATTGATAAAACGTCCCGTTCTTGGCAGTTGACCTATCAATCGCTGTTGCCGTTGGCCTTGGTGATGTGGCTGCTGCCGTTGATCGCTGTGGCGATATTTTCAGTCAAACCGGCGTTGGATTTCACCCAAGGCAACTACTGGGGCCTGCCATCATCGTTTGAGCTGTTCAACAACTACGGGCAGGTGTTTTTCAACTCCGACATGCCGCGCTACATGCTGAATTCGGTGTTCATCACCGTGCCCACCGTGATCGGCGCGGTGACGCTGTCGTGCCTCGCAGGGTTTGCTTTGGGCGTCTATAAATTCAAATCCAACATCTGGATTTTCTTTATGTTCGTGGCAGGCAATTTCGTGCCCTTCCAGATCCTGATGGTGCCGGTGCGTGATCTGACGCTCGACATGGGGCTCTATAATACCAAAACCGGGCTGGTGCTGTTTCACATCGCGTTCCAAACCGGGTTTTGCACACTGTTCATGCGCAACTTCATCCGCGCGCTGCCCATTGAACTGATCGAGGCCGCCCGCGTTGAGGGCATCGCGGAATGGAAGATCTTTTGGTACGTGGTCATCCCCCTGATGAAACCGGCCATTGCGGCGCTGTCGGTGCTGATCTTCACCTTCATCTGGAACGACTATTTCTGGGCCGTGGTTCTGACCCAAGGCCCAGAAAGCCAACCTGTCACCGCAGGCATCACCTCGTTTAATGCGCAATTCCGCGCGGCATACCATTTGATGAGCGCGGGCTCTATTGTTGCCGCCCTGCCGCCGGTTTTGATGTTTTTCCTGATGCAAAAGCACTTTATCGCCGGGCTGACGTTGGGGGCGGTAAAGTGACACAGCACTGGCGTCTGGATGATACGCGCCAAACCCTGGTTTTGGCGGCGACAGGTGGGCGGTGCCCTTGTGTCATCTATTGGGGTGCCCCGTTGTCTCTGGACGAAGACCTCGCCCAACTCACCGCCAGCCTGACCCTTGATGTCACCGGCGGCATGCTCGATGAAAACCCGGACCTGTCACTGTGCCCCGAAACCGCGCGCAGTTTTCCCGGCCAGCCCGGCCTGACCCTGCGCGGTGACAATGGCGCGCCCTTGAATGCCGCCTTCGCCCTGCATGCGGTCGATCAAACCGACACGACCCTTACCGTGACCTGCAAGGACACCCCCCACGGCCTAGAGTACGTGGCGCATTTCGCGCTCGACCCCGACACCCATGTCATCGCGATGACGGCAACGCTTCGCTCTGCGCGGCCACTGCACCTGACGTGGCTTGCCGCACCGGTTTTGCCTGCCCCCCAACACGCGGATGAGATGATCGATTTCGCCGGGCGTTGGTGCGGTGAATTCCAAACCGTGCACACGCCGTGGTCTGCCGGGATCCGCACCCGCGAAAACCGTACCGGGCGCACGGGCCATGAACATTTCCCCGGTCTGTTGCTGCCCTGTCGCGGGGCAACAAATACCAGCGGCGAGGCCTATGCGTTGCACTATGGCTGGTCCGGTGGGCACCGCATGATCGCCGAAGAACTGCCCGATGGCCGCCGCCAGATCCAATTCGGCCACGCCCCCGACACCGACCCCCAGCCCGCCACCGAATTCCGCACTGCGCCGCTTTATGGCACCTATTCCGCACAGGGGTTAAACGGATGCGCCCTGTCGTTTCAACGCCACCTGCGCGACCGGATCGTGCCATGGGCCACCCCCACGCGCCCGGTGCATTATAACTGCTGGGAGGCCGTCTATTTCGACCACGACCTACCCACCTTGATGGACATCGCGACACGGGCTGCAGCGCTTGGGGCCGAACGGTTTGTGCTTGATGATGGGTGGTTCGGGCGGCGCGATGATGACACCACATCGTTGGGCGATTGGCAGGTAGACCCGCGCAAATACCCGGACGGTCTGGGCCCACTGATCGATCATGTGCGCGCGCAAGGCATGGGGTTTGGCATCTGGTTTGAACCCGAAATGATCAACCCCGCCTCAGATATCTACCGCGCCCACCCCGACTGGGTGCTTGGTGCCCCCGATCAGGTTTTGGGCCGCCAGCAAATGGTGCTGAACATGGCCCTGCCCCAGGTACGCGCGTATCTTTACGACAAGATTGCCGCGGTGCTGCGCGCGCACCCGATTGAGTATATAAAATGGGACCACAACCGCGTGCTGCCCCATGCGGACGCGGCCCAGACGCGCGGCACCTATGCGTTGCTTGACCAGTTGCGCGCCAGTTTTGCCCATGTGGAGATCGAAAGCTGTGCGTCGGGCGGCGGGCGGATCGATTTTGGGATCCTCGCGCGGACCCAACGGGTGTGGCTGTCCGACAGCAACGACGCGCTGGAACGGCTAAAGATCCAACTTAACGCCGCATTGTTTTTGCCCGGCGCCGTCACCGGCAGCCACGTGGGGCCGCGCCGGTGCCACACATCGGGGCGCACATTAGATATGGGGTTTCGCGCATGGGTCGCGGCCCAACGGCACATGGGGTTCGAAATGGACCCGCGCGAATTGACCGACCCCGAAATCAGCACCCTGCGCGATGTGACGCAGTGGTGGAAGGACAACCGCGATTGGATGTGGCACGCCGATATCTTGCGGCTCGATAGCGCCGACACAGCCGTCATCGCAGAACAACAACTGGCACAAGACGGCGCGCGGTTTGTTGTCTTTGCCGGGCAAGCCGCCACGTCTGATCAGATCGTGCCGCGCCCTTTACGGCTGACGGGTCTTGCCCCGCAGGCGCGCTACCAGATCAGCCTGCGCAACCGCGATGCGGTCACCGCCCTGTCCCGTGGCGCGATGCCGCTAAAAGACGGCCCCCTCACGCTCACCGGCGCCGCGTTGATGCAACATGGTGTCAGGCTGCCCTGGTGCTATCCCGAAACCCTATGGGTGCTGGAAGGCCAACGCCTGTGACGCGCCGCCCCCTGACATACAAGGCATTCTCATGACCAAAACAGCAACATTTCACGATCTGGATGGGGCGTCTGTCTACATCACGGGCGGCGGGTCGGGCATTGGCGCCGACCTGACCGATGGGTTTTTAGCGCAGGGGGCCAAAGTGGCGTTTATCGGGCGCTCGGACGCCACAGGGTTCGCCGACCAGATGGAGGCCAAACACGGCACCCGCCCGTTGTTCTTTCAAGGCGACATTACCGATACAAACGGCCTGCGCGACACCATCGCCGCCGCTGCCCGCGCCCATGGCCCGATCGACGCGTTGGTGTCCAATGCCGCCAACGACACCCGCCACCAGTGGCAGGACCTGACACCCGACGATTGGGATGCGTTGATGGCGGTGAACCTAAAGGCGTATTTCTTTGCGGCGCAAGCTGTGGCCCCGGCAATGCAGGCACGCGGGTCCGGCGCGATTATCAATTTCAGTTCGATCAGCTATATGATGGGCAATGGCGGCTACCCGGCCTATACGGCAGCGAATGGGGGCATCACCGCATTGACCCGCAGTCTTGCGCGCGAATTGGGCCACAATGGCATCCGGGTGAACGCCTTGGCGCCGGGGTGGGTGTTGACCCAAAAACAGCTTGATAAATGGGCGACCCCTGATGCTCTGGCGGCCCACCTAGACAGGCAATGCCTGAAAACCCACCTAGAGCCACAAGACATCGTGGATGCGGTGCTTTTTCTGGCGTCAAACACCAGCAAAATGATGACCGGCCAATGCATGGTTGTTGACGGTGGTGTGGTGACAACAGGATGACGGCATGAACGACACACTTACACCCGAATGGATCGCCGTTGATTGGGGCACCACCAACCTGCGCGCCTATGCAATGCAGGGCGCGTCAGTGGTGGCGCGCGCGGCCTCGGGCGATGGCATGGGGCAATTGACAACGGCGGGGTTTGAACCCGCGTTGATGGCGCTGATCGGCGGCTGGGCCAATGCCGCGTCGGTCAGGATCATTGCATGCGGTATGGTCGGGTCGCGGCAAGGGTGGGTCGAGGCCCCCTACGCCAAGGTCCCCTGCACGCCCCTTAACCGGCCGTTGACCCACGCACCCAGCACGCAAAACCTTGATGTACGGGTGATATCAGGCCTGTCCCAGACCACGCCCCCCGACGTGATGCGCGGCGAAGAAACCCAGATTGCGGGGTTTTTGGCGTTCAATCCGGGCTGGGATGGGGTGCTGTGCCTGCCCGGCACCCACACAAAATGGGTGCACCTTAGCGCTGGTGAAATCGTGAGTTTCCAGACCTTTATGACCGGCGAACTTTTCGCGCTGATCAGCGAGGCATCGGTGTTGCGCCACTCACTGACCGCGGATGGGTGGGACAGCGCCGTCTTTGCCGAAGCTGTGACAGATGCGCTGAGCCATCCGCAACGGTTGGCCGCACGGCTGTTTACCCTGCGCGCGGATCATTTGTTGCATGACGCGCCCGCACCCACCACGCGCGGGGCACTATCAGGGTTGCTTATCGGTGCCGAACTGGCCGCCGCGCGGGCCTATTGGTTGGGCCAAAACGTGGCGATCCTGGGCACCCAAGACCAAGCCCGCGCCTACCAAACCGCGCTGCGCCCGCAAGGCATCGAAGCGATGCTCGTAGACGCAGAAAAAGCCACATTGGCCGGGCTCACGGCCGCCTATCGCAGCACAAAGGCCAGCTCATGACCCTGCCCTTGATCGCCATTTTGCGCGGGATCACCCCCGCCGAAGCCGCCCCCATCTGCGATGTCCTGATCACCGCCGGGATCACCCAAATTGAGGTGCCGCTGAATTCACCTGACCCGCTCGAGAGCATTGCGATCATGGCGCGTGACTTTGGCGATCAGGCGCTGATCGGGGCGGGCACAGTGTTGCAGATTGATCAGGTCACAGCCGTGGCGGATGCGGGGGGGCAATTGATCGTCTCGCCCAATTGCGATTGCGATGTGATCCGTGCCACCAAGGCGCGCGGGTTGCACAGCTGGCCCGGTGTTTTCACCCCGACCGAAGCCTTTACTGCGTTGCAGGCCGGGGCAGACGGGCTCAAACTATTCCCCGGTGCGATGGCCGGCCCCGCCGGTCTGGCCGCGATGCGCGCCATTTTGCCCCCCGGCACGCAGGTCTTTGCAGTCGGCGGCGCCGGGCCCGACAATTTTGGCGATTGGATCGCGGCCAGCGCCGACGGGTTTGGCATCGGGTCGGCATTGTACAAACCGGGGATGACAGCGGCGGATGTGGCCACCCGTGCGGCGGCCATCACTCAGGCGTATCAAAGGGCCGCCCCATGACCGCGCGGGTGTTCGATGACCGACAATGCGCGCTTGGCGAAGGGCCCTTGTGGCACCCCGCCCGCGAACAATTGTTTTGGTTTGATATCACCGGCCACGCGCTTTTGTGCCGCACAAAGTTAGGCCCGGTGACCTGGAAATTCGATGCCGCGGTGTCGGCGGCCGGGTGGCTTGATGCCGATCACCTGTTGGTCGCATCCGACACCGCCCTGTGGCGGTTCAACCTGTCCACGGGTAGCAAATCGCAGATCTGCCCGCTGGAAAGCACCACCAACGCGACACGCTCAAACGATGGGCGCGCGGACCCTTGGGGGGGCTTTTGGATCAGCACTATGGGGCGCGATGCCGAACCGGGCGCGGGCGCGATTTACCGCCTATACCAAGGCACGCTGCGCAAGCTTTTCAGCGAGCTGACCATCCCCAATGCGATCTGTTTTGCCCCAGATCGCAGCCACGCCTATTTCACCGACACCGCCAAGGCCCACCTGATGCGCGTGCCGCTTGACCAGGCCGGGTGGCCTGCCGCGCCCGCCGAGATGTTGATTGACCTTGCAGCCCACGGCCTAAGCCCCGATGGCGCAGTGGTCGACAACCAAGGCGCGCTATGGATCGCGCAATGGGGCGCCGGGCGCGTGGCCGTTTATGACAAGGACGGAACCTATCAAAGCGCCGTCGATGTGCCCGGTGTGCACAGCACCTGCCCCGCGTTTGGCGGGCCCGATCTGACAACGCTTTATGTCACCAGCGCCACGCAAGGGCTAGACGACACCGCCTGCGACCCGGCCGCACAAGGATTAACCTTCATGGTCAAACACGCCGGGCATGGGGTGCCCGAACCACAGGTCGTCCTATGAAAAGGACCTTGGGGGTGTGCTATTACCCCGAACACTGGCCCGAAGATATGTGGCCCCATGATGCCG
The DNA here is from genome assembly GCF_039970775.1 of Roseobacter sp. Taxonomy (GTDB): domain Bacteria; phylum Pseudomonadota; class Alphaproteobacteria; order Rhodobacterales; family Rhodobacteraceae; genus Roseobacter. The sequence goes on from NZ_JBDVLG010000046.1 coordinate 51,994, forward strand.
CCGAAATGGTGGATGCGGGCATCAGTTGGGTGCGCATCGGCGAGTTCGCCTGGAGCCGTCTGGAGCCCACCCCCGGTACATATCAATTTGACTGGCTCGACCGGGCGATTGATGTGCTCAGCCGGGCGGGGCTGAAGATTATCCTTGGCACGCCCACCTGCACGCCGCCCCGTTGGATGCTGACGCAGTTCCCCGATATGTTGGCGGTTAACGCACAGGGTCAGCCGCGCAAATTTGGATCGCGCAGGCACTATTGTTTTAGCCACGCAGGCTACCGCGCCGCCAGCGCCGAGATCGCTGCCGTATTGGGCGACCGATACGGCCACGACCCCCGTATTAACGGCTGGCAGATCGACAATGAATACGGGTGCCACGACACGGCGATCTCATATTCTGACGCCGCACGGGATGCGTTTCGTGTTTGGCTGGCCGGGCAATACGGTGACATTGACGCGCTGAACACCGCGTGGGGCAATGTGTTTTGGTCGATGGAATACGCCTGCTTTGACGACATCGACCTGCCAAACCTGACAGTCACCGAACCCAACCCCAGCCATGACATGGCGTTTCGGCGGTTCACCTCGGATCAGGTTGTGGCCTACCACACGGCACAGGTCGCAGCCCTCCGCGCGCGTACCGGCATGCCCCTGATCCACAACTACATGGGCCGGGTGCTAGATTTCGATCACTTCGAAGTCGGGGCGTCTATCGATATCGCCAGTTGGGACAGCTACCCCATTGGATTTTTATCGGACCGCCTAGAGGGCAGTGCGGCACATAAAACGCGCTATCTGCAACAGGGCGACCCGGACATGCAGGCCTTTCACCATGACCTTTACCGCGCAGTGGGCCGCGACAACCGGTGGTGGGTGATGGAACAGCAACCGGGCCCGGTGAACTGGGCGCCCCACAACCCCGCGCCCCTGCCCGGCATGGTCCGTCTGTGGAGTTGGGAGGCCTTTGCCCATGGTGCCGAGGTCGTCAGCTATTTCCGTTGGCGTCAGGCGCCTTTTGCCCAAGAACAGATGCACGCGGGTCTTAAACGCCCCGACAATGCCGATGCGGTGGGCCTGCTAGAGGCCGCCCAAGTCGGGCGTGAAATCGCCGAAATGCCAGACATCGCGCTGCAAAAGGCCGCCGTTGCCTTGGTCTTTGATTACCCGTCTGCATGGGCGTGGGATGTGCTGCCACAGGGCGCGGGTTTCAGTTATTTCCGGCTGATGCTGGATGCCTACAGGGCGCTGCGCCGGGCGGGGTTTTCGATTGATATTGTGCCCTCAACGGCCACCGACCTATCGGATTACGCACTGGTGCTGGCACCGGGGTTGGCCACGACACCGCAGACCCTCTGCGCGGCGATGGCCAACACCGTTGCTTTGGTCGGGCCGCGCAGCAATGCAGTCACGCATGATCTGACGATCCCCACGCCCATGGGCCCTGATCTGCGGGGGCTGGATGTCGTCGTGGCGCGAGTGGAAAGCCTGCCCCCCGATGTGCGCCGCCCCGTACGCGGCGGCGGCGCGGTGCAGCACTGGATGGAAGATCTGCAGGGCACCGCCCCCACCGTATTTGAAACCGAAACCGGCCAGCCTGTCGTCAAGGGAGCAGACGATCTGCATTATTTGGGCGCATGGCCCGATGCGACCCTGTGGGACCGGATTATCGCAGGTCTGGCACAACGCGCAGGCCTGACGCCCCAATCCCTGCCCCAAGGCGTGCGGTTGCGCGACACCGCTACCCATAGGTTTGCGTTCAACTACGGGCCAGAGCCTGTGTGTTTTGACGGCAAATCCCTTGCCCCCGCGGGTGTCGCGTGGTGGGCGATCTGACCGGCGTGTCTAGGTGTGCGCTTTGGCGTAGGCCAAGCACCCCAACAACGCGGCCTCGTCTTGGGTGATCACCGACACGGCGACCGGCGGCAAGGTTGATTTGACCGTGGGCTGGGTGTCAACGGCCTTGACGAACAACGCAAGCGCCGGGCTGTCGAGCACGCTGCGCACCACAGACCCCGCCAGATAGATCCCGCCTGTGGGCATATAAAGAAGCCTCAGGTCCTGGATCCATTCGCCCAGCATGGTCGCGAATAAATCACGGCATTGGGTCGCAATTTCATCGCCAGCCGTGGCGCGTGCCATGACCTCGCGACCACCGATTGCGGCCTGCCCCGTGGCCTCGGCATGCAGTCGCGACAGACCGGGCCCCGAAAAGACGTCTTCGACGCAGCGCACCCATTCGGCGGGCCGCCCCAGATACGTTTCGAGCAGGCGGCGCACGCGGGTCGGCAAACTGCCCAACCCCGCCTCGGCCAACAGGCACGTCACGCCGCCCTCGTGGGTCAAAACCGGGCTGACATTGAACCCCGTACCAATGCCCACCACCAATCGTTGCATCTGATGGGGCGCAGGCAGATCAGGGGCCAAAACCGTGCGCAGATCATCCGCGCCCAGACTATCCAGCGCATAGCCCAACGCCCCAAGGTCGTTCATAAGATCAACGCGCCGGGCGTCATGGGCCACCGCCAAGGCACGCGCGTCAAACTGCCAATCGCGGTTGGTCAACCTTGCGCGCGCGCCATCACCGGGGCCCGCCACGGCAATGGTCAACGCCTCGACAACATGTACCTCGGCGTGGGTCAGATAGGCGTCCAGCACGTCATCGAAACTGGCGAAATCGTCGTTTTCGTAGCGGCGGGTCAGTGCGGGGTCAATCACCCCTCCCCGCGCACAGGCAAACCGAACATTCGTGCCGCCGACATCGGCCAAGATCAATGCCATATATAAGTGCCCTCAGACAAAGCGGTTGACGTAGTTTTCCAATATTTCCTGACGGCCCGAGCGCGGCTGCGGATCAATCGCCCCCCCCGCAACGGTGGTTTCGATCTGATCCAGCGTCGCGTCTTGCAGCCAGGTTTGCGCTTGCGGCGCGTCCCACCCCGCATATCGCGCAGCACGCGCCTCTTCAAGACCACCGTCCGCTAGCATGGCCGCTGCGGCCTTAAAACCACGCGCACAGACATCCATACCGCCTACATGTGCGGCAATAAGGTCCACCGGATCAAGGCTTTGGCGCCGCAGTTTTGCATCAAAGTTGGTACCGCCAGTGGTAAACCCACCCGCCTTGAGCACCTCATAATAGGCCAATGCGACTTCGGGCACAGTGTTGGGGAATTGATCTGTATCCCAACCCGATTGATAGTCATTGCGGTTCATATCGATCGACCCGAATATCCCAAGCGCCGAAGCCGTCGCCAGTTCGTGTTCAAAACTATGGCCCGCCAATATCGCATGACCCTGTTCGATGTTCACCTGAACCTCGCCTTCCAGGCCGAATTCCTTGAGGAACCCATAGACCGTCGCCACATCGTAATCGTATTGGTGTTTGGTGGGTTCTTGCGGTTTGGGCTCGATCAAGATGCCGCCCTTAAAGCCGATCTTGTGTTTGTAATCGACCACCATCTGCAACATGCGACCTGCCTGCGCGCGTTCGCGTTTTAGGTCGGTGTTCAGCAGGGTTTCGTACCCCTCGCGCCCGCCCCAAAGCACATAGTTTTCACCCTTCAGTTTATGCGTCGCATCCAAGCAGTTTTTGACCGTCGCGGCGGACCAGGCAAAGACCTCTGGGTCGGGATTTGTCGCCGCACCCGACATGAACCGCCGATGCGAAAACAGATTGGCCGTGCCCCACAACAGCTTGGTGCCTTGGGTCTCCATTTTGGTGCCCAGATAGTCGATAATCTCTTCGAAATTACGTTTGCTTTGCGCAAAACTATCGCCTTCAGGGCGAATGTCGGCATCGTGCCAACAATAATACGGCTGCCCCAACAGGGCGAACATCTCAAACGCCACATCCGCCTTGAGCCGTGCCAGATCCATCGTATTACCAAACCACGGCCGGTCGAACGTCTGCCCGCCAAAGGGGTCACCACCGGGCCATGCAAAACTGTGCCACCACGCCACGGCGAACCGCAGGTGGTCTTCCATGCGCTTGCCCGCCACGATTTCATCGGGGTTATAGTGCCGGTAGGCCAAGGTGTCTGCCGGTGCGTCGGGTGCGTATTTAACGGGCGAGATATCGGCGAAAAAATCGGTCATAGGGCCTCCTTAAGCGCGGCATAAGCCGCGCGGTATTGTGCGTGTTTGTCCATGAATGCGGACGTCAGATTTGGGTCTGGGTCTAATGTGCGGGCGGTCGCAGGTGGCGTGGCGATGTCGGCGCCCGCGCCGGTTGCGGCCATCAAGCCCAGACGTGCGGCCCCGAACGCACCACCAAAATCACCCGCTTGCGGCACATCAATCGGCAGATCCAGCAGCGTGGCCAACGCCCGCAGCCAATAGTCCGATTTGCTGCCACCGCCCACGGCCACAAGGCTGGTGATCTGGGTGCCGGTGCTGCGCAGGGCGTCGTAGTTGTCGCGGAACGCAAAGCTGATGCCTTCGATCACCGCACGGGTGCCTGCGGTTTGGTCTACGCCGTGGCCAAGGCCCAACAACGCCCCGCGCGCGGCGGCGTCATTATGCGGCGTACGTTCGCCCCCCAGATAGGGCAAAAACAGCGCCTCCGATGGCGCCTGAAGCGCGCCCAAATCTGCCGTCAACCGCCCGGCATCGGACCCAACAAGGCCCGCGTACCAATTCAGCGCATCGGTACACGCCAAGATCACCCCCATCTGGTGCCATGTGTCCGGCAGGGCGTGGCAAAAGGTATGCACCGCCGTGGGCGCATCGGGTTGGTAGGCGGCGCTGGCGGCGAACAGCACCCCAGACGTGCCCAACGATATAAACGCCTGCCCCGGTTTCACGACCCCCATGCCAACGGCCGATGCGGCATTGTCACCGGCGCCGCCCGCCACGATAACGCCTTTGGGCAGGCCCCACCGGGTCGCCAATGTGTCGCGCAACTGCCCGGACGCGGCGGATCCTTCGACCAAACGCGGCATGTGATCGCGGGTCAGCCCGCTGACCTGCAACAACGCATCAGACCAATCGCGCGCGCCGGTGTCCAACCAACTGGTGCCTGCCGCATCTGACATCTCTGACACCGCATCACCGGTCAACCACAAGCGCAGGTAGTCTTTGGGCAACAATACCTTGGCGGTTTTTGCCCACACATCAGGTTCGTGCACGCGCACCCATGCGACCTTGGGCGCGGTAAAGCCAGGAAACACGATATTGCCGGTGATGTCGCGCCACTGCGGGTCAGCGTCCAGATGGGCGGCTTCGGTGTGGCTGCGGGTGTCGTTCCATAGCATGCAGGGGCGCAACACATCGCCCGCCGCATCCAGCAATGTGGCCCCATGCATCTGACCGCTCAGGCCAATACCGCGCACCCCGTCCAGCGGGTGTTGGGCCGCCAGCGCGGTCATTGCGTCTTGGGTCGCGGTTAGCCAATCGGCGGGGCGCTGTTCAGACCACCCGCTGTGGGGGCGTTGCACGGTCAATGGTGCCGTCGCTTCGGCCAGCAGCCGTTGATCTGCGTCAATCAGCACCGCTTTGAGCCCCGAGGTGCCCAGATCCAACCCTACAAACATACCTTAGGCCGCCTGATCGGGTTTCTTGCCCATGATGATCATGCTCAGAATATCGTCTTCGGTCACGTCTTCGACCCGTTCGGTGCCGATCATCTGGCCGTTTTTCATCACCGACACGCGGTCACATAGTTCCAACATCTCGCGGGTGTCATGGCTGATCAAAAAGATGCCCAAGCCTTGTTTTTTCAGCTCTTGGATCAAATCTGCGACCATTTGTGTTTCGTGCACACCCAAGGCCGCCGTTGGTTCATCCATGATCAGGATCTTGGCGTTGAAATACACCGCCCGCGCGATCGCCACCGATTGTCGTTGCCCGCCCGACAGCGCGCTCACCGGTTCTTTGAGCTTGCGGAAATTGGGGTTCAGCCGCGCCATGATCTTGGCGGTCTCGCTCTCCATTTTCGCGTCATCGACAAACCCCGCACCGGTGACCAATTCGCGGCCCAAAAACAGGTTCGAGGCGGCATCAAGGTTATCGGCCAAGGCCAGCGTCTGATAGATCGTTTCAATGTTGTGATCGCGGGCGTCACGGGGGCTGGTGATCTGCGCCTGTTTGCCCTCTATCCAGATCTCGCCACTGTCTTTTTGGTAGGCGCCCGATAGGATCTTGATCAACGTGGATTTGCCCGCCCCATTGTGGCCCAGCAGCCCCACGACCTCGCCGGGGTACAGATCAAGGCTAACGTGGTCGACCGCCCGGATGCCCCCAAACGAAATGGAGATATCCTTGAGCTGAACCAGCGGTGTTTGAGACATATCTTTCATGGTATTCCCCCTCACTTGGATTTGCGGCGATACAGGATGTCGAGGTAGACGGCCAGCACCAACACCGACCCCACAACGATCTGTTGGATGGCGGCGTCAAAGCCAATAAGCACCATCCCCGTTTGTAGCGATTGCATCACCAACGCGCCTAATATCGCGCCATAGATCGTGCCCACACCGCCCGCCAGCGACGTGCCCCCGATCACAGCCGCGGCAATCACGTAAAGCTCATCTAGGGTGCCCAACGCATTGGTCGCTGACCCCAACCGTGCAGAGGCCACAACCGCCGACAGCCCGGTTAGCGCGCCCATCAGCGCGAAGATTTTCACCGTCATCCAACGGGTGTTGATGCCCGCCAGTTCGGCGGCTTCGGGGTTGCCACCGATGGCATAAACGTACCGCCCAAACCGGGTGCGCGACATCAGGATCGTCATGAAAATCGCAACCGCGATCAGGATCAGCACCGGAATGGCAAAGCCATGCGAAATGAACAGCCCGCCTTCAGGCACGGTGATGCCTTCGGCCTGCGCATAGCGGCGCACAATGCCGCGCGGCCAGGGGTAGGCATTGACCAACAACACCGCGCCAATCACCGCGCCACAGCCCACAATGGCCAGAAATGTTTCGGCCCAGACCGGGCGTTGAGCGATCTGAAAGGTCGTGCGTTTGCGTCGCCCGATCACCAACATGCCCAACACCGCCGCACAGCCCAGCACGCCCACGATCCAGCTGCCGGTGGACCCGATGGCCCCGTAAGGCCCGCCGCCCATCAACGCGAATGTCGGGTCAACCGGCGAGATCGTCTCGCCGCGCGCGACCAAAAACGCAGCCCCCCGCCAGACCAGCAGCCCCCCCAATGTCACGATAAACGCAGGGATCTTGCCGTAGGCGATCAACGCGCCGTGGAATGCACCAATAAACGCGCCGCATATGACGCCCACAATCACCGCGATCACCCAGATCAACGGATGCCCCAGGCCCAACACCTGCGGCAATAGGTTCACCTGCACCACGCCCATGGCAATGGCGCAAAACCCCAACACAGACCCCACCGACAGATCAATATGGCGGGTGATGATCACCAACACCATGCCGGTCGCCATGATCCCGATAGATGCGGTCTGCACCGAGAGGTTCCACAGGTTGCGCGGTGTCAGGAACGCTCCGAACCCGTTGACCGTCGCGCCATAGACATGGAAGCCGATCCAGATAATGGCCAGCGCGCCCAACATCCCCAACAGGCGGGTGTCCAGTTCGGTCGCGCGGAAAAACCGGGCTACGGGGCCCTGAGGCGGCGCGGTGGCGGCCGTCAGGTCAGAGGTGGGGTCGGTCATGGTACAGCGTGCCTTTTGCAGATCACCTGCCCCCGTCACGCCATATGCGCATCAAGGCAGGTCAATTGGCTGAATGATAAATGGGATGGGTTGGAATGAGATCTGGGCGCAGCACCCTGCGCCCAGATCAAAGCCGTGCTGGATTAGCAGCCAGACACACCTTCAACAGCACCAACGCAAGCCTTGGACTGGTCAATGTGGCCAGACGAAATCGCATCGCCCAGGTTGTCTTTGGTGATCGGCGTGGGCGACAGGAAGATCGCATTCATCTCGACGCCCTTCTCACCACCGGACCACTTCACAGCCCCGTCGATTTTATCAAGCGATGTGCCATTGGCCAACGCCACCGCGATATTGGCCGCAGCCCCGCCCAAATGACGCGCGTTTTTCCAAACAGACACGGTCTGTTCGCCACGGGCCACCCGGTTGAGCGCCGCATGGTCGCCATCTTGGCCACCCACAGGAACGTTCAGACCTTGCGCTGCAAGGGCCGCAATCGCGCCACCCGCCATGCCGTCATTTTGCGACAGAACCGCGTCGACGTTGTTGTCGTTCGCCGTCAGGATCTGTTCCATGTTCTTTTGCGCATTGTCTGGCTTCCAGCCATCGCTAAACGCCTCGCCCACGATCTTGATCTCGCCGCTGTCGACCTTGTCGCCAATCACTTCCATCATGCCTTCAAGCAGGAACGCCGCGTTGGGATCCCCCTTGTCGCCCTTGATGATCGCGAAATTACCGGTTGGCTGAGCGGCCACAACGGTTTCTGCGATGATCCGGCCCACGCCCTTGTTGTCAAACGTTAGGTAAAACGTGCGGTCGTCTTCGATCAGGCGGTCGTAGCCCACCACCGGGATGCCTTCGTTGTCGGCCTGATCAATCGCCGGGGCGATCGCGTCTTTGTCCATCGCAAGGATGATCAACGCGTCTGCGCCTTGTGCGATCAACGCCTCAACATCGGTCAGCTGCTTGGCGGCAGAGGCCTGCGCATCTGAGGAAATATATTTGGCACCGGCCTCTTCGAGGGCGGCCTTGATTGCGGCCTCGTCGGTTTTCCAGCGCTCTTCTTGAAAGTTCGACCAGCTGACGCCGACGGTTAGGTCTTGTGCAAATGCGGCCGTGCTCAGGGCAGCCGAAACGGCCATGCCCAGTATCATCATCTTCTTCATTGTATCCTCCCGGTTGGACAGTTCTGTTGACTGTTCATGCCTGTCTCCAAACATGGCATGCGTTAAAGGATTGACTGTTTTAATTCAGCTGTCAAAATAAATTTGAAGATATTCAGCATAAATATCGGGCGATCCCCGATTTCGCCGCCTTTATTTTGGATATTTCAAATATTTACGGGCTATTACTTTTGGAGAGTGAATAAATGTACGTGGACATCTCCCAGAAGGATCCGGCCGAAATGCCCGCCGGTTGTGGGCCGATTCGACCTGAAACAGAGGGCGTGGGCACGTCTTTGCGCCACCGGGTCTTCGAATCTGTGCGCGCAGCGGGGCAAATTTCGCGGATCGACGTGGCCAAGCAACTCAAGGTCAGCCCGGCCTCTATTACCGCGCTGGTGGGCGAATTGCTTGAGTTGGGGCTCTTGCGCGAATGCACCGACACCGCGCGCAGCACCACACGCGGGCGTCCGCCCGTGGCGTTGGCTGTGCAACCGGATGCGGGATATGTGGTGGGCATCAAACTGGCCCGTGCGCAGCACACCGCGCTGCTGGTGGATGCGGCGGGCAAACCGCTCGCTCAGGCGAGCCTAAGCTGCCAGCCTCGGCGCCGGTCCCTTGATCAGGTCTTGGTAGAAACCGGCGAGGTGCTGGATGCGTTGCTGCAACAAGCCAACCTTGCGCGCGCCGATATCGCCTGTATCGGGCTGGGTCTGCCCGGCATGATTGATCATGCGGCGGGGCAAATGGTGTGGTCCCCCCTGTTGACCGACCTCGACAAACCCCTGCGCACCATGGCCGAAGATGCGTTTGGCGTGCCCGTGGCCGTCGACAACGACGCAAACATCGTGACCTTGGCCGAATTGTGGTTTGGCAAGGGGCGCGCGATGGCGGATTTTGCGGTCGTCACCGTCGAAGAAGGCGTGGGCATGGGGTTGGTGATCAACCACCGGCTTTACCGGGGCGCGGGGTCACTGGGCATGGAGATCGGCCACACCAAGGTGCAAATGGACGGCGCGTTGTGCCAATGCGGCCAACGCGGATGCCTCGAAGCCTACATCGCCGACTATGCATTGGTACGCGAGGCCTCCACCGCATTGGACCCCACAGATGCCACCGGCACCGCCCCCGATGTGATGCTGCAACAGCTGTTCGAACAGGCAAAGGCCGGCAATGAAGCCGCCCGCGGGATCTTTCGCCGGGCGGGGCGGTTTTTGGCCTTGGGGCTGGCCAATGTCGTAAACATGTTCGACCCCCCGTTGATCATTCTGGCCGGGGCGCGGATGCAATATGACTACCTCTATGCCGATGATGTGCTGACCGAAATGCATGCGTTGGCGCTCAACCGTGGGGCCGCGCCGCAAAAGGTTGAAACCCACGCTTGGGGTGATCTGATGTGGGCACATGGCGCGGCGGCGCTGGCGCTGTCGGATATCGCGGATGCAATGGCGGAGGGCCGCGCATGAGGGTGTTGGTGTTCTGTCTGATGGCCCAAACGGCCACCGCCGATGTGGTATTTGAGAACCTGTCGCACACCCTGCCCGCCCACAGCTACACCGGCGGGTGGGACCATTTCGTGGGCGGCGGCGTGGCGGTGTTTGATTGCAACGGCGACGCCCTGCCTGACCTGTTGGCGGCAGGCGGCACGCGCCCGGCGCATCTGATGGTCAACCAAGGCGGTATGCAATTCGCCACCGCGCCCCTGCCCGACTTCGACGCCACCACCGGGGCCTACCCGCTGGATGTGGATGGCGATGGCCACCTAGATGTAATGCTGCTGCGGGTGGGCGAAAACCAACTGCTGCGCGGGGATGGAGCCTGTGGTTTCACCCCCGCAAACGCCGCGTTTGGGTTTGACGGCGGCGCCCGATGGTCCACCGCGTTTTCGGCAACATGGCAGGGGGATGCCCCCGTCATGGCCATCGGCAACTACGTGGACCGCGACGACCCCAACGGCCCGTTTGAGGCCTGCGACGACAACAGCCTGCACCACTGGACGGGCGATGCATTTGCCGCGCGCGATCTGTCGCCGGGGTTTTGCGCTTTGTCGGTGCTCTTTGCCCAAGACGCCAGCGGCGCCAAACGGCTGCGCCTGTCCAACGACCGCCATTACTACGTGCGTGCGGGCTCCGAACAGATGTACGACCTTGACGCGCAACGGTTTTTAGGCCCTGAGGACGGTTGGAACACCTTGCGTCTGTGGGGTATGGGGATCGCCAGCCGTGACATCACTGGCGATGGCCGCGCCGAGGTCATGCTAACGTCGATGGGCGACCAGCTGATGCAGATCGCCCAACCTGACGGCAGCTACAGCCGTGCCCCCTATGGGTTGGGCACCTATGCGCAACGGCCGCATCTGGGCGACGACGGCCGCCCATCCACCGGCTGGCACGCAGAATTTGGCGATGTAAACAACGACGCGCGCCCCGATTTATTCATCGCCAAGGGCAATGTGGACCAAATGCCCGGCCTCGCCATGGAAGACCCAAACAGCCTATTGGTCCAGCGCCCCGATGGCACCTTCTATGAGGCGTCCGTTGCGGCGGGGGTGGCCACGGTAGAGAGGTCGCGCGGCGCGGCACTGGCAGATCTGGATGGCGACGGGCGGCTTGATCTGGTGGTGGTGAACCGGCGCGCGCCGATGGAGCTATACCGCAACATCACCCAAGGCACCGGGCAGTGGCTTGCCATCGATCTGCGACTGGATGGGCCCAACACCCGCGCCGTTGGGGCCCGTGTGACATTGACCGCGGGCGGCGTCACCCAGACCCAAGAGGTCACGGTTGGGGGTGGCCATGCGGGCGGTCAGGCCGGGCCGTTGCATTTTGGGCTGGGGGCGGCAGATGCGGCGGATATCGTTGTGCACTGGCCCGATGGGCAGGAAACCCGCCACAACGGCATCAACGCAGGGCAACGCGTGACGCTGCGCCCCTAACGGTCGATGGGCAGGCCGCTGGGCACGGCGTCGGGCACGCCCATGCGCCCGCGCAACGCGGTTGGGTCGCTGAGCGTTTCCAGAAACGCGACCAAGGCTGCGATATCGGCGGCGGGCAATGACACCGCAGGCCTCGTGATCACGGCGCGCAAGGCGTCTTGTTCCACCGGGTCATTTATATGTTGCCAGTCGTCGACATCGGCAAGATCTGGCAGGGCCACGGATGCGGGCTCGAACCTGTCGAGCGCCGTCCGAGGGGAAAGATGGTCAGTGATGAAACCCGTCAGATCCGCATGGCTGCCGGTGTGCCCATATGGCCCGGTCTGCGCCACATTACGCAGGGACGGCGTGCGAAACGCATAGGCATCTTGCGCCCGCCCCGTCACCCGCATACGGCCCGTGTCGCGGGCGTGGCTTTCGAACCGCGCGCCCTTGCCCGGCCCAAACTGCGCGACCCCCATGGCGTGAAAGGCGTGATCGGTTTGGAACGCGCCTGCGTGGCACGTGCCGCAGCCCGCCGCCCCGTAAAACAAGGTTTTGCCCAAGACCGCCTGCGCAGGCAAAGCCGCCTGCCCGCGCAGATGCGCATCGTACAGGCTTCCGTCAGAGCGCCATTCAAACGCGACAAACGCGGCAATCGCATCCGAGATATCGGTAAAGCTAAGCGTCGCGGCATCCCCAAATGCCTGTGCGATCAGCGGCTGGTACGCCGGCGTCTGCACCACCCGTTGCGCCAGCAAATCCCACGCGCCCCCCGGCCCCGTGATACGCCCCTGCCGGACCGCCTGCGACACGTCGTTTTCGCTGTAATGCCCGGCCATTTCATCGGCGCTCAGCACCGGGAACATGGTCTGCGCCGACAGCAGGTTGGCAAAACCCTGCGTCATCTCGGCGCCCATGGGGGTGCGCAACCCGCCCGGTTTGTCCCTGTCGACCTCTATCCGGCCATCATGGAACATGCGCGTGAATTCATAGGCCCCCAGATTGAACAGCGCGGGCGCGTTGCGCGGAATGCGCTGTTCGGGCATGTTTTCGGGGTCGGCACGGCGCGCGGGGCCAAGCCCAATACCCCCCTCGCCCAGCGACAGCGCCACACCATCGGCGGTCGCAAATTTCGGGTGGTGGCAGGTCGCACATGAAATATTGCGATTGCCCGACAGGATGGGATCGTAGAACAACATCTGCCCCAACTGCACCTGTGCCGCATCAACAGGCATATAATCGCTATCGGCCACGGGCGTTTGCGCCACGCCCGCCCCCGCGCCTGCAAGCGCCACCGCAACGGCGCAGATATATCGTTGAAGTCTCATGGCATCCCCGTTGTGGGTGGTCTTAGGTCTTCACGTCAGGGTCGGTACGACCGATCAAGGCCTGCATCTTTGTGATCTCGACCACAGCATCACGGACCTGTTGCAACGCCACATCTGGATGCAGGGTGTGATCCGCGCCAGATGCCGCGTATTGTTCCAGATAGACCCGCAAAGTGGCCCCTTCAGTGCCCGTGCCCGACAGGCGCAACACCGCGCGCGCTTCGCCTTCAAACCAGATGCGCAGACCTTGGTTGTGGCTCACTGATCCATCCACCGGATCGTGATAAGAAAATTCGTCCGCCGCCGTCACGCCAAGGCCTGCGACCTGTGTGCCGGGTAATGCGTTCAACCCGTCACGCACCCCTTGCATCAAGATGTTGGCGGCCTCGGTTGGGACGGCTTCGTAGTCATGGCGCGAATAATAGTTGCGCCCGTAAGTCGCCCAATGGTCGGTCAAGATATCGGCCACCGATTGGCCGCGTTCTGCCAGAATGTTCAGCCACAACAACACCGCCCAAAGGCCGTCCTTTTCGCGCACGTGGTCCGACCCGGTGCCCGCACTTTCTTCACCGCATAACGTCGCCTTGCCCGCATCCAGCAGGTTGCCGAAAAACTTCCAGCCCGTCGGGGTTTCAAACGATCCGATGCCCAAGCGTTCGGCCACCTTATCGCTGGCGCCGCTAGTCGGCATAGACCGCGCAACCCCCGCCAAGCCACGCGCGTACCCCGGCGCCAATTGCGCATTGGCTGCCAACACCGCAAGGCTGTCGGACGGCGTGACATAGCGCCCGCGTCCCACGATCATGTTGCGGTCACCGTCCCCATCAGAGGCTGCGCCAAAATCAGGCGCCGCGTCGGACATCATCTCGTCCATCAGGGTTTTGGCCCACACCGGGTTTGGATCAGGGTGCCCGCCGCCGAAATCTTCGGACGGCACCGCGTTGATTACTGTGCCCACAGGTGCGCCAAGCGCGCCTTCCAAAATGGCCGTGGCGTAGGGACCCGTGACCGCGTGCATCGCATCAAACCGAATGCGGAACCCACCGGCGATCATGGCGCGGATTTTATCGAAATCAAACAGCTGCGCCATCAACGCTTGATAATCCTCGACCGGGTCAATGATCTCGACGGTCATGCCGCCCAGCTGCGCGGCGCCACAGGCCGTCAGATCCAGGTCCGGGGTGTCTAATGTGGTGTATTGGGTGATGGCTTGGGTCTGCTCAAACATCGCGTCGGTGATGTGTTCGGGCGCAGGCCCGCCGTTACAGACGTTGTATTTGAGCCCAAAATCCTGATCGATGCCGCCGGGGTTATGGCTGGCCGACAGCACAAAGCCCCCATCCGTCTCGCGCAAGCGGATCAGATGCGACACCGCAGGCGTCGACAGCAGGCCGTTTTGCCCAACGATCGCTTTGGTGGCCCCGTTGGCCGCCGCCATCCGCAACATGATCTGGATCGCCTCACGGTTAAAAAACCGCCCGTCACCGCCGATAACAAAGGTCTTATCTGCCGCGCCGCCAATGGCGTTAAACGTGGCCTGCACAAAGCACTCCAGGTACCCCGGCTCCATAAAGACGCGGGTCTTTTTACGCAGCCCAGAGGTGCCGGGTTTCTGGCCCTCGAACGGTCCTTTTGAAATCGTCTGGATGGTCATATGCGTGCCTTTCAAATATCTGTTTTCGGTCCGCCGCGTCCGGCCTGCGACATGATGCGGGCGGTTTTGGCGATCTCGGGGGTGTCGGTCATTTCATCTAAGGGTACAGGAGTTTTTCGCCGCCAATTGGGGTGCGCGTCGATGGTACCGGGTAGGTTTTGGGCGGCTTTCACACCTAGGATATCATCCAATTGAACGGCCGCAAGGGCCGCCGGACCTTCGCCCAGAGTGCGGTGCGCGGTATCGCGTAAATCTGCCGCATCATGACGTGCGAGATCCGCGACAGTGGTGCCCAACAGATCTGCTTTTTCGTCGTCTCGCTGCTGTGTGGCCTTGGTGCGACTGGCGTCATCGATCCAACCCAGTTTGTGCCACCATCCGATGTCTTCGCCCGCCCAAAACCCCGCGATTGTGGGGGTGTCATGGGTGCCAAAGCACGCCAGTGACTGGGGCCGTACGGTTTGCGGATCGCGGAATGTCCCCTTGGGGGTCTTTTCATATTGCAACACCGTGTAGCCATAGAACCCCTTGGCCGCCATGGTGTCGCGAAACCCGTCGGGCACCAGTCCAAGGTCTTCGCCCACGATCAAGGTCCCTGCCCGGTGCGCCTCTAGTGTGATAATCGCCATAAGCGATTGAAACGGTTGGCGGATATACCCGCCCGGGCTGCCATCTTCGGGAATCCAATAGCTGCGATTCATCCCCAGCGCATGATCAATCCGCAACACCCCACAATGACGCATCGCGGCCCGCAACACCTGCCGTAGGGGCGCGTATTGCGCCGCCGCCAACTGAAGCGGCGCATAGGCGGCCAATTGCCAGTTTTGCCCCGCCGGGCTGAGATGATCGGGCGGCGCCCCCAACGCCACACCGGCGGCCAATGTATCGCCCGCACCCCATGCCTCGGCGCCGTCCAGCCGCGCGCCCACGGCCAGATCCAGATACAACCCCAACGCCATCCCGCTCTCGCAGGCGCGACGCTGGGCCTGCTCTAGCTGCGTATCGGCCATCCATTGCAACCAAATATGAAACCCCGCGCCGTCTGGCAGTGCACCCTGTCGCGCCAAATCAGGCGTGCGCAGATCTGCGGGCCACATCCGCCAATCCTGCCCCAAATCAACGCTAAGGCTTTCGAAACGCGCGAAATCCTGCAACGCGGTGCCGCCCTCTTGGGTAAAGCGCGCCAACGCCGCGTGGTCAGCCTGCGCGGCGTGGTCTTGGAACCTCTGATACGCCGCCTGCAATGCCGCGCGGTGGTGCGTGTTATGATGCGCATAATCGATCAGATCGCCGGCGGCGGGTGCGTGATCTGATGCCATTGCAATATGTTGCGTGTTCAAAAACCCGCGGTGGGTCGGCGAATACGGGCTGATCACATCCCCCGCAGCCCAGCCAAGCGCATGCACCGGGTTGATCCCCAAAAACGCAGCCCCCTGCGGGCCGAATATCTCGGCCAATCGCGCCAGATCTTCGAAATCACCCAAACCTGCGTTGCGGTCAAACTGCACCCCGTAAAGCCCCGCAACCACGCCCCACACGCGCGGCACCCCGGCCACGTCGGGTAACATCGGCGTGCGGGCGGGCGCGCAGATCACCACACAAGTCGCATCCGATGCGCCCTGCCGGACAGATAAGGTGTGCACGCCCATGGGCAGTGCTGGTAGGTGAATATCGTCGCGCGCGTGGCCTTCGGCAAACACTACCGTTTGCCCTTCCAGCACCACGTACCACTCTGCCGCGAACGGACAGGGCAGCGTGTAAGGGACGTCGCATGTCATCACCAGTTCTGGTGGAATGATCCGCGCCTGTTGCCCTGCGCGCAGGTGTTCTAATGTATCACGAACCTCGGCTTCGGTCCCGACCGCCAGCCCATTGGCCCGCAACAGCGCGCGGTAAGTGTCGGGGTTGGTGGGACGGGTGACGCCATCCAAATCAACAAAGCGATCAAAGATACCACACAGCTGGGCGAGCGCGGTCAGATTGGCCTGCGCTGTCATTGCGTGCCCGTCTCATCCGCCAGGACCAACACCAAAACCGACGGCCCGGACACATCAATGCGGTCAACCGGGACAGCCCCGCGCACCGTTTGCATCGTATCCAGCGCACAGACCCACATCCGGCCCTCGGGCGCAGCAGGGACAACAACCTGTGCGGCGGTTTCGGCGCGGTTGAACACCACAAACGCCACGTCATCGGTTTGGGCGACGGCGGGCGCTTCGGCGGATCCGCGCAACGTCACGCAGAGGCTCGACAGGCCGGGATCGCGCCAATTCAGGGCGTGACCGTCGAAATCAGACCATTCCACATCAGGCAACCCGTCAGACGGGCGCCGCGCCGCATGCAAAAACCGCGATTGGCGCAAGGCCGGATGCGCCCGGCGCAAGCCCGCCAATTCCGCCACAAACGCCAGCAGGTCTTCGTCGGCCTGCGCCCAGTCCAGCCAAGTGGTTGCATTGTCCTGACAGTAGGCGTTGTTGTTGCCGCCCTGCGAATGCCCGATTTCATCGCCCGCCAGCATCATCGGCGTGCCTTGGGATAAAAACAGCGTGGCCAGCATGTTACGTTGACGTTGTTTGCGCCGTGTCTTGATTGCGGGGTCGTCAGTTGGGCCTTCGACGCCAAGGTTATCGGAATAGTTGGCGTTGTGACCATCGCGGTTATCTTCGCCGTTGGCGTGATTGTGGCGATCAGAATAGCGGGTGATATCGGCCAAGGTGAACCCATCGTGCGAGGCCAGAAAATTCACCGATGACCACGCTCTACGGCCGCCGCGGTCAAATTCGCCGGCGGATCCCATCAACCGCGCACCCAGATCCTGCGCGCTATGTGCATCGCCCCGCCAGAACCTGCGCACCGTGTCGCGATAGGCATCGTTCCATTCGCCGAACTTGGGCGGGAACTGCCCCAAACGGTAGCCACCGGGCCCGATATCCCACGGCTCTGCGATCATTTTGACCCCGGCCAGCACCGGATCTTGGCGCAGCGCATCCAGAAAGCCACCGCGCGGGTCAAACCCATGATCTTCGCGCGCCACGGTCGTGGCCAGATCAAACCGAAAGCCATCAATGCCCATGCATTCCACCCAGAACCGCAGGGAATCCATCACCAACCGCAGCACTTGCGGATGAGACACATTGACCGTGTTACCGGTGCCCGTGTCGTTCACGTAATAGCGCGGCTGGCCGTTGATCAGGCGGTAGTATGAGGCGTTATCAAGCCCCCGAAACGACAGGGTCGGGCCGCGGTGGTCGCCTTCGGCGGTGTGGTTATAGACCACATCCAAAAACACCTCGATACTCGCGTCGTGGAACCGGCGTACCATCTGGCGGAACCCCACCAGACCGGCAGGCCCAAAATACCGTGGTTCGGGCGCGAAAAAACCAATTGTGTTGTAACCCCAGTAGTTTGTCAGACCTTTTTCAAGTAAAAATCCGTCGTTGATAAACCCATGCGTGGGCAAGAGTTCAATGGCCGTGACCCCCATCCGGTGCAAGTGATCTATCACCGCATCCGACGCCAGACCTTCGTAAGTGCCGCGCAGGGCCTCGGGCACATCCGGGTGCAACTGGGTCAGGCCCTTTACGTGGGTCTCGTAGATCAACGTTTCGTCCCACGGGGTCAAGATGGGCTGCGACGTATCGCCAAACAGCGCAGGGTCAGACACCACCGATTTGGGCACAAACGCCGCCGAACACCGGGTGTCAAACGACAGATCCTGCGCGCTGGAGGATTGGTCGTACCCCAAGGTCGCCGTGGTGTTGCGCCACGCACCGCGCATTTCGCGGGTGTAGGGATCAAGCAACAGCTTGTGGGGGTTAAACCGGTGCCCCTGTTCGGGCGCATAGCTGCCATGGGCGCGGTAGCCATAAAGCGCACCGGGCACCAGCCCATCCACATGCCCGTGCCAGATATCGCCGGTCCGTTCGGGCAAGGTCAGACGGGTGGTTTCACGGTTACCATCGGGGCTGAACAGACAGAGTTCGATTTTGGTCGCATTGGCGGAAAACACTGCGAAATTAGTGCCTTCGCCGTCAAAATGCGCCCCGATTTTAACCGGGCTGCCCGAAGATATTGCATAAGCCATTGAGGTCAGTCCTGCGTTACACGTGCGTCGCAAACTGCCGCGTAGATATCACCATATGCCTGCGCAGAGACATCCCACCCCACGCCATGCCGCATGCCCCGCCGGACCAGCCCTGCCCATTCGGTGGGTTGCGCGTAGATATCGCAGGCCCGGTGGATCGCCTGTTCCAAGGCGCTTGCGGTGACCGGGGCAAATTGCACGCCCGTGGCGCATTTTGCACTGCGCGCGGCCTCGTTGGCATCAATCACCGTATCGGCCAGACCACCCGTGCGCGCCACCACCGGCACCGTGCCATAGCGCAACCCATAGAGTTGCGTCAGCCCGCAGGGTTCAAACCGCGATGGGATCACGATGGCATCACTACCCCCCTGCATCAAATGCGACAGCGGTTCGTCGTAGCCAATGATCACCCCAATCGCACCGGGATAGCGGTGGGCGGCCGCAACAAACCCCGCCTCGAGGTCTTTGTCCCCGCTGCCCAGAACCGCCAACTGCGCCCCCCGCGCCACCAACGCGGGCAAGGCGTCGAGCAACAGATCAAGCCCCTTTTGCGTCGTTAGGCGGCTGATGACACAAAACAACGGCCCCCGCTGGTCCGGCGCGAGACCAAAGCGTTTTATCAAAGCGGCGCGGTTGATCGCCTTAGATTTGAGACGTTTGACGGTATAACCCGCCTCAAGGGCGGGGTCGGTTTCAGGGTTCCACGCGTCGAGATCAATGCCGTTGAGAATGCCAACCAAGTCCGAACTGCGCGCACGCAAGAGCCCTTCTAGACCCATGCCAAATTCGGGCTGCATCAATTCGCGCGCATAGCTTGGGCTGACAGTGGTGATTTTATCAGCATAGACCAGCCCGGCCTTCAGAAACCCGATGTGGCCGAAATATTCAATACCATCAGGGGTATATAGCGTCGATGACACGCCCAAAGTCGTCATCAGCGCCGGGTCAAACAGCCCCTGAAACGCGATATTATGGACGGTCATCACACAGGGCGGCGTGGGTGCATCGCGTTGGTGCAGATAGGCCGGCACCAGCCCCGCTTGCCAGTCATGGGCATGCACGACATCAGGGCGCCAACCGTCCAGCGCCCCCATCGCGACCTCGGCCGCGACATAGGACAGCGCGGCGAACCGCACCCCGTTGTCGGGCCAATCGCGGCCATCGGTGCCCAGATAAATCGTACCCGGCCGATCATAAAGATGCGGCGCGTCCAGCAACAGCAAATCAATGCCCTCGGCCTGACAGGCCACCAACCGCACAGGACCCCCATGCAGGGCCCGTTGCCGCCAGACCTCTTGGCCCGTGGCAACAATATCTGCCAATGCAGGGTACGCGGGCAGCATCACCCGCGAGGCCACCCCCAACGTCGCCAACGCCTTGGGCAACGCGCCCACCACATCCGCCAGCCCGCCCGTTTTGACAAAGGGCGCGCATTCTGAGGCCACACACAGCAGTTTCACGTCATAGATCCAATTTATCGATCATGGGTTGGGTGATCAGGCAGGTGCCTTGGTCCGTTCGGCGGAACCGCCGGGCATCTTCGATGGGGTCTTCGCCCACCACCAGACCTTGGGGGATCGTAACGCCCCGATCAACCACAACATTCGTAAGTTGCGCATTGCGGTGGATCTGCACATAGGGCAGCGCGACAACGCCATTCAGTTGCGAAAACGAATGGGTACGCACGCCAGTAAACAGCAGACATTGATCCAGACTAGACCCCGAAATAATACACCCCCCCGACACCATCGACGACACCGCATGCCCGCGCCTACCGTCTTCGTTGTGGATGAATTTGGCGGGGGCTGTCAGTTCCGAATAGGTCCAGATGGGCCATTCATTGTCAAAAAGATCCAGCTCTGGGGTGAAGTCCGTCAGATCCACATTGGCCTGCCAAAAGGCATCCACCGTGCCCACGTCACGCCAATAGGCTTTTTTCTCGATGCCTGAACGCACACAAGACCGGCTAAACGGGTGCGCGATCGCTTTGCCGTCCCGCACGATCCGGGGGATGATATCACCGCCGAAATCATGCCCATACCCTGGTTCAGCCGCGCATTCCGCCAGAATTTTGAACAAATATTCCGTCGCGAACACATAGATGCCCATGCTGGCCAGCGCCTGGTTTGGGTCTCCCGGCATTGCGGGTGGGTCGGCGGGCTTTTCAACGAAATCCAGAATGCGGTCTTCGGTGTCGACCTTCATCACACCAAAACCTGTCGCCTCCATGCGGGGCACTTCGATGCAGCCCACGGTCACATCGGCGCCGCTTTCCACGTGGTGGCGGATCATCAGGGAGTAATCTTGTTTGTAGATGTGGTCGCCCGCAAGGATCACGATATATTTGGGCCCGTAGCCTTCGATGATCTCTTGGTTTTGGGCGACAGCATCCGCGGTACCTTTGTACCAATTTTCATTGTTCAGCTGCTGCGATGCTGGCAAAATATCAAGCGATTCATTGCGTTCAGCGCGAAAAAAGCTCCACCCGCGTTGCAGGTGTCGGATCAGCGAATGCGCCTTGTATTGTGTGGCCACGCCAATACGCCGGATGCCGGAATTTACCGCATTGGACAGCGGAAAATCGATAATCCGGCTTTTGCCGCCAAAATACATCGCCGGTTTCGCCCGCCGGTCGGTCAGTTCATACAGCCTGCTGCCGCGCCCCCCCGCCAGCACAAAGGCCATGGTCTGTTGTGCCAATCGGTGTGTTTCTCTGTCCATGCTTTGATCTCCCCCCAAAGTCGTGTTTTTGTACGTTTAGCTGCGCTCCAGCTCAAAAAAGAGCGTGGTGAGCGGCGGCAGCGTCAGGCAAATAGACACCGCTCTGCCCGATGCGGCCACCTGTTCGCTGTCGACACCGCCCATATTGCCTTGGCCGTCCCCACCGTAGACATCTGCGTTGGTATTCAAACGCTCAACCCAGCGGCCTTGTTCCGGCACACCGATGCGGCGGCCCGTGCGCGCCACCGGCGTCAGGTTGCACACCACCAACATAGGCGCCGCGCCGTCGGTCCCGTGACGGACCCAAGCAAAAATGGATTCCTCGCCGTTGGTTTCCTCAATCCACTCAAACCCCTCGGGCTTGGTATCTTGCGTATAAAGCGCCGGTTGATCCCGGTAGAGCCGGTTAAGATCGCCCACCAGCCGCTGCATGCCCTTGTGCGGGTCATACCCCAGCAAATGCCAGTCCAGACTGCTGTCGTGGTTCCATTCTGCGCCTTGGGCAAATTCACAGCCCATAAACAGCAGCTTTTTGCCCGGATGCCCCCACATAAACCCATAATAGGCCCGCAGGTTGGCGAATTTATCCGGCCCTGTGCCGGGCATTTTATCCAGCAACGACCCTTTGCCATGCACCACCTCATCGTGGCTCAGCGGCAGGATGAAATTTTCCGAAAACGCGTAATGCAGCCCGAATGTCATCTTGGAATGGTGGTATTTGCGGTTAATCGGGTCCTCGGCCATGTAGCTGAGGGTGTCGTTCATCCAGCCCATGTTCCACTTGAACCCAAAGCCCAAACCGCCCCCATCGGTGGGCGCGCTGACCCCCGGAAAGGCGGTGGATTCTTCGGCCACCGTCATGATGCCGTCGACCTCGCCATAGGCCGCCACGTTCATCTTTTGCAAAAACGCGATGGCCTCAAGGTTTTCGCGGCCGCCGTCTTTGTTGGGGATCCATTCGCCGTCTTTACGGCTGTAATCGCGGTACAGCATCGACGCGACCGCATCCACGCGCAGCCCGTCAATGTGGTGTTCTTGCAACCAATAGAGCGCGTTCGCGATCAGGTAGTTCGACACCTCGACCCGGCCATAGTTGAACACCATCGTGTTCCAATCGGGGTGAAAGCCCTCCTTGGGGTCGGCGTGTTCATAAAGCGCCGTGCCGTCGAATTTCGCCAACCCGTGCGCGTCTTCGGGGAAATGCCCGGGCACCCAATCCAAGATCACGCCGATCCCAGTTTTGTGCGCGGCCTCGATAAACGCGCGGAATTCACCCGGCGTGCCATGCCGGATCGTAGGCGCAAAAAGCCCCACAGGTTGGTAGCCCCAAGACCCATCAAAGGGAAATTCGGAAATGGGCATCAGTTCGATATGGGTAAAGCCCAGATCTTTGACGTAGCTGATCAATTGGTCGGCATGTTCCAGATAGCTGAGCGGGCGGTTGCCGTCTTCGGGCACCCGGCGCCACGACCCAAGATGCACCTCGTAGATCGACATAGGTTGATCAAACCGCTGTGCTGCGGCGCGTTTGGTCATCCAGCCCGCATCTTGCCACTGATGCGTGGTGATATCGCGTACCACCGACCCCGTGCGCGGCGGGTGTTCGGCGCCAAACCCAACCGGGTCGGCCTTTTGCGGCAACAGCTGGCCATCAGCGCCCAGAATTTCGAATTTATAGACCTCGGCGGGGCCGATTGCGGGGACGAATACCTCCCACACGCCGGTCTGGCCGCGCTTGCGCAACAGCGTGCGCCGCCCGTCCCACGTGTTGAAATCTCCGACCACCGATACCCGCGCGGCGTTCGGCGCCCAAACGGCGAAATGGGTACCCGAGACGCCCTCATGATCACAAGGGTGCGCGCCCAGAACTTTCCACAACTGCCGGTGCGTGCCTTCGCCCAGCAGATATTCATCCCATTCGCCCATAACAGGCCCAAAGCGGTAGGGATCATCGGTGATCCAACTGTGCCCGTCGCGGGTGATCTTGAGATGATAGGCAAACCGGTTCTTGCGGCGGGTTGCCCGGCCCTCAAACGCCCCATCGGTGTCACCTACGGGCGCGAGCGTCACGATACGCCGCTTGGTCTTGGGGTCGAGCACCTCGATGCTATCCGCCCCCGGAACATAGGCCCGCACAGTCCATTTGTCTGCGATCTTATGCAGGCCCAACACAGAAAACGGATCTCCGTGTCGGCCTGCGACAATTGCATCTATATCCTGTGCGTCCAATTCCAAATCACAATCCCCCTAGGCGACATCCTTGCGCGCAGCACCCGCCCCGGTCAAGCGAGACGCCCCCCAAATATCGCGCGCATAGCCCGCAATTGTGCGATCAGACGAAAACCACCCCACGCGCGCCGTGTTCAACGCCGCCATCCGGGTCCAACCTGCGGGGTCAGCAAAGGCTTTGTCCACCACACGTTGCGTGTCAAAATAGCTGTCAAAATCGCAGGTCACGAGGAAATAATCGTGATCCATCAAGCCTTGGACCAACCCCGCATACCGGCCTTTGTCAGACGGCGAAAACACGCCGCTTTCGATTTGGTGCAACACACGGGCCAACCGCGGGCTGGCCTCGATGGCGCGGCGTGCATAGTTGGGTTCGGCGCGGCGGGCTGTCACCTCTGATGCCGTCAAACCAAACAAAAAGAAATTCTCGGCGCCAACGCAGTCGCGGATTTCCACGTTCGCCCCATCCAATGTGCCGATGGTGGGCGCGCCGTTCAGGGCAAATTTCATGTTGCCGGTGCCGGATGCCTCTTTGCCCGCTGTCGAGATCTGTTCTGACAAATCCGCCGCCGGGATCAGCAATTCGGCCATCGAGACGTTGTAATTTTCGGGGTAGACGATCTGCAGATAGTCGCGCGTGACAGGGTCGGCGTTGATCAATTTGGCGGCATCGTTGATCAGGTGAATGATCTCTTTGGCCACCACATAACCGGGGGCCGCCTTGCCGCCGAATATCTTGACGCGCGGGGTCCAATTGCCGTTCGGATTGTCGCGGATGTCGTTCCACAGGGCAACCGTTTCGAGCAGGTTCATCAGCTGGCGCTTGTATTCATGCAGCCGTTTGATCTGTACGTCGAACATCGCGGATGGGTCCAGCGACACCCCATCGCGCGCCTTCAACCAGTTGGACAGACGTGCCTTATTGGTGGTTTTTGCGTCCTGAAACCGTTCAAGAAACGCGGCGTCATCCACGTGACCGCTCAGCGCGTCGAGCTGTTGCAGATCCGCAGGCCAGCTGGTGCCGATGGTGTCGTTGATCAGCCCGCGCAGCGCCGGGTTGCACGAATACAGCCACCGACGCGGGGTGATCCCGTTGGTTTGGTTGATGATCCGGCCGGGATAGTCACGGTTGAGGTCGGCAAAGACGGTTTCCTTGACCAGATCAGAATGCAACGCCGACACGCCATTGACGTGGTGGGCCATGACAAAGGCCAGTTCGCCCATTTTGACCTCGCCGTGCTCGAGGATCCGCACGTCGCTGTTGGTTTCGGCCAGATGCGCCGCCTCGATCAGTTCGATAATCCGGTGGTGGCGTGGCAACACCCGGATGAAAAGGTCCTCAGACCAACGCTCCAACGCTTCGGGCAGCAATGTGTGGTTGGTGTAGGCCAGGCACCCGCGCGCGATGCTGATGGCTTGCGCGACCTCAATGCCATGATCATCCGCCAACAGCCGCACCAGTTCGGGGCCCGCAATCGCGGGGTGCGTGTCGTTGAGCTGGATCGCGACGTGGTCGGCCAATTGCGTCAGGTCGCCCCCTTCGCTGAGGAACCGGTGCAGCAAATCTTGCAGCGACGCCGAGGTAAAGAAATACTCTTGCTTGAGCCGCAGTTCCTTGCCGATCTCGGTGGTGTCATCGGGATAAAGCACGCGGCTGATCGTGCGGGCCAAGGCCTCGGGGGCGCTGGCGCCCATGTAATCGCCACGGTTAAAGCTGGCCAGATCAAAGGCCGTTACCGGTTTGGCCGCCCACAGCCGCAAGGTGTTTGCCCACGTGCCCTGCCAGCCCACAACCGGCGTGTCATAGGCCGCTGCCATGACGGTTTCGGCCGGGTGCCACACGGGTTTGCCGTCGGTGTCACGGATGTCACCGCCGAAATTGATCGGGTAGGAGACCTCGGGACGTTCGAATTCCCACGCGTGGCGCTGCGCGAGCCATGTTTCGGCGGTTTCCATCTGGGCACCATCTTCGAAATGTTGCTCAAACAACCCGTGCTCATAGCGGATACCGTAACCGTAGGCCGGGATGCCCAACGTGGATAGCGAGTCCATGAAACACGCCGCCAACCGGCCCAACCCGCCATTGCCCAGTGCCGCATCCGGTTCACTGGCCACGATGGTTGCGTAATCCTGACCCAAATCTGTCAATGCCGTCTCGGCGACCTCATCAAGGCGCAGATTGACGGCCACGTCTTCGATCAAACGCCCGATCAGAAATTCCATCGACAGGTAGTAAACACGTTTGCCTTTAACGGCTTGGGCTTTGCGGGTGCTTTCCAGCCACGGGTTAACAACCTGATCACGCAGCGCCAATGACAGCGACATGCGCCAATCATAGGTCGATGCGTCACTGGCATCTTTGCCTTGCGATTGTTTGAGGTGGCGCAGAATGTGCGCGCTGAAATCTTGGGGCGAAACAGGGGGGATCGTCATGTCAGACATCATCGCTCTTTTCATCTTGGTGTCACCGTGTCGGAGCACGGTAAGGTCCAGTTCATCCATCGCGCCGGTTGTGCCGCACAGACATCAACCAGCCGCAGTTACAGTTCGTTGGCCCAAGGCGGGTTGGCCCCCGCACGCGACACGGTCACCGCAGCAACCCGCGCTCCAAGCGCCAACGCGCGGCCCAATGCCTCTGGCCCGATTTGTGACACCGCGTCCTTGGACAGCAGCCCATCTTGCGCCAATTGCGCCAGCACGCCAGAATTAAACGTATCGCCCGCCCCGACGGTATCGACGATCTCGACCCGTTGCGCGGGCACATCGATCATCGGGCCCTTTGCGAAAACGCCCGATGCCCCATCGGCACCGCGCGTGACGATCACCGCATGCGGACCCGCAGCCAGCATAGTGCGCGCCTTGTCTTCAAGGCCGCCCGCGCCCGGTATGATCCAATCCAGATCTTCGTCCGACACTTTCACAATGTCCGACACCGCGATCATCCGGTCCAATCGCGCGCGGTACCGGGCCTCGTCGCGGATAAAGGTCGCGCGGATGTTGGGGTCCAGCACGATCAACCGTGTCGCGGTTTCACGCTCGGCGAGGGCCGCGTAGAAATCGGCGCAGGGTTCGCTGATCAGGCTGATCCCACCAAAATACAGCGCCTGCGCGCTATCTGGCAGGTCCGGTAGGCTGTCAGGTGTCAGGCTGCGCCCGGCGGTGTTTTCGTCATAAAACGTATAGCGCGCCTGCCCGTTGGTCAGTTCTACAAAGGCCAAAGTCGTGGGCAAATGCGACCGGATCACATGGCTGCAATCCACGTTGCTGTCTTCGAGGGCGCGCGACAGCTGCACACCAAACAGATCATCCGACAGGCCCGTGACGAACCCAGTTTTCTGCCCAAGCCGCCCCAAAGCGATGGCAGTGTTGAACACCGCCCCGCCGGCATGGGGCGCAAAACAGGGCCGCCCGTCTTGGGCCGCCGTTGGGATCATGTCGATCAGCGCTTCGCCGCAACAAATAATCATCGCCCCACTCCCGATGTTTTATGCCGCCCCTACCGGGGTCAGGCCGTTAGTTTGGCCGCATCGCGCGCCAATGCTTCGATCCCGGCCCAGTCTCCTTTGACCACCAGATCCGATGGCGCCACCCAGCTGCCGCCAGCACACAACACATTGGGCAGGTCCAAGTAGCTTTGCGCGTTGCCGGGGCTGACACCGCCGGTCGGGCAAAACGAAATCTGCGGCAATGGCGCGCCGATCGCCTTGAGCGCAGGCACACCACCCGACGCTTCGGCGGGGAAAAATTTGAGCACGTCATAGCCACGTTCAAACAACCGCATAGCCTCTGAGGCCGTCGCAGCCCCCGCCAGCAACGGCAGATCTTCGGCCTCACAGGCGTCCAGCAACACGTCTGTCGCACCGGGCGACACACCGAACATTGCACCCGCAGCCTTGGCGTTTTTGACGTCTTGCGGCGTGACCAACGTACCAGCCCCCACAATGCCGCCCGGCACTTTGGCCATCTCTGCGATCACCTCTAACGCGGCGGGCGTGCGCAATGTGACTTCAAGCGCAGGCAACCCACCGGCCACCAAGGCCTCGGCCAAAGGGCGCGCGTGTGCGGCGTCTTTGACGACAAGCACCGGTACAATCGGCGCACGGGTGCAAATTTCACGCGCGCGTGCGCTGGCCTCTTGCGGGGTCATAAAGTCATCCTTCCTTCGTCAAAAAAATACGCTGGCGCCGGTGTCTGCCGTGCCAACGGACCGCCGGAACTGCGCGAATAATTCGCGGCCCAGGCCGTATTCATTGGCCCCCAGATTGATGCGCACCGCTTCGCGATCCAACACACCGGGGGTTTTGATATCCAATTCGCCGGTCACCGCATCCACACGCAGCACGTCACCGTCTTGTAGTTTGGCAATGGCACCGCCGTCCAGTGCTTCGGGGCTGACGTGGATCGCAGCGGGCACAGACCCCGACGCGCCCGACATCCGGCCATCGGTGACCAGCGCCACATTGATCCCCCGCCCTTGCAGGTTTTTCAACAGCGGCGTCAGGCTGTGTAATTCAGGCATGCCGTTGGCTTTGGGCCCCTGAAACCGCACCACAACCACAGTGTCTTGGGTGATTTCACGCGCTTTACAGGCCGCTTTGACTTCTTCTTGGTCGTTGAACACCCGTACCGGAGCCTCGACAACCTGATGTTCGGGCTTGACCGCAGACACCTTCATCACCGCATTCCCCAGCGACCCGTTGAGCCGTTTAAGCCCGCCTGTCGGTTGGAACGGGTCCGCCACGGTACGCAGAATTCGGTAGTTTAAGCTATGAGAGGTGCCCTCTTCCCAGCTCAGCGTCTCGCCTTTGAGCTTGGGTTCTTGGGTGTAGGCATCCAGCCCGCCACCGCCGACGGTTTTGGTGTCTGCGTGTAGCAGCCCCGCGCCCAGCAGTTCGCGGATCATGTAACCCAAACCACCCGCCGCATGGAAATGGTTTACATCTGCCAGACCGTTTGGATAGACCCGTGCCAGCAACGGCGTGACCTCGGACAGGTCCGAGAAATCCTGCCAATCCAATATGATACCACCCGCCCGCGCCATCGCAACCAAGTGAATAAGCAGGTTTGTGGACCCGCCCGTGGCATTCAACCCGATGATGCCGTTCACATAGGCTTTTTCGTCCAGAACATCGCAGACCGGCAGATAGTCGTCGCCCAGATCAGAATGCGCCAGCGCGCGTTGTGCGCCCGCCTTGGTCAGTGCATCGCGCAACCCACTGTTGGGTTGCACAAAGCTGGTACCGGGCAAATGCATGCCCATGAATTCCATCAGCATCTGGTTGGTGTTGGCGGTGCCGTAAAACGTGCAGGTGCCGGGGCCATGATAGGCGCCCATCTCGGCCTGCATCAGTTCGTCGCGGCCCACTTCGCCTGCGGCGAATTTCTGCCGAACCTGCGATTTTTCTTCGTTCGACAGGCCTGATGACATCGGCCCGGCGGGCAAAAACACCGTCGGGATGTGGCCGAATGTATGCGCCGCAATGATCAAACCCGGCACGATTTTGTCGCACACACCCAGATACACCGCCGCATCAAAGGTATTGTGCGTCATCGCGATGCCCGTGGCCATCGCGATAAGATCCCGTGAAAACAGGCTGAGTTCCATGCCCGGCTCACCTTGGGTGACACCATCGCACATCGCCGGCACACCGCCTGCGACCTGAGCGGTCGCGCCCACCTCACGTGCGGCTTCGCGGATCAGATTAGGGTAGCGCTCAAAGGGTTGATGCGCCGACAACATATCGTTGTAGGTCGTCACGATCCCCAGGTTGGGCGCCTGCTGCGTGGCCAGCGCGGATTGATCCGGACCGGCCCCTGCAAAGGCATGCGCCTGCCCGCTACAGCTGAGATGCCCGCGCGCGGGGCCCTTTAGACGCGCCGCACGCATGCGCGCAAGGTATTCGCCTCGCGGCCCTGCACTGCGGGTGATGATCCGGTCGGTGACGCGGGCAATAGTATCGTTCAGATGCATCTCGGTTCCTTCTGGTCCCTGGACGTTAAAACACCCGCGCGCAGCGTCAGGTTTTCGACAGTTCGGCCAAGCGGCGACCTGTGTCGATCATCCGGTTGGCGAACCCCCATTCGTTGTCATACCAGCTGACCACACGCACAAGACCGTCTTTTGTGACGCTGGTTTGCGGCGCTGCAAAGCTTGATGAATGGGCATCGTGATTATAGTCGATCGACACGGTTGGGTCTGTCTCGTAGGCCAACACGCCCTTCAGCTCGCCTTCGGCTGCGGCTTTGATGGCGGCGTTGATCGCCTCTTTGGTGGCTGGTTTTTCGGGTGTGAACACCAGATCAACCAACGACACGTTCGGCGTTGGCACACGCACCGCGGACCCTTCGAGGCGCCCTTCCAAATGCGGCAACACCAGCGAGATCGCCTTGGCCGCACCGGTTGATGTCGGGATCATCGACACAGCGGCGGCGCGCCCACGATACAGATCTTTGTGCGGCGCATCGTGTGACGGCTGGTCGCCTGTGTAGGCGTGGATCGTGGTCATGTAGCCGGTTTTGATGCCAAACGCCTTGTCCAGAACATAGGCCACCGGGGCCAAGCAGTTCGTGGTGCAGGACGCGTTGGAAATAACGATGTCGTCTTTGGTCATGTCTTTGTCGTTCACGCCAAACACAACCGTGCGGTCAGCGCCTGCACCCGGTGCAGAAATCAACACGCGGCGCGATCCGTTTTCCAGATGCTGGGCGGCTTTTTCACGCGCGGTGAACAGGCCGGTGCATTCCATTGCCACATCGACGCCATCCCATGGCAGTTCGGCAGGATTGCGGATCGCGGTGACGGCGATGGACTTGCCGTTCACAACCAAGGCGTCGCCCGACACGGATACATCTGCATCCAAACGGCCATGCACACTGTCGTATTTCAGCAGGTGCGCCAAAGTTTCGGGTGAAGACAGGTCGTTGATGGCTGTCACTTCGACATCAGAGACCTTATTTTCGATTAGGGCGCGCAACACACCCCGCCCAATGCGACCAAAACCGTTGATTGCAACTGTATGAGACATTTTATTCCTCCGGAACTATTGGTGCCAGAGGCCAGTCTGGCGGTATTCACGCTTGTTAGCGCTAACGACCACATTTCCGAACAAACATCAATGGCCGATTTTTGGCATCATAGTTCGCATTGTCGCATAAATCAGCTTTTTCTTAGATATACGGGGCCGTTGCGTCAAAAACCACATCCGCCAGCACCGACTGTTCCTGAACCAAACGCGCATTTTTCAGGTCGTTGCCTTCGGCACGCGCAAGGGCTGCAGCAGGTGCCAGCCCTTCGTGCAACCAACGATCCACCAGCCGTTGACGCAAGATATCTATGGGCACGTCAAGCCGCACACTGATGTCCCAACCCGCAGATAAATCCGCCCATCCGGGCGCATCCAGCAGCAGATAGTTGCCTTCGACGATGACCGTATCGCAATGCGCATCCAACGTCCCTGCCCCGGCGATCGCGATATCGCGGGTGCGGTCAAAAACCGGGTAATACACAGGCGTCTGGTCGCCCAAAGCCGCCATCAACCGCGCAAACCCCGCGACATCAAAGGTGTCAGGTGCGCCTTTTCGGTCCAGCAGCCCCAACCCTGTCAGGATCCGGTTGTCTAGGTGGAACCCATCCATTGGCACGACTTGGGGCGTGCACCCGGCCTCGCGCAATGCCCCGGCCAAGGCCTCGGCGAGGGTGGATTTGCCGCTGCCCGGCGGCCCGGCCAAGGCCACCAGCCGCCGCTTGGATTTGCGCGGTGCGGCCATGATGCGCGCAGCCAGTGGCCCCAGTGGGTGCGTCACGCGGCGGCCCCTGCCACGGGCGGTTCTTTGGCGCCGGTCATAAAGGCCACCGCATCGGACATGGTGTAATCCTTGGGGTCAATCACACATAGACGCTTGCCCAACCGGTGCACGTGAATGCGGTCTGCGACCTCAAACACATGCGGCATGTTGTGGCTGATCAGGATAATCGGAATGCCGCGCGATTTCACATCCATGATCAATTCCAACACCCGGCGCGATTCTTTAACGCCCAACGCTGCTGTCGGTTCATCCAGAATGATCACCTTGGACCCAAACGCCGCAGCCCGCGCCACAGCGACCCCCTGGCGTTGCCCCCCTGAGAGGGTTTCCACCGCTTGATTGATGTTTTGGATCGTCATCAGGCCCAGTTCGGTCAGTTTGTCACGGGCAATGCGTTCCATTTCGGCGCGGTCCAACTGGCGCAACCATGTGCCACGAAACCCCGGTTTGCGAATTTCGCGCCCCATAAACATGTTATCGGCAATCGACAGTGCGGGTGACATGGCCAACGTCTGGTAGACGGTCTCGATGCCTTCGTGGCGTGCGTCGATGGGCGAGGTAAACTGCACCTTGCGCCCTTCTAGAAACACCTCGCCTTCATCTGGGATAACAGCCCCCGACACGGCCTTGATCAACGATGATTTACCCGCGCCATTGTCGCCGATCACCGCCAAAATTTCACCGGGCATCAGATCAAAATCGCAGTGGTCCAACGCGGTGACCTTGCCGTAGCGTTTGACCAGATTGCGGCCCTTGAGAATAGGTTCCATCAGACCGATACCTTTCTGATCCATTGATCCACACCAACCGCGCCGATGATCAGCACACCGATCAACAGATAGGTCCATTGGGCATCCGCCCCCATCAGGCGCAGCCCCAACGTAAACACACCCACGATCAGCGCACCAAACAACGTGCCCATGATCGACCCGCGCCCCCCGAAGAGGGAAATACCACCGATCACCACGGCCGTAATGCTTTCGATATTGGCCAATTGCCCCGATGTTGGCGACACCGACCCGATCCGCCCGATCAGGGCCCACCCCGCGAAGGCACAGATCAACCCGGCCAGCGCATAAACAGAGATCAGCGTGCGCTTGACGTTCACGCCTGACAGTTCTGCGGCTTCTGGGTCGTCGCCCACCGCATAGACATGCCGCCCCCACGCCGTATGTTTGAGCGCATAGGACAGCACGAAAACCAGCACCAGCATAAAGACCACGCCAAAGGTCAGCCGCGCGCCGCCCAATTGGATGGTATTGCCAAAGAGTTGCAGCAAAGGCGCGTTGGCCTCGATGTCTTGCGACCGGATGGTTTCATTGGCGGAATACAGGAAATTCGTAGCCAGCACGATCTGCCACATGCCCAGCGTCACGATAAAGGGCGGCAGTTTGGCCCGTGCCACCAGCCAGCCGTTCAGAAACCCGATCAGCGTGCCGCACAGCAGCCCGCACGCCACCGAAATTTCGACCGGAATGCCATAACGAAAGGTAAATTGCCCCATCACCACCGACGACATCACCATGATCGCCCCGACGCTGAGGTCGATCCCGGCGGTCAGGATAACAAGGCTTTGGGCGGCCGCGACGATCCCCACGATTTGCACCTGTTGCAAGATCAGCGTCAGCGCGAAGGGCGAAAAGAATTTCGTCCCCAGCAGGATGCCGAATATCACAATCGACGCGATCAGCACGATCAGCGGCACCAGCGACGGGTTGATGTGCAGCAGGTGCTGCACCGTTCCGATTATCCCGCGATGGGTGTTTTCGAACTCGGCGACGGTCTCTTGTCGCTTTGACAGCTCTGCCTCGTAGTCTTGAGATTGCCCAGATGCGTCTGACACAGCTCTCCCTCTCCCTGCATGCGGGTCATATCGATCCGTCTTGACGTAGATTTGTGGATTGGGCCGGATCATCACCCCAACGACCGGCCTGCGTGTGACGCGCGTAGTGCCGCGCGCCACTGGCTATGATGTGGGTTTTAGCCCCAGCAGAGCTCTTTGCCCTCGGATACCGAGATCGATTCAACCCCATCTGCAGGCGCATCCGTGACCAGTGCAACACCGGTGTCAAAGAACGCTTTGCCGGGCGTTGGCTCTGGCTTCACGCCATCCTCGGCCCAGGTTTTGATCGCCTCGACGCCCAGAGCCGCCATCGACAACGGGTATTGCTGAGACGTCGCACCGATCACGCCATCCGCGACGTTTTGCACACCGGGGCAACCGCCATCAACCGACACAATCAGCACCTCATTTTCACGCCCGATCGCCTTGAGCGCCTCGTAGGCCCCTGCAGCGGCCGGTTCGTTGATGGTGTGTACCACGTTGATAGATGGGTCTTTGGCCAATAGGTTTTCCATGGCACGGCGACCGCCTTCTTCGTTGCCGTCGGTGACATCACTGCCCACCAAACGCGCATCGTTTTCGTCGCCGATCACAGACGGGTCGGCCAGATCGACACCAAAGCCTTCAAGGAAGCCCTGATTGCGCAGCACGTCGACTGTTGGCTGACTAACGTTCAGATCCAGTGTCGCGATTTTCGCGTTATCTGCCGCGTCGCCCAATTGCGCCCGCGCCCATTCACCGATCAAGACACCGGCCTTGTAGTTGTCTGTCGCAAAGGTCGCATCTGCTGCGTCAATCGGATCTAGCGGCGTATCCAATGCGATCACCAGCAACCCAGCCTCACGCGCCTGCGTCACCGCAGAGACAATCGAAGACGTATCAGAGGCAGTGATCAAAATGCCCGACGCGCCATCCAAAATGCAGGTCTCAATCGCCTGCACTTGGGTTTCATGGTCGCCGTCAACCTTGCCCGCAAACGCCTTCAGCGTCATGCCCAATTCAGCGGCTTTGGCCTCGGCGCCCTCTTTCATCTTGACGAAAAACGGGTTCGTGTCGGTTTTTGTAATTAGGCACGCGGTGACATCATCCGCAAGGGCCACACCGCTGGTCGCACCCAAAGTGCTGAGACCAAGGATCGTGCTGGCGAGTAATTTCTTCATGGTTTCCTCCCAAAGAAACGTTTGTTTCATCTCTTGAGGCGCGGAATGCGCGCCCATGCCCTGCCGACTTCTCCCCCGGTAGGACACCGTCAAGACACATCATTTACAAGGGGCTGTCAATAAATAAATAAACTTGATTTATTAATTGACGGGCGTCAAAATATGCAAAGAACTAGGGGGGATATGCGATCCCATGGATGGCGATAAGGTCAAAGGCCTCAGCATTGGTGTGAACCAGCGCGGCGTGCGCAATTATAACGAGCGCCTGCTGCTATCGATGTTCATGCGGCACGGCCCCCTGCCCGGCAGCGACCTTGCGCGTATGGCGGGGCTGTCGCCACAAACCGTGTCTGTGATCTTGCGCAAACTCGAAAAAGACGGGCTGTTGATGCGCGGGGAACCACAGCGCGGAAAGGTCGGAAAGCCCTCTATCCCCATGGATTTATCGGCCACAGGTGTCTTTGCATTTGGGATGAAAATCGGACGTCGCAGCGCGGAATTATTGCTGTTGAACTTCAAGGGTCAGGTGATCCGCCAATTGCATCTGGCCTATACCGCGCCCACCCCCGAGGTCGTGTTTGGGTTTTTGGCCGATGGCATCGATACCTTGATGAACGACATGACCGCAGCACAACAAAGCCGGCTCTGCGGGATCGGCGTCGCCTCGCCGTTTGAGCTGTGGAAATGGGACAGTCTTGCGCGCAATTCGATGCAAGACTTTAGCGCGTGGAAAGATATCGATTTTGCCCAAGAAGTCGCGCAGTTCAGCGCCCTGCCGATTTTCCCCTACAATGACGCAACAGCCGCCTGCCGGGCCGAACATCTGTACGGATTGGGCAAGGAATACCGCGACTATGCGTATTTCTACATCGGCTCGTTCATTGGCGGTGGTGTCGTGCTGAACCATACCGTGTTTGAGGGCAATCAGGGCAATGCAGGCGCGTTGGGCTCGCTGCGCAGCACGGGACCTTTGGGCGAAAGCCGTCAGTTGGTTGACGTCGCCTCGTTGCACCTGCTCGAGACGCGACTGGTCGAGGCCGGGATCGACCCCGAAATGTTGTGGCGGATGCCGCAGGACTGGTCTGCGCTAAAACGTTATGTCGATCCATGGATCGGTGAAACCGCGCAGGAATTGGCCAAAGCGGCCCTGTCTGTCTGTTCGGTCATCGATTTTGAGGCCATCTTGGTTGATGGCGCCTTCCCACAGCCCGTACGCGCGGCATTGGTCGAACGGGTGCGCCGCTATCTGGTCACGCAAGACACCCGCGGCCTGCTGACCCCGCGCATCGAGGCCGGCGATATCGGCGGCAACGCGCGCGCCATCGGGGCCGCCAGTGGGCCGATTTTTTCACAATTTTTCCTGAACACCAATGCCGGGTTGTCGTCGATCTGACAGTTAGATCGCCTGCTGCATGACCTTGACCAACACATTGGCGGGCAACACGCAGGGGTTGGCCTGCATCGATGACGCAGAGGCCGCCTCTTGGGCGATCTGCATCAGATCAACCTGCGGGGTCACCCATTGCCCCAACCGCGCAACACCCCATTTGTCCAGATGATGGGGCAGTGTTTCAAAAACACTGCTGGGATCCATATCAAACCCTGCGCCCAACCATTGAGCGACCTCTTCGAACCGCGTATTATCGGGCAACGCAGTGGCGTTCGCCGCCAACACCGGCCCCAGCAAACGCCCGCATATCAACCCATGCGGCGCGCCCAAACGCCCCCCCATAACGCCCGCCAATCCGTGCACAGCCCCAAGGCCCGCATTCGCCAACGCCAGCCCGCCCATCAGGCTGACAAACGCCATATCATCGCGCGCGCCTTGGGTTTCGGCCTGTGCCAGTTGGCTCAACGCACGTGCACCTTGTGGGATCGCGGCACGGCACAGCGCGTCGGTCAACGGATTGGCGCGGCCCGACAGATAGGGTTCAACCACCTGCGTCAACGCATCCAACCCAGAGGCCAGCGTTTGACCGCGCGGCGCGTTATCTGTCAAGGCAGGGTCGATCACGGCCAGATTGGGCAGCATACGGTTGTCCCGTAGGCTGACCTTGCGCCCTGCGGCGGGCACTGCG
This sequence comes from Roseobacter sp., assembly GCF_039970775.1. Classification (GTDB taxonomy): domain Bacteria; phylum Pseudomonadota; class Alphaproteobacteria; order Rhodobacterales; family Rhodobacteraceae; genus Roseobacter. The sequence goes on from NZ_JBDVLG010000046.1 coordinate 88,603, forward strand.
ATCACGGCGTTTTTGGTGACCTCGGCCCCGGTGCCCGATGTTGTCGGCACGGCGACAAACGGCAACGGATCCGCGCCCAACGGCTGCGCGCGGCCCACGCTCTCTAGATGGTCCATGATATTTGTAGCGCCGGGTACCAGTGCGGCCACCGCCTTGCCCAAGTCAATCACAGACCCGCCACCGACGGCCAACACCACATCACAGCCCGCCGCCCGCGCCACGCGCACCGCGTCATCGACCATGTCAATGGTCGGCTCGCCTTGGCAAATGACGGTGGTGGTCTGCGCGCCCAACGTCGCGGCCAAGGTATCAACCCAAGACACCGACCGGCCCCGCACCAACAAAACCCGCTGGCCCATGGCGCGCACCGCAGACGCAACCACGTCTGCTTTGCCCCGACCAAAGACAATGCGCCCCGCGGTCAGGAAATCAAAAACCGACCCGGTCAAAACCGCAGTGTGGCGTCAACCGCGCGCTTCCATGCGTCGTATTTTGTGGCGCGGTCTGCGTCGTTCATCTGCGGGGTGAATTGCTGTTCCAGCGCCCAGTTTTTTGCAAACCCGGCCTTGTCTGGGTAAATACCCGCGCGCTGGCCTGCCAACCACGCCACCCCAAGCGCCGTGGTTTCCAGCACCTGCGGGCGGTCCACCGGGGCCGCGATAATATCGGACAAAAACTGCATCGCCCAATCAGACGCCGACATGCCGCCGTCCACACGCAATGTTGCGCGTGCGCCCGTGCCCTGCCAATCGGCCTGCATCGCCTCAAGCAGGTCGCGGGTCTGATAGCCCACACTTTCCAACGCGGCCTTGGCGTATTCTTCGGGCCCCGAATTGCGCGTCAGCCCAAACACTGCGCCGCGACATTCGGCGTTCCAATAGGGCGCACCAAGGCCCACAAACGCGGGCACCAACACGACGTTTTGATTGGGGTCTGCATTTTCCGCCAAGGGTTGGGTTTCGGCGGCATCGCGGATAATTTTCAACCCATCACGCAACCATTGCACAACGGCCCCCGCCACAAAAATGGACCCCTCAAGGGCATAGGTCGGCTTGCCGTCAAACTGATACGCAATGGTGGTCAGCAACCGGTTTTGCGATGCCACGGCCGTGTCGCCGGTGTTCAGCAGCGCAAAACAGCCCGTCCCATAGGTGGATTTTAGCATGCCCGGCTCAAAACACGCCTGCCCGATCGTCGCGGCCTGCTGGTCCCCCGCCACGCCCAAAATCGGGATGGGGCGGCCAAACAGATCGGGCCGCGTGGTGCCGAAATCTGCGGCGCAATCGCGCACCTCGGGCAGCATCGCCATGGGGATGTCAAAAAGCGCGCAAATAGACGTGCTCCAACGGCCCTTGTGAATGTCATAGAGTGACGTGCGCGCAGCATTGGTGGCATCCGTCACATGCGCGGCACCTCCGGTGAGTTTCCAGATCAGAAAGCTATCAACCGTGCCAAACAGCAATTCGCCTGCCTGCGCTCGCGCCCGCGCGCCGTCTACATGGTCAAGGATCCATTTGAGTTTGGTGCCCGAAAAATACGGGTCGGCCAGCAGCCCTGTCTTGGCAGTGATCATCGTGTCATGACCGGCCTCGCGCAATTCGCGACAATACTCTGCCGTACGGCGGTCCTGCCAAACAATAGCGTTATGAATGGGTTGCCCGGTGGATTTGTCCCACGCCACAACAGTTTCGCGTTGATTGGTGATGCCGATGGCGGCGATGTCATCGGGGCCTAGGTTCGCCTTTTCGATCACCGCGCGGCAGGTGCCGGCCGTGGTGGACCATAAATCACCCGGATCATGTTCGACCCAACCGCTGTCGGGGAAATGCTGCGGGAATTCTTCTTGGGCGCTGGCGATGATTTTCATGTCGGCGTCGAAAATGATCGCGCGCGAGGACGTGGTGCCCTGATCAATCGCAAGAATATGGGTCATGGGGTCCCCCGGATATCACTGAATTTCGTGGGGCAATTTCGCCCGTAAAAAAGCCGGGGCACAATGGATGCGCCCCGGCGAAAGGTCAAAGGCTTACTGCCAAGACTTGATCAGCTCGTCGTAGCTGATGGTCTGTGGTTGTTCTTCTTCGTCCGCCAGTTTGGCGTAGGGCGCACCCGGCTGTGCAAACCAGTGATCCGCGTCCATTTCGTCATTCATGACGGGGCCAAGGTCACCCTGAACACCGGCACGTTCGAGACGGACAAGCACTTTTTCCTGATCGGAACACAAGGCATCCAACGCTTCCTGAGGCGTTTTGGCGCCCGACATGGCATCGCCAATGTTCTGCCACCACAGTTGCGCCAGCTTTGGATAGTCTGGAACGTTTGTGCCTGTTGGTGACCATTGAACGCGTGCAGGCGAACGGTAGAATTCGACCAAACCGCCCAGTTTATCCGCGCGATCCGTGAAGTGATCACTGTCGATGGTCGATGAGCGAATGAACGTCAAACCCACGTCAGATTTCTTCAGATCGACCGTTTTGGACACCACGAACTGCGCATAAAGCCACGCGGCTTTGGCACGGTCCACGGGTGTGGATTCCATCAAAGTCCAGCTGCCTGCATCCTGGTAACCGATCTTTTGGCCTTCTTTCCAGTATGCCCCGTGCGGCGAAGGTGCCATGCGCCACTTGGGCGTACCATCTTCGTTCATCACGGGCAGATCAGGCTGCACGGTCGCGGCGGTAAACGCGGTGTACCAGAACATTTGCTGGGCCACGTTGCCTTGCGCCGGGATTGGTCCCGCCTCGCCAAATGTCATACCAGCCGCGGCAGGGGGCGAGTATTTTTGCAGCCAATCAATGGCCTTGGTCACCGCATAAACGGCCGCTGGTGAATTGGTCGCACCACCCCGTGACACACAGGACCCGGTGGGTTGCGAATTCTCATTCACCCGGATGCCCCATTCATCAACCGGCAAACCGTTTGGCTCGCCAACGTCGCCCATGCCCGCCATGGACATCCACGCGTCTGTGTAGCGCCAGCCTAGGCTCGGGTCTTTTTTGCCGTAATCCATGTTGCCGTAGACGTCGCCGTCAACACCCATGCGCGACAAATCACGACCGGTGAAGAATTCCGCGATGTCTTCATAGGCCGACCAGTTCACCGGAACACCCAGCTCGTAGCCATATTTCTCTTGGAAATCGGCTTTGTTTTGCGCGTCGTTGAACCAATCATAGCGGAACCAATAGAGGTTCGCGAACTGCTGTGTGGGCAGTTGGTACAGTTTGCCGTCCGGGCCAGTCGTAAAGGACGTGCCGATGAAATCATCGACATCGAGGCTCGATAGGGTCACATCTGCGCCCTCGCCCGCCATCCAATCCGTCAGGTTACGCACCTGTTTGTAACGCCAATGCGTGCCGATCAGATCACTGTCGTTGACATAGGCGTCATAGATATTTTCGCCCGACTGCATTTGTGTTTGCAGCTTTTCGACCACATCGCCTTCGCCGATCAGGTCATGGGTCACCTTGATGCCGGTGATCGCGGTGAAGGCCGGAGCCAAAACTTGCGATTCATATTCATGGGTGGTGATCGTTTCCGATACGACCTTGATGTCCATGCCCACAAAAGGCGCCGCCGCATCGACAAAGAATTGCATCTCTGCTTCTTGTGCGGCACGATCCAGCGTGGACAACCCGGCGATTTCACCGTCAAGAAACGCTTTTGCGGCCTCCATGTCGCCCCAAGCCGGCAGTGCCATACACGCGATCATCGCGCCCACGGCTGTGGTTGATTTTAGTGCAAAGTTCATGTGGTCCTCCCAAGACATTGTTGAACTGTTTTCAAGCCGCCCGTGATCGGGTCGACCCCCTCCTTTCTGGTTACACCCAGCGGAACACCGCCACGGCATAAACCAGGCACGCCAACAGCGCATAGGGCTGTGGTGCGACCTCAAGACCCAGCCAGATCAGATTGATAAAGGCCGAGCCCAGCAGGGTGATAAACAACCGATCCCCCCGCGTCGTTTCGATCCGCAAGATGCCCACGCGGGGCGTCTCGGGGTATTTGATTGCGAGTATGGTAAAGGTGATCAGCAAACAGGCGATCACCGCAAAAAAGAGCGCCGTCGGTACGGTCCATGCCATCCATGCCATATCAAGATCCTCCTTTTATACCCGCCCGAGGGCAAAGCCCTTGGCGATGTAGTTGCGCACGAAATAGATCACCAAGGCACCCGGCACGATGGTCAGCACCCCTGCGGCGGCCAACACGCCCCAATCGATGCCCGCGGCCCCTTGGGTGCGGGTCATGATGGCGGCGATGGGTTTGGCGTCTACGGTTGTTAGGGTCCGGCTAAGCAGCAATTCCACCCATGAAAACATAAAGCAGAAAAACGCGGCGACACCGATCCCCGACGCGATCAGTGGCGTAAAAATACGCACGAAAAACCGCGGGAAGGAATAGCCATCAAGGTATGCCGTCTCGTCGATTTCTTTGGGCACACCGCGCATGAACCCTTCCAAGATCCAGACCGCCAGCGGCACGTTGAACAGGCAATGGGCCAGCGCCACAGCGATGTGCGTATCAAACAGCCCCACGGACGAATACAACTGAAAGAACGGCAGCGCGAAAACCGCAGGCGGCGCCATCCGGTTGGTCAGCAGCCAGAAAAACAGATGTTTGTCGCCCATGAATGTATAGCGCGAAAACGCATAGGCCGCAGGCAGCGCCACTGCGAGGCTGATCACCGTGTTCATCACCACATAGATCAACGAGTTGATATACCCGATGTACCAGCTCTCATCCGTGAGGATCTTGATGTAGTTCGCCAGCGTCAGATCACGTGGCCAAAGCGAGAAAGAGCCCAAAATTTCGGTGTTGGTTTTGAGGCTCATATTGAGCAACCAGTAGATCGGCAGCAGCAGGAACACCAAGTAAACCCCCATAACGATGGCCGACCGGTTGATACATTTGCCCGATTGCGAAGTGGTCTGAGACATCACACGCCGTCCCTTTTGTCGAGGTTGGTCATGACGGTGTAAAACACCCATGAAATCAACAGGATCACCAGAAAATACATGATCGAGAACGCCGCCGCAGGTCCAAGATCAAACTGCCCCAGCGCCATTTTCACCAGATCAATCGACAAGAAGGTCGTCGCATTGCCCGGCCCTCCCCCGGTGACCACGAAGGGTTCGGTGTAGATCATGAAACTATCCATGAACCGCAACAAGATGGCGATCATCAGAACGCCCGCCATTTTCGGCAGCTCGATATAACGGAACACGGCCCAACGGCTGGCTTGGTCGATCTTGGCGGCCTGATAATACGCATCCGGGATCGATTGCAGCCCCGCATAGCCCAGCAACGCCACCAGCGACGTCCAATGCCAGACATCCATCACGATCACGGTGACCCATGCGGCAAAGATGTCTTGGGTGTAGTTGTAGGAAATACCTAATTTATCAAGCGTGTAGCCCAGAAGACCAATGTCGACACGGCCAAAGATCTGCCAGATCGTGCCCACCACATTCCACGGGATCAGCAAGGGCAGCGACATCAGCACCAGACAAAACGACGCCCAGAACCCCGATTTGGGCATGTTGAGCGCCACGAAAATCCCCAATGGGATTTCGATCGCGAGGATAATCCCCGAAAAGGTAATTTGGCGCCACAGCGCATTCCACATGCGGTCGTCTTGCAGCATCTCTTGGAACCATTCGAGCCCGGCCCAAAAGAACTGGTTTTGCCCAAAGGTGTCCTGCACCGAATAGTTCACCACCGTCATCAACGGGATCACCGCAGAAAACGCCACCAGCACCAGCACCGGCAACACCAGAAACCACGCTTTTTGATTGACTGTCTTGTTCATCAGGCGGCCTCCCCTGTTGGTGCCACGCGCCAATCGTCGGCGTAAACATTGATCCCTTGCGGGTCGAACGTGATGGTTTGGCTATCGGCGCTGAAACTGTCGCCTTCGCCTGCGATGGCGCTGATCTCATGGCCATCCACATCCAGCCGCACGATCTTGTGCCGGCCCACATCTTCGACGCGGGTGATGCGCGCAGGCACACCCGTGCCCCCCGCCGTCAGCTTGATAAATTCGGGGCGCACACCAACCTGCACCTTGCCGCCCGTGGGCACGTAGCCTGCCCCCAGCGGCACCTGAACACCGGCAATCTGGGCGGTCGCGCCGTCGATTTTGGCATCAAACAGGTTCATCCCCGGCGAGCCGATGAAATACCCCACGAAGGTATGAGCGGGCCGCTCGAACAGTTCTTGCGGGGTGCCGATCTGCACCACACGGCCGTCAAACATCACCACAACCTTGTCTGCAAAGGTCAGCGCCTCGGTTTGGTCATGGGTCACGTAGATCATCGTGTGCCCAAATTCATGGTGCAGGGATTTCAGCTGCGTGCGCAGTTCCCATTTCATGTGGGGGTCGATCACGGTCAGCGGCTCGTCGAACAGCAGCGCATTCACGTCTTCGCGCACCATCCCGCGCCCAAGGCTGATCTTTTGTTTGGCATCCGCCGTCAGCCCGCGCGCCTTGTTGCCCAATTCGGCTTCCATGCCGATCATCTGCGCGATCTGCTGCACCCGCTGCGCCACATAGGCCGGATCGGCACCGCGATTGCGCAATGGAAAGGCCAGGTTATCGCGCACGGTCATGGTGTCGTACACAACAGGAAACTGGAACACCTGCGCGATATTGCGTTCGGCGGTTGGTGCATGCGTGACATCGCGGTCGTTGAACAAGATGCGGCCTTGGCTGGGGTGTAGCAACCCCGAAATGATGTTGAGCAACGTGGATTTGCCGCACCCAGAAGACCCAAGCAACGCGTAGGCCTCGCCATCCACCCAATCGTGGTTCAGCTCTTTGAGCGCAAAATCGTCTTCGGATGCGGGTTTAGGCAGATAGGAATGCGCCAGGTTATCAAGCGTGATCTTGGCCATTATGCCGCCTCTGCGTAGGGGGCCGCGGCGACCAGCGCGCCGTCTTGCCCAAAGATATAAACATGCGCCGGGTCCAAATAGACCTCTAGGTCTTGGCCCGGTGTCAGATGTTGCACACCATGCACCAGACCTACCCAACGTTCGCCGTGGTGGTCCATATGCACAAAGGTTTCAGAGCCGGTGATTTCTGTCACAGTCAGCCGGGTTTTGAACGACATGGCCCCTGCAACATGCGCCGACAGTTCCAGATGGTTGGGCCGAAAGCCCGCTGTGTAGGCGCCATCTGGCAGATCCGCGGCACCTGCCGGAGTTGGCACAGACTGCCCATCGCCAAAGGCCAACGTGGCGCCGGTTTTGGTGATGTTCAGGAAATTCATCGGCGGGTCGGAAAACACCCGCGCCGTGGTGGCGTTGACCGGCTTGCGGTAGACCGATGGCGTGGGGCCAAATTGCGTGACCTTGCCTTCCCAAAGCGCGGCGGTATTGCCGCCCAACAAAAGCGCCTCTTCGGGTTCGGTCGTGGCATATACAAAGATCGACCCGGATTTTTCGAAAATTTTAGGGATTTCGGCGCGGAGTTCTTCGCGCAGTTTGTAGTCCAGATTGGCCAGCGGTTCGTCCAGCAACACCAAGCCTGCGTTCTTGACCAATGCGCGCGCCAGTGCACAACGTTGTTGTTGCCCGCCCGACAGTTCCAGCGGTTTGCGATCCAACATCGGGGTTAGCTTCATCAAATCGGCCGTCTCGCGCACCCGCGCATCAATCTCTTGGCGCGACTGGCCCAACAAACGCATCGGCGAGGCGATATTGTCATAGACCGTCATCGACGGGTAGTTGATGAACTGCTGATATACCATCGCAACCTTGCGATCTTGCACACGCATGCCTGTCACATCATCGCCCTGCCAGATCACCCGCCCGGTGGCCGGCACATCCAGACCCGCCATCAACCGCATCAGCGATGTTTTACCCGATAGTGTCGGCCCCAAAAGCACGTTCATCGTGCCTTTTTGCAATTCAATATCTGTTGGGTAAATGTGGGTCGCCCCCCCAACAGTCTTAGACACCCCTTCCAAAATCAAAGTCATGTCTGGCCCCCCCGCCTATTCTGCCGCTTTGGTCTTGCGCGCTGCAAATGCAGTTCGCAGAAAGTCCTCCAAAGCTGTCACGTCCTGTTTCGCCAGCCGCAGCCCCAGTTTGTTGCGCCGCCAGATGATATCTTCGGCCGTGCGCGCGTATTCATTGTCGCACAGCCAAATGACCTCGCGTTCTGTCAAGGTGGCGCCAAACGCCTGCCCCAGATCGCCTTGTTCTTTTGCGTCCCCCATCACCGCCCATGCGTCGGTTCCGTAGGCGCGCACCAAACGGCGGGCCCAGACGTCGGTCAAAAACGGATAGGCATCGCCCAGCCGGTCGACCAAAGCGTCAAACCCATCGACCGCAAAATCGCCGCCCGGCAGGGCAACGCCTGCGGTCCAATGGCTGGACGTGCCGGGAAAGAATGGCACGATCTTGTCCATCGCGTCTTCGGCCAATTTTCGATAGGTGGTGATTTTGCCGCCAAATACGTTCAAAATCGGCGCGCCGCCGGTGTTATCCACCTTTAGCGTATAGTCGCGCGTGGCCGCCGTGGCGCTGCTGGCCCCGTCGTCATAAAGCGGGCGCACCCCAGAATACGACCACACCACATCGTCGGCGCTGATGTCGTCCTTGAGGTATTGGTTGATGAAATTCAGCAGATAATCGCGTTCTTCATCGGTGCATTCAGGTTTGACACTGGGGTCGCTGTGTTCGGCATCTGTGGTGCCGATCAGGGTAAAATCGGTCTCGTAGGGGATCGCAAAGATGATCCGCCCGTCCGTGCCCTGAAAGAAATAGCATTTGTCGTGGTCGTATAGCTTGCGCGTCACAATGTGACTGCCCCGCACCAACCGCACCCCTTCGGTGGAATTGATCCGCACCTTTTGCTGGATGATATCACCCACCCATGGGCCACCTGCGTTTACCAACATACGGGATCGCACGGTTTTGACCTCACCGGTAAGGGTGTCGTGCAACGTGATCTCCCATAGGTCATCGACCCGCGCAGCGCTCGCAACTTTGGTGCGCACCATGATTTCGGCACCGCGCGCCTGCGCGTCGCGGGCGTTCAGCACCACCAGCCGGGAATCTTCGATCCAGCAGTCGGAATATTCAAAGGCCTTTTCAAACCGGTCATCAATCGGCGCGCCCTCGGCACTGCCTTTCAACTGCAAGGTCTTGGTGGCAGGCAAAATTTTCCGCCCGCCCAGAGTGTCATACAACATCAGGCCAAACCGGATCAGCCACGCAGGGCGCCGGCCTTTCATCCATGGCATGACCGTGTTGAGAATACGCGATGTGGGCGTGGACCCTTCGAACCGCATGTCTTTGTGGTAGGGCAACACAAACCGCATCGGCCAACTGATATGCGGCATCGCCTTGAGCAACACCTCTCGTTCGGTCAAAGCATGGCGTACCAAGTTGATCTCAAAATATTCCAGATAGCGCAAACCACCATGGAACAGCTTGGTCGATGCCGAAGATGTGGCAGACGCAAGGTCATTCATCTCGGCCAGAGCGACGCTGAGCCCGCGCCCCGCCGCATCGCGCGCAATGCCACATCCGTTGATGCCGCCGCCGACGATGAACAGGTCATATGTCTTGGATTGCTCTGACGTTGATGACACGAGACCCCCCAATCTGTGTGTGTGTTTTGTCGCGGCGCGCCACATTGACACACCCGACGTCGCAACGGGTAGCGCAGCCTGCAAGCGCAATCAAGCGTTCTTTTTTCGTTTATGTTCGCTTTTGCGCGAACCACAACAAGACGTAGAAACAGGTAGCACCACGACCGCCGCTGACCCGATAGTGGCAGGCATGCGCTCCTCGCCCTGCTGCGCAGTATGGTCCATGAAGGTCGGCGCAATAAAACAATAGAATTATGGCGCGTTATTGGTTACCTAGCCTCAAGGAGAACATTCATGTCGCAGACCTTTCGCCATCCTGACATCCTGAAAATCGCACAACGCGAGGGCAAAGTGACTGTCGATGGATTGGCCGAACATTTCGGTGTCACCTTGCAAACCATTCGCCGTGACCTGACCGAACTGGCCGAAGCGAACAAACTCGAACGTGTGCACGGCGGTGCGATTCTGCCGTCTGGCACCACCAACATCGAATACGATGAACGACGGATCCTGAACCAATCGTCCAAGCTGGCCATGGCACGCGCCTGTGCCGCCGAAATCCCCGATGGGTCGTCGGTATTCCTCAACATCGGCACCAGCACCGAAGCCGTGGCCCGCGAATTGTTGCAACACCGTGACTTGATGGTGGTGACCAACAACATGAACATCGCGCATATCCTGATCGACAACCCCGACTGTCAGGTCATGCTGACGGGCGGTGTTTTGCGACGATCAGACGGCGGTTTGGTCGGCACGCTGACCATCAACACGATCCGGCAATTCAAGTTCGATATTGCGGTCATTGGGTGTTCGGCCATGGACGATGACGGCGATATTCTGGACTTCGACATCCAAGAGGTCGGCGTTAGCCAAACGATCATCGCGCAATCTCGCAAGTGCCTGCTGGTGGCGGATCATTCCAAATTCAGCCGCACCGCGCCAGCCCGCATCGCCTCGATGAGCGCGGTCTCGACCGTCATCACCGACAAACCGCTGCCCAGCCAATTGCAAACCCAATGCGCCGACTGGGGCACCCATGTGATCGTGGCAGGCTGACAGCCAACATCAACCGCGCGGCAGATCCGTCTGTCGCATCTTATGCAGCAGATCGACAAACCCCGCCACCTGATGCCGGGCCGCGGCGGCGCCTTTTTCAGCCGTGCCCAGATGTGCTTCGCCCACGGTGCCTTCGGGGTTCAGATCGCTGGCGATCCAACCATATGACACCGGGCCAATCGGCGGTATTGCACTGTGTTCAGCCGTTGATCTGAAATCTTGCGCGGCGGACATGTCGACGGTTTTAGGCCGAAAATGCAGCATCAACGATGTTTCGACGTCTCCCCCATGAATGCCAAACTGACGTTCTTGTTCAGAAAACAGCCCCTCGGGCGTTCCAAACGCGCTCCATTGGCATTTCACCGCCAACATACCGGCCTGCACCCGCAGTTCGCGCGATAAAATCGAAACCAAATCAAGGTTTCCCCCATGGGAATTCACAATTGCAATCTTGCGAATGCCCGCACGCGCCACACTCAGGCCGATCTCGGTCCAGACGGCCAGCGCAGTGGCCGCTGTCAGGGTCAAAGTCCCCGCCGCCCACAGGTGTTCATTCGATTTACCGACGGCTTGTATTGGCAAAATGCGCAGGTCCATGTCGCTGGGGGCTTGGCGGCGCAATTCATCCAACATGCCCTGCCCGATCAACGTATCCGTGCCCACCGGCAGATGCGGCCCGTGCTGTTCGATGGCGGCAGTGGGCAAAACCGCGATGGTTTTCATCGGGTCGATATCGGTGAAATCGGGGGCGCGGAAATCGGCCCAATCCAATGATTTTGTCATGTCAGGTCCCTAGAGGCATAGATCGATTGTAACACGTTACGCTCGCACCGCGCGCTGTTTGGCGGGGGCCGCCCCGACAAAGCGGTCCATTTTGCGCGCGACCTTTTCCAGATGCGCGCGGCGGCTGGTGGCGGAAGAGCTATCCATCAAATAATGCGCCGCGAAACTTGTCTTGCAACGGCGCGCGCAGATCGCCCGCACACCCCGCAGGATCGTGCGTTTGCCCGGTGCGCCAATCAATTGCGTCAAACCCCAGCTGGCCCCACATGTCGTAAACACCGCCAACCGGTTGATGTGGGTCAGTCCTGCGCGGATGGTGTCGTTTTCACCGTCGGGCATCAAAAACGCCACATCCGGCAGCAGCACCCTATCCAGCCAGCCCTTCAACATTGCGGGCAACCCGTACCACCACGTCGGGTACACAAATATCAACGTATCGCACCACAAAACGTCATCAACATCGGCGGCAACAGGCGCGCGGTTGGCCGGGGCGTCAATGTATGTATCCAGTTCACCGCCCGTCAAAACAGGCGAAAACCCGCGGCGGTACAGGTCAATCACGCGGGTTTCTGCCCCCGCAGCCGACAGTTTATCTACGACCAAATCACGCACCGCGGCGTTAAAACTGCCGGCTTTGGGATGGCAATAAACAACAAGAGCACGCATTCAAAATCTCTCCATTTCCGCACCGACCCGCGCAAGAAAATGCTTGCGTTGTTGGTCTGTAGCGCGGTTCATATCGTAGCGCGCGAGGTAGCGCGTTTTCTCAGGCCGGCAGACGTGCCAGACCGCACGGGTCACGGTTTTGCGCGGCGGATCCCCCACCAACATCGCACGCATTCGGCTGCCACCATAGGTCGTGACCGCCGCCAATTTGCGAATGTTGCGCAAGTTTGGCGCGACCTTACCGTTTTCCAGTTTGAACGACACGCCCGGCAAAAAAACCCGGTCAAAGAACCCCTTTAAGATCGCCGGATAGCCGAAATTCCAGACCGGAAACATCAACACCAGCGCATCGGCCCGTTGCAAGCGATCCACATACCCAGCAACCGGCGCGATATTGGGGCCTTCGTCATGATACCCGCGCCGTTCTTGTGCAGTCAGCACAGGTGAGAACCCTTCGGCGTTCAGGTCACAATCATCGACATCCCAGCCCCCTTGTGCCAACCGGTCCACGACACAGGCATGCAGCGCCGAAGAATAACTTTCTTGGCAGGGATGGGCATAGATGACCATGGCACGGGGCATGGTTACTGGGCCCCGCGCAACTTAGGATAAGCATACATCTGATCAAACCCAAAATCGGGGTCGTCCCAAGCGATCATCTTGCCGGGGTTCAACAACCCCTTTGGGTCCGCCTCGCGTTTGAAATTCAGCTGCCGGTCGTCAACGGTTTGCCGCCCACCTTCCTCCAACGTGTAACGGTGCGGGTTAAAGACAAGTGCGCCCGCGTCCTCATGCAGCTTGATGATCTCGTCCAAACGCGCCTCGGTGGTGAATTTCACAAGGCTGAGCCCCGCAAACATAACCTTGCCGTTTTCTTTCATGACCTCAAGGTGTTGCAAGACCTCGGGGCTGAGGGCGTCGCGCATCTTTTCGATCAACGGCAGATGTTCGGGGAACCCATAGCGCACCTGCAAATAGGTGATGCTGGGATCCACCTTAAGGGCGCGCAGAGTCGTGTGGTTCCAGCCGTATTCGAACACCATGCCCGGCCCGCGCGGCCAATCGTGATCGTCGCTGCGGTAGATCAATCGCGCGGCGGGGCGGCGCCCCAGAAAGGTTTCAAACCCATCCATCGACTGCGGCGCGACCATCAACCCTATCAGGTTGGTGTCTTTTTCGACGTGGGGCGCTATGCGTTGAAAATAGTCCTTGGCGATGGGGGCCTCGAATACGGTCGCCAGCTTGATCAAGATACCGTCTTGGTTGGCCAGCTCTTCTGCAAAACGCGCGGCACCCATGAAATCATCAGTGGCCACGAACATCTCGACCCAATCATAGGCAGGTGCCAGCGGCACTTCGATTTCGGTGATAATGCCGTTGGTGCCATAGGCATGGCTGACGCGAGCCAATTCTTCGCCGCGAAATTCCAGCACGCGCGGCTCTTGCTCCATCGTGACGACCCGAAGGCGGATAATGTTACCCAAATCGCGCAACGACCCCCAATTGCACGACCCAACGCCACCAGACCCGCCCGCGATGAACCCACCAATGGTCGCCGTGGCCCAAGTGGATGAAAACATGCGCAGTTCCTGACCAGAATGGTCCTTGCACGCCGCATCCAGATCTTTGAGCAGGCACCCCGGTTCCACCACGACGCGCCCCGGTTGGATATCCTTAACGGCCGTCATATGCCGCAAATGCATCACGCAGCCCCCCGCCAGCGGCATCGCTTGGCCGTAGTTGCCGGTGCCCGCGCCGCGTGTCGTCACCGGTACGTCATGGGCATAGCAGGCGCGCAACACCTCGATCACCTCGGCCTCGCTGCGCGGCGATACGACGAAATCAGCGCTCACATCATCCAAACGCGCCTTAAGCACGGGCGAATACCAGAAAAAATCGCGGCTTTTGGCTTTGATGCCCGCGCCGCTGTCTTCGAGATCAAGGTGCGACAGGGCTGCTTTGGCGGCGTCGATATTGGCGGTCATTGGATCCTCATGAGATGGTCAAGTTCGGCGTAGTCGGGCAAGGTTCGGTCAATCTGTTGGCCCGCGCGCAGCACAATCCGGTCGGCCTGTGGCCGGGCGAAAATTTCCGTCCAACTGCGCGCCCGGCAGATCACCAGATCGGCGGGCGCACCGGGGGCAAGGCTGGGCGCGTCAAACCCGCAGGCCTTGGCGGGGTTGGTCACAAAGGCCTGCGCCCAATCGGTTGCGGAATGATCCAAATGCCCGATCCGCGTCGCCTCACGCATGACCTCGATCATATCCAGATCACCGTAGGCGTAAAACGGGTCGCGCGTGTTGTCAGACGCAAACGACACATTGACCCCGCGCGCCTTGAGTTCATGCACCAACGTGATGCCGCGCATGCGGGGCGTGCCGGTCTGGCGGTCTTGCAGATAAAGATTGCACATCGGCAACGACACCACATTCAAGCCCGCCTGCGCCACCAGATCCATGGTGCTGGCCGCCCGTGCGGGGTCTTGGGCGGAGAGTGAACACAAATGCCCCACTGTCACCGGTGCGTCAAAACGCGTGTCGATCACCGCCTGTGCGATCACCCGCAATGTCTCGGACCCCGGATCAAGGGTTTCGTCGACGTGGAAATCAGCCTCGAGGCCGCGGTCCGCCGCCAGTTGCAAAAACAACCGCACGCGCGCGTCAATGTCGGGCACCGGATAGGTCACCATGCCCAAAACGCCGCCCGTCTGCGCGACCAGATCGGCCGTCTGCACATAGCCGCTGTCTAATGCAACGGCGTCGCAGCCCACCAAACATGCCGCCTGCAGGTCTATCCGCCCGTGCCACTGGTCGCGCATGTCTTTGAACACCGCCCACGAAATCGTATCTTGCGGCGGGACACTATCGAGATGGGTGCGAATGGCGCGCGTGCCGTGTGCATGGGCACAGCGCAGGGCGAAATCCATGCGGGTGGCCACGTCTGCCGCGCTCCAATTGGCCTGCCGGTCTGTGCTCACAGTGCGCAACGCGCCGTCAAAACTGCCGTCCGGGTTGGCCGCGCGTGGCCAGATATGGCCCTTGTCCAGATGCGTGTGCATATCGACAAAGGCGGGAAACAGCATCGCGCCTTTCATATCTACCGGCTGTCCGGGGGCGTCGGTAACGCGGCCTGCGTTTACCGACAAATCGGCGGTCACCAAATTCCCCTTTTGGCCTAGAAAACAACCCGGTACGGTCAGGTTTTGCAAGGTCACATGCCCGGCAGGTAACGTCATAAAATCCATTAGTAGTCTCTCTTTAGCGCGCTTTCATGCCACTTGCGCAGCAACATATGGCTCAGAAAACTGAGGCCGGCAAAGATGATCACCCCGGTGACCGCGATCAAGATCAAGGCGGCGAACATGCGCGGGATATTCAGCCGGTAGCCTGCCTCGAGGATACGAAACGCGAGGCCAGATTTCAGCCCCCCCGTGCCCGCGACGTATTCCGCCACGACCGCACCGATCAACGACAAGCCCCCCGCAATGCGCAGCCCGCCAAGAAAATACGGCAAAGCCGAGGGCAATTGCAAAAACCGCAGCGTCTGCCACCGCGACGCCCCATAGATGCGAAACAGGTCACGCAGGTTGTGGTCGGCCGAATTGAGCCCCAACGTCGTGTTGCTCAGTACAGGGAAAAACGCGACCAGCCACGCGCACATCAAAAGCCCGGCGATGCGGCTGTCCACATAGATAAAAATCAGCGGCGCGATCGCCACGATGGGGGTGACCTGCAAGATCACCGCGTAGGGGTAAAAGCTCATCTCGACCAGCCGCGACTGGGTAAACAACACCGCCAACCCCACGCCCCCCAACACCGCAACCGCCAGCGCCATCAGCGTGATTTGCACCGTAACCAACAGCGCTTCAAACAGCATCGCCCAATCTGCGATTAACGTTTGCAACACCAGCCCCGGACCCGGCAAAATGTAATGCGGGATCTCGTTCCACACCACAATCCGATCCCACACCGCCAACATCACCACCAACACCAACGCGGGCAAGATCCATTTGCCGAATGTTTCCAACCGGCGGCGCCGCAACCGGGCGATTTCATCGGCGTCAGGTGGCATGGCCGGGGTCATGCAGTGTCTCCCATGGCTTGATGCAATGCATCGGTGGTTTGGCGCGTATAAACGGCATATTCCGCAGATGTTCGGAAATCTTCGGCGCGCGGATAAGATGCGTCTACGTTGACTTCGGTGATCACCCGCCCCGGACGCGCCGCCATAACAACGATCCGGTTCGATAAAAAAACGGATTCGAACACCGAATGCGTCACAAATATCACCGTGCAGCCGATGGTGTCTTTCAACGTCAAAAGATCATTGTTCAACTTGAACCGGGTGATCTCATCCAACGCCGCAAAGGGTTCGTCCATCAAAATCAAACGCGGCCGCGTCACCATGGCGCGCGCAATCGACACCCGCATTTTCATGCCACCCGACAATTCACGCGGATAACTATTTTGGAACTTTTCCAGCCCTACCAGTTTCAGCGCCTCTCGCACCTGATCCTTAACGTCATGGTAGGTTTTGCCGCGCAAACGAAACGGCAACCACACGTTCTGTGCGACCGTCGCCCAAGGCATCAGGGTCGGTTCTTGGAACACGACGCCCAAGTCGCCAGCCGTCTGACCGCCTGCCCACGTGATGCGCCCGGATGTGGGATGCAGCAGATCCGATATCAGCCGTAACGCCGTCGATTTACCGCACCCAGATGGCCCCAACAGCGACATAAAATCGCCCTCGCGCACCTCAAGCGACATGCCTTTCAACGCCACAACATCGCCGTTAAACGTTTTGTCGACCTGTTCCATACGCAACAGTTCAGGCCGCGTGTTTTGCGGCCGATCCGGTATCGTCATACGTCCCCCTGAACGGTTGGTCCGGACACCGCGCGCCCGGACCAACCCCCTATTTGCTTAGGGTTTGATATCTTTTCCAACGGATTTATTGGTGAACTCAAGCGTGTAGGCCGCTTGCCAATCCAGCCCCTCTTCGAGCACGCCGGACGCCACCATTTTCGTGTAGAAATCTTCGATCACATCATCGGTCATGGACCCGATCCCCAGATCAATCGCGCGACCACTATCGACGATGCCCTGTTCGATCATCATCTTTTTGGCAAAGTCGATCTTGTCTTGCGACATATCCGGGTTGGACGCCTTGATCAGGTCATCGGCGCCACTGCTGTCGCCATAGAGATAATTGTACCAGCCCGTCAGTGACCCATCGACAAAACACGCAACCTTGTCGGGATTATCGGCGATTGTGTCAGCCATCGTCTCGATTGTAGTGGCGTATGAGGAATAGCCCGCATCCGCGATAAGGAACACATTTGGTGCAAATCCTGCTTCTTTTTCAATCGCATACGGCTCAGAGCTAAGGTACCCCTGCATGCCTTTTTGCTTGTCTGCGATAAAGGGCGCGGGGTTGTATGTGTAGGGCTGGCGCTGTGCGGCCGTAAACCCGTGCTCGGCGATCATCCATTGGTAATACGACGTATAGCCATTGTCGCCAATCAGCAGCGTCAGATCTTTGAGATCGTCCCAGCTGTCTGCTTGCCCCGGGTGCGCAATGATCACCTGCGGGTGTTTTTGGAAAATCGCGGCAACGGACACAACGGGAATGCCCTCTTTGACCGCGTTGAAGGCCTGCAGCATGTCGCCGCCCATGTGGAAGTCGATGCGCCCTGCCAACATCAATGCGCGGTTGTTGACCTGCGGCCCGCCCGAAATGATCTCGACGTCGAGCCCGCATGCCGCGTAGGTGCCGTCGGCAACAGACTGATAAAACCCACCGTGTTCCGCCTGCGCCAGCCAGTTCGTACCAAACACCACCGGTGTAAGCGGGTCGTCCGCAAAGCTGGCTGTGGCTCCGACGCTGAGCGCGCAAGCAAGGGTCGAAATTCGAGAAAGGGTCATGGCGTCCTCCTGGTTACGGTTGGTTCACATGGTTCGGAGCGCACCGTGCAAGGGAAGCGAGATACCGAGGTTTTCCGACATCAGCCGGATATTCGCCTAATTTATAGCCCAATTCCGCAGCTGTGGGTAAAATTTAGCCAAATTACGGTTTCCATCCCTCTCGCTATAGGGGAATTTTGGTCCGGCATACCGTTTTATTTACATGTAAATAATCATCCGACCCGCGCCCAACAGGATAAAATTTCGTCTAAGTTTGCACAGTCGAAAACAACCCAGATCCGACGCTGATCCACGCAGGCACATAGAACCGCCAGACCATCGCCCACCGCTTCGGTCCAGATCGTCAAACACGGGCCGCTGGCGGGTTCTGCATGAGGCAGATCCCCTGCGTGGGTTTCTAACTGCTGCAGTTTTTCAATGAGCCCGCCCTGCCCCTGACGGCTATGCCCCCCGTCGGCGCAGCTGTCGAGCATTGCCAACGCGGCGGCCGACATTTGCGCACATGCGATTTCAACCGTGATCAGGTTTTGGGTCATCGGCGTCGATACCGACGCGTCGATGTCGCGCATTAAATCCGCCACCGACAAGCCCGACGCACCCGCTATCCAACGGGTGGGTTGAACGATATAACTCAGCTGGATCGTGGTGGCCGACGCGCAAAATTTCCTAATATTTGCAGCGACTTCTATGCCGTCGGCTTGGGTCAAATGCGGGGTGGTTTCGTTCTGCCCCAGACGGATCAAACGGCGTTCAGCCACGTCACAAGTCATGACCTGCCCGTCATCGCGGGTCAGATGCAAACGTCGTGGTAAAACCGCCGCGTCGATCGCAGCAAGCACCGTGGTTACTCCGGCCGCGGCACCATCAAAGGCCGTTGGGAAACACTGCGGGGTCGGATGAGTTGCTGCACGGATAAGATCGCGCAACCTTTGTGCATCTTCGGGTGGCCCATTGGTCATGACCTATCCCTCACCGGAGAGGTCAGACAACAGCACCTGCCCTGCGCTCATTACTTCACCCATCGACGTGCCCAAATCACACAAAAGGCACAGCACTTCTTGAGAGGACGTCGACGCGCGCAAGGCACACGATATACCATTCCCCTCAAAGGACAGCGCCGCTGCAGGCCCGCATGTTTCACGAAACATCACGTTCTTCAGCTGCTGCGCCGCCACCCCCGTCAGGTGATCGGCGGCTTGCGATGCAACCTTATCCAAATTTTCGCGCGGGATGGTATCGCGCGTGCTTGCGGCAAAAACCACGCGGCTAGAGACGTCCGCATAAGCCACAATGATGCACCCGGAAAACCGGATGCGAAACTCATCCAACTTATCCTGTACGGTCATCACGCCCCTCAATTCCGTCGTGCGCCAATGCATACCATCAGACCATGTTGGTCTGGTTAATAGGTGACATATTACGGGGTTGCGGTCCCTCGAACGTGCGGAAAAACCGGATCAGGCCGGCAGGTCTTGGACTGCGCGGTGGGTCGGCGGGGCGTTACTTGATCTACGGTTTCATCTTTTGGCGGTGCGTTGACAACGGGCAGCGGCTGCCCCGATATCTCGGCACTCAACACCTTGAGGATATGCATGAACGCGTCCACAAACGGATCAACACCGCTCGCCTCCCACATTTGGGCATCATCACCCGCATCGCGGGCCTGCGTCAGCGACACCATCATGGCTTGGTGAAACATGCCATCGGTCATGGACTGCACGCGTCGCAGCACTTTCGCCCGATCCGTTTGCGTCACCAACATATCACCGCGCGTTAGCAACAAGAACGACCTGCGCTGGATCCGGTCAGGCACCGTGTCCCAAACTGCGGCTTCGCTTTGCCGCCACGCCTGCGTCGCAGGACTGCACCAAATCACGGCGTCAGCCAACGGTAAGATCCGCTCCCAGACGTCCGGTGACATGTTTGGGTCAGAAATTCCGGGCATGTCGATAATGTCACATAAAGTCAGAATGTTATCTGTGTACTCCAGCTGAACAAAGGCGGTATCCTCAGGCGATATCTCATGCAGCCGCGTTACATCACACGCCGATTGGTCGCCGCCGAGGCCAACAACACGGGGCGCGGCATTCCCATGGCTGATCCAAATGGGAGGCAGTTGTGTGGCAATGACCTGAACAGGCAACGGATCGCACCCGATCATCAAATTGGCCAACGTGCTTTTCCCCGCACAGAACTCTCCCATCAGCGCGATACGCGGTTTGCGGGGGCCCGTCAGCGCCTTTTCAAAAGCCCGCGCGACCTCTGGGGGTGGGGCGTGCTTCACGAGACGTATGGCTCGAGGGCTTGCATAGCGCGCGCCAGTTCCACCTGCCGGTCAGGCGCGGCCACTTCGGCAAAATGCGCGCGCGCAGCGTCTGGGTCTGCCTTTGCCATATCTTCCAAGACCGCAAAAACAGAGGCTTGCTCTGCCACGAACCCCTCAAATACGTCCAGCGCAGCGTCTTTGATTTCTGCGGCCAGATCATCGCGTAATTCATGAACAAAAGGGTCGGTTTCCGCTTTGATCATGTCGTAAAAATTTGACGTATACGCCTTGTATCCACGCCGGTTCTTCCACCAACGGTTCCACCAACTGCTGGATAAATCCAGCGCAATCGTCCGCCCCAACCCGACCGGCGAGGCGACCTGAGGTGCCACCGGTTTGGCGATAGACAGCTGATCAGAGGCAAGGTCAAAGGCCTGTAAGTAAAGCTGCGCCAAATCATGTGACACCGCCGCCACCGACCCATCAAACGCAGCCTTGCTTTTGCGCACCAACACCTTGTGGGATGAACTGAGCAACATGCGCAATCCGGCCGGATCATACGACCATGCCACCTCGTCACCGTAGGTTTCAAGATGTGCAATCAACGACGCCGTGGCGCGGTCAAGAAAGCTCGCTTGCACACGGTCCATCCGGGCCCCGAACTCCGTCAGGATCGCATCAAAATGCGACTTCAGCACCTCTCTTTGGGCGGTCACGGCCTCATCAAGACGCGCTCGCGCCGCCCCAGTGTCGAGCGGCGTTGACGGCGTGCGATCGCCCCCCTTGGTGAACAGATCTTGACGCGCGATATCCGCCTGCACCAGGTTCAACGCACTGCGGCCAATACGACCCAAAACGCTTGCTGCCGGGCCGTCAACGATACGCGTCGCAATGGCGTGTTGCAGCGCGGGAACGCCGGACAAGGCCCAAGCCTGATGTGCCGGATCGGTGCTGTTTGGCGCGGGGATGTTCGGGGCGACCTGCGCCCAATCGTCCAACACCTGCGCGCTGTTAGGGGGCAGATCCGCCAACCGCCCATCCAACGCGTGTGAGGCCCATAGCGCGCTGCCAAAAATTACGTCTGCGTCTTCGGGCCCGTTGTGTTTGGCCAGGGTTTCAAAAATGCTGTGTTGAATTTGCGGGATCTGGGTCGCGGGGTCTGAAAGTTCATCAACCCGGTTCACGAAGATAATCACATCCCGTGATTTCATATGAGTAATCAACCGGATCAGCGCCATATCTGTTGACGATAACGCCTGATTTGCAGACAAAACCACTACGCAAAGACGGCTGTCTCGGATTGCGCGAATGGTGATCTGTTCGCGCACCATGAATGTATCGTTGACACCGGGCGTGTCGCGCAAACACAACCGCACCGGCAAAGCCGCGCGCGACATAGTTAGATCCGCCGATTTGGTGATATCGGCAAAACGGCCCAGTGTTTCGGTGGCACTGGCACCTTCGGGGTCGTTGGCATCAAGGTCCTCGCCCAAACACACATACCGCTGGATCAAGTCCTCATCTATATATTCGTAATCGTGTCGTTGACCCAGCAAAATTTCGAATTTACACCCCAGTCGGTGACGCGATTTTTCTTGTATATCAGCGGCTTGTGATTTGATCTTATCCAGTTCGTCATCGGCACCTGCGCGGCGTGCCAATTCGCCAATACGCCCCCCGCCTGAAATCAAACTGTCCCATTCGTCTTGGTCAAAGAACTGAAACCGGGCGGTATTGGGCACGGTTTCGGCCTCAGGGTGCAAATGCAATGACGTCACGACCGACGTCCAAGGGTTCACATCCGCAGGCAACAGGCCCGTCGTCCCGGCCAACGCGTTGACCACAGATGTCTTTCCCGATTTGATCTGTCCAATCAAGGTCACGCTTGGTTCAAACCCATCAAGCTGGCGCAGCAAACGATCAGCGCGTTTTGCGGTGGGGCCGGTCGCCACAGCGCCCAATGCCTGCCGCAACGCCGCGATTGAGCTTGCGACCGTTTGCAACGGTTCAAGCCCATCCCCCAGCAAACACGTCGGCGATGCCTGCGAGATCTGGGTCTGATCTTTTTGGGGCACGGCATTCATCCTCCTACCCCCACGTGGCAGAAAACATGATCGCACGGAAAACACCTGTGCACAGCCCTTGTTTTCAAGGATATATTACGCCGAAGACCTTTGGACATACCCAATTATGGCGCATAAAAGTGTATCAAATGTGTCAAAGCATCGGCATACAAATCAAAAATAGCTCGAATTTTACCGGGCAACGCGGCGCTCAAGATCCTGTCGAAGTTGCAGTATAACCGCCACCCCATCCGCCGCCGACCGCGGGTCGTTTTCCAGGCCCATTAATATGACCTTGTCACTGGCCTCATAAAGATCATTGCGCCAGATATCGAAGTCTGCGTCACCGTCCGCATGTGCGGCTGCAAGCTCGGCGAGGTCCTCGGCAATTGCGCCGCACACCGACAAAACCTGCGCTGGTAATTCCGGGCCTTCCATTAATGTGGCAAAATCAGGCGTGCGGGCCTGCACCAACGACAACGCTTCGCGGTAGGTCTGTGCATGTGGTGCGGGCGCATCAACGGGCGCAGGGCGTTCGGCCCCATAGCGTTGCAGCAATGCGACGGCGCTGTCTTTGTCGGCCTGCTGGCCCGATGCCACCAAATGGGACACCGTCAGACGCAGCGCCTTGACACCGCTGATGGCGAGGTCTTCGTCCTCCACCGCATGGTGTTCACACAATGATTTATGCGCATGACACATCGACACCGGGAAAACACTGTGGAATTCTTGCGCCGCGACATCTTGCAAGGCGGCGAGCTTTTGGTGCAGCTGCCCACCTGTCATCCAACGGTCTACCTTGGTCACAACCAACACGCTATGGTCCTTGATGTATTCGGGGGTACGCGCCCATAGGGCGGCCTCGACGGGGCCGAAATCATGGGTGCACCATAGGACAATATCGGCGTGTTCTATCGCGGTGTGCACGTCGGGCTGGGCACTGAGGGCATCCGCAGGCAGGTGGCTGTCGGTCAATGTGGCAGATGTTAACAACCCTGCCAGAACTGGCACAACCTGCATGTGTGCCGCTACGTCCAACGTAGGATCATAGGCAGGATCCGCATAACACACTGACATCTCGCCCGCCCCATCAACGGGCGCACGCCCGACCATCAAATGACACAGGTGCGACTTTCCAACCCCCTGAGGCCCCAAAACCACAATACGGACCCTGCGGCGCAAACGATCCCGCAACCCTTCGGCCTGAGACCGCACCGCCTGCGGCCAATGCCCCAGGGCCAGCCCGTGCTCTAACGCGGCGACCACCTGCCCCATGGACGGGTTATCCAACACAGCGGATCCCTTGTTTTGCTCCGGTAGCCACAGCCGCCAGTCTATGCGTTTGCGGGGCTTTCAGACGCACCACCGAAAAAGACACATTGTCTTGGTCCGGGTCTTGCAAAACATCGATCCGTTGCAAAAATCGGTCGGTGAGTTCGGCGCTGGTGGCGTTGGGGTGCGCACGCATCACATCTGCGATCTGCGCGTTGCTGAGAAACTGCAACCCGTCGCTGGCCACGATCAACACATCATCCGGCCACAGGGCAAACGGGTCGGTCGGGCAATCAATCCGCGCCACATCGGTGCCCGACAACGCAGATGTCAGGCTGTTGCGTTCGGGGTGGCGCCGGGCATCTTCGCGGCTCAACACGCCGGACCGAACCATATATTCGATCTGCGGAGCCATGGAATGGTCTTCGTTCAACTGCGACAACACCCCATCGCGAAACAAAAACAACGGCGAATCCCCGATAGAGATCCAGTACAAGTTGCGGTTGATAATCACCGTCGCCACCAACGTCGCGCCCATTCCCCGCGTTTCGGGATAGACGGTGATGTGTTGGTTCAGACAGGCGTTGGCCGCCAATGCCGCATCCTGCAGATTTTGCGTGACCGACCTTTCAAACGCGGCAACATCTCCGCGCTGAAACATCAGTTCGCTGAACACTTCGGTGACCACGATCTTGCTGGCCACATCCCCCGCCGCATGCCCCCCCATACCGTCAGCAAGCACCGCCAGCCCGACCTCTGAGCCGCGCGCATAATCCGCGATCACCGCGTCCTCTTGGGTGCACCGCCGCCCCTGAGTAAGCGCCGAGGCCGCGTCGAAATCAAAGGGTGCCGCCATCACTGCCCCCTGACATGTCCCACTGAAAATCGGCGCCACATAACGCCACAAATCGCAAGGTCGTTTCGCCGATGCGAATGACATCCCCGTGGGTCAGTTCTTCGGTGCTGAGCACGGGGCGGCCATTGCGGCGGATGATGTTGGATTTGCCCCCGTGCCCGATATAAAACCGTTGGTCTTCGTGGTCATAGGCGACCGACGCATGGGTATCGCGCGAAATGCTCGTATCGCCAAAGTCCAACCGAACACATTGGTCTTCGCCGCGCCCAATAACGGACACCCCCGTAGATATGCCAAACGCATGGCCCGTCCCCGGCCCCGCCACAATGGCCAACCACCCAACCGGAAACATATCGTCCGGCTGATCTTTGGGGGCCGCATGTGCCGCGGTGATTGGGTCAAGGGGGGTGTCATCGGGCCGGTTGAACCCCAAAAGCCGGGTGCGTACGCGGCCGGCCCCCCGCCCTGCGCGCCCGACCAGCGGGGCGGGCACTGCGCCCTGCCCACCCGGTTCGGGAGCGTGGCCTGAGAGCGCCAGTTGGTGTTGGGCAAAGGCCGCGATATCCGTTGCAGCCTGTGGGGGTTGGGCGGGCTGCGGGCCGCCGATCATCGGTTGCGCGGGTTCATCGGCAAAGGGGGTTTGTGCAGTGTCCTCTTGCGATGTCTGGTCAGGCTGCGGGGCGATGTCAGGTGAACACTGCATTGCAAGCAGTTGCGCGGACGGTTGGGCCGCCGTGATGTTTGCACCAGTTGCATCTGGTTCGGGCGTCGGTGCCGTTGGTCCAACGGAGCCGGACGGCACATCTGCATGCGCGGGGTCTGAGGCCACGATACGCGTCGCGGCGTCTGGGGTGCTTTCGTCTGCAACAGCCGGGGTTGCATCACTGTGAAAAACCTTGCGGAAGAGTGTCATATAGTCCCTTTCCTATGCCTTACCTTGTCTTTGCTTGTCGGCCATCCCTGACCCGTTTTGAATACCCCGCAACGGGTCTATCCGCCCGCCGCGACGCCCGCGCCCCAATACCCATAGCTTTGTCCCAGCGCGATAATCTGGCCTACCGTTGCGCGGTGCAGATCATCAAAGCCCAACACCGTATGGCCCAATGCAGCATACACCACTAAAACCGCCGGGATCAGCGCCAGCCGCCGCAGCTTGGCCGCGCGTGAGGTCGCCCGTTTCACCTTGGCCGCAGCGTCATACTCTTTTTGCGAAATCACCGTGGGCAATGCCGCATGTGCGCGGCCACGTTGGCCCGGTACCGCCTCGGGCACCTGTGGCCCGTCAGTGCCCGTCTGGGGGGCCTGCGATGGGCGCGCTCCGTCCAACATCTCACGCATGTCGTCCGACAGCTGATCTTTGGTCAGCGCGCCATCACCTTCGATACCATCAGGATAAAGGTCGCGTAAAAATGCAGCGTCGTATTTGGGGTCCGGCAACTTGGGCGCCGTCACCTCTGGGGTATTGCGTTTGGCGGCGCGTGTCGGACCGGATGGGTTGGGCGCATCAATCTGCGCCTGCACAAGGTCACTGACCGTCCGCTCAAGCGCCTCATCCTCGTGCAACTGCGCGCGGGTCTGTGCGTCTTGTCGGGTGCCATCTATCATCGCGGCCCATTCTGCAGCCGACTGGATCCGTTCTGCCGGAACGATATGCATCGCCTGATCTATGGCCGTTAGAAAGGCGTCATCATAGGCTGGAAAGCGCCCCTTGAGCGGTTGCAACACGTCCGGTTGGTTTTGCGCAAGCGCCGCCAGACGGGTCTGGGCATCCGGTGGCGCCTCTCCGCAAATCAAATGCGTCAACGACGCCGCCAAGGCATAAAGATCGCTGCTGGGGTATTGTTGGCTGCCCGCAACATAAAATTCCTGCGGGGAATACCCGTCTTTGACAACCAACACCGTGGTCAGCACGCGCGACTTGCGGCTGGCCTCTTGGCGGGCCGCACCAAAATCGATCAGGACAGGGCGCCCTTCGCGATCGACCAAGATATTGTCAGGTGAAATATCGCGGTGCAGAAGGTCTTGACTGTGGACATGCCCGATTGCATCCAAAAGCGCCAACGCAAGCCCGCGCACCTGCGCAGGTGTTAACGCGGGATCCCCCGTTTCGATCATATCGAGCAGGTCTTTGCCATCCACCAGATCCAACGCCATATAGGCGGTTTCATTGTCTTCAAACACCTGATGCACACCAACAACGCCGGGGTGATCTAACTGCGACAGGGCGTGGGCCTCGCGGATGAACGACCGCACCACAGACCGGAAATCAGCCGCGTAGGTTTCGGCACGCGCCCGCACCGTTTGATGGATGCGGTGGCAAAACGCCT
This sequence comes from Roseobacter sp., assembly GCF_039970775.1. Taxonomy (GTDB): domain Bacteria; phylum Pseudomonadota; class Alphaproteobacteria; order Rhodobacterales; family Rhodobacteraceae; genus Roseobacter. Next base: position 115,418 of record NZ_JBDVLG010000046.1, read on the forward strand.
CCGGGAAACATTCTTTGATCACAACCGTGCGGTTCAGGCTGTCGCGCGCCAGATAGGTGATCGCGAAACCGCCGCTGCTGAGGTACCGGATGATCTCGTATTGGCCGCTCAACAATTGGCAGCCGGGCTCTAGGGCTTGGCTGTTGACGGCGAGGTCAAAGGTCGGGGTTTCTATGCTCATCTGTGTGCCAATTGCCCTGTGCCCCACGCCATCACCACGATGCAACGCTGCTGTTTCTACACCTGCAAAAGGCCGAAGTGCTGTGACCAAAACAAGGCCATGCCGGGGAAGGCCCGTGCCGAGCCATGACAATTTTAGACGAATGCATCAGAATACCCCCGCCCAAGGGCCGCGCGCGCAAAACCGTAAAAATGGGCACAGAGCACGGCTTGGCGTAGGATGGCCCGTCACCCAATCAGACGGCCCTGCACCTGCCCGGTTCAAGATATCAGGCGTCGCACCCAGTGACGCATTGCGCGGGCCTGACATCGGCACTCAGCCGCGAGAAATATACGTATTCATCGTCTGCGCACGCAGCTGTGTCCGTCTGGTGCGATATCACTAAGTCAAGCAATAACAACACGAAACCCGCAAATTTCATGCACAGGTTGCGACTTGTGTTTGTTTTTGAGGCGGAATGTCTTGCCACATGCGTTCAAGGCGTTAGTGTTTAACAGGTAAATCGGGGGGAGGACCAAATAGCGGTGCTGCGGAGGAGGCAGCGGCGCTATCGGCTAGTGACCATCGGGCCAGCATTTTCAACGCTTTACATCAAGACAGAGCGAAACGCTCATTTCTGATGCGGGCCAACGTGCCCGACCCATGGGAGGAACTATGACTGAAAACTTGAATCGCAGAAAATTCTTGCGCGGCTCAGCCGTGGCTGGGGCCGCAACCCTTGCCGCACCAGCATTGGCCGATGGCCACGGTGTCACGTTGAAAATGCAAGCGGCCTGGGGCGGCGGTATTTTTCTTGAAAACGCGCAATCTTTTGCCGCGCGCGTCAATGAAATGTCGGGCGGGTCGCTGACCATCGAGGTCTTGTCTGTTGATGCGGTTGTCAAAACCAGCCAGATGCAAGACGCGGTGCATCGCGGGGTGCTGGACGCGGCCCATTACGTGCCCGCCTATTGGTACGGCAAATCCAAGGCGGCCTCGTTGTTTGGCACGGGCCCGTGCTTTGGCTGGTCCAGCCAAGAGGTACTGGGGTGGGTGCATGCGGGCGGCGGGCAAGAACTGTTCGACGAACTGATGGACGATCTGCGCCTGAATGTGGTCTCGTTTTTCAATTCGCCCATGCCAGCGCAACCGATGGGGTGGTTTCAGGAGCAGATCACCGATGCCAGCCAGATGAGCGGCCTGAAATACCGTACTGTGGGTCTTGCCGCAGATGTGTTGTTGGAAATGGGCATGTCGGTGGTGCAACTGCCGGGTGGGGAAATCCAACCAGCGATGAAATCGGGCCTGATTGATGCGGCCGAATTCAACAACCCGACGTCTGACCGTGATTTTGGCATGCAGGATGTGTCCAAACACTACCATCTGGCCTCGTATCACCAAAGCCAAGAGTTCTTTGAGGTCACGATCAACAAAGACAAGTTCAACGCGCTGGCCGACGACCATAAAGCGATCATCAAAAACGCCTCTATGGCGGAAAACTCCGGGTTCTATTGGGGCAACACCAAACGGTATTCCGATGACCTGCTCAAGCTGCAGGAACAGGATGGCGTGAATGTATACCGCACGCCCGACAGCGTGATGGCCGCCCAGCTGGAAGCATGGGACAAGGTCACCGCGCGGATTGCCGAGGATGATCCGTTTTTCGCCAAGGTGATGGATTCGCAAAAGGCCTACGCCAAGGATGTGATGAACTATCTCAACCTGAACCAACCCGACTACAAACTGGCTTATAACCACTACTTCGGGTGATCTGACACCAACGCGACACAAGCCCGGGCGCCCAATGGCGGTGCCCGGCCTTTTTTGATGGGGTCTGCGTGCCACACACAGGCCCCGCCGCGACAGGGAATTCAAAACCATGAAATTCGTTCACGCCATCGAAGGACTAAGCCTGTGGGTCGGGCGCGCCTTTGGGTGGTGCATTCTGATCCTGACCCTTTCTGTGTCCTACGAGGTCTTTGTGCGCTACGTGCTCAACGCGCCCACCGTTTGGGCGTTTGACATGATGATCCAGATGTATGGCGCATTGTTTTTGATGTGCGGGGCCTACGCCTTGGCGCAAGACACCCATGTGCGCGCCGATGTCGTGTACCGGTTGTTCCCGGTCAAGGTGCAGGCGGGGTTGGATTTCGTGCTGTATTTCTTGTTTTTCTTCCCCGGAATTGCGGCACTGGTCTGGTATGGTTACGAAATCGCATCCGACAGCTGGCGCTGGAAAGAGGTCAGCTTTAACAGCCCGGCCAGCATTCAGATCTATTTCTTTAAATCCCTGATCCCGGTGTCAGGTGCGTTGCTGATGATCCAAGGGTTCGCGGAATTGGTGCGCTGTGTGATGGCGATGCGCACGGGTGAATGGCCCGAACGGCTGGCGGATGTGAAAGAGACAGAAGACCTGCTCTCGGTCGCCGATCTTGCCGACATGCGCCCCCCCCAAACCTAACCCAGCCCCGCAGGAAGAAAGACAAAGACATGACAAACCCCGAAGTCGCCCTGTTGATGCTTGGCCTGTTTATCATACTGGTTTTGCTGGGCTTTCCTATCGCCTTTACGCTGCTCGCAATGGGGGTGGCCTTTGGCTATTACGCCTACCATCAGGGCGGATCCATCGACAGTTTCGCCGATATATTCAACAACAACATCTTTTACCTGCTGAACCAAAACACCTATTCGGTGATGGAAAACCCCACGTTGGTGGCGATCCCGCTGTTTTTGTTCATGGGGTATGTGGTCGAACGCGCCAATATCGTCGACAAGCTGTTTTTCTCGCTCTATCAGGCGGCGCGCAATCTGCCAGGGTCACTGGCCATTGCGGCGCTGCTGACCTGTGCGGTGTTTTCCACCGCCTCGGGCATTGTGGGTGCGGTGGTGACGTTGATGGGGCTGCTGGCGTTCCCGGCGATGGCCAATGCCAACTACAACAAGAGCTTTGCCTCGGGTGTGATCTGTGCGGGCGGGACGCTGGGTATCTTGATCCCGCCGTCGATCATGTTGATCGTCTATTCTGCAATCGCCGATCTGTCGCCGCTACGACTTTATGCGGCGGCGGTGTTTCCGGGGTTGCTGCTGGCGGGGCTGTATATCGTGTATGTCATTGTGCGGGTCTGGTTTAACCCCGCGCTGGCCCCCAAACCCAACATGGATGACATC
>NZ_JBDVLG010000047.1:0-11748 GCF_039970775.1 Roseobacter sp.
CCCTCACATTCCTCGCGAACCCCTTTAAACTATGGGAACCAGGGTGCATTCACCTGCGTCGGGTGGTGCTCAAACTGGCCTTCACCGACCACATCAAATACTGCCGAATTGAGGGTGCTAGAACCACCAAAATAGCGTTTCCATTCAAAGCCTTAGAAGGGATTGGAGGTAGTTATTTAGTAAATGGTGCGGGCGAAAGGACTTGAACCTTCACTCCGTAAGGAACTGGTACCTAAAACCAGCGCGTCTACCATTCCGCCACGCCCGCACTTGCGCTGATGCATAGCGATCAGATTTGCCGAACGCAAGTGTTTGTGGACGATCCCTGACCCAAACCAGTGCAGTGGCCCAAAACAGCACCAACATGTGCAAACCGGCCCGATTGGCACCGTTGAAAACCCCGGACACAAGGTTCGGCCTCCAAGAGGTCTCAGCCCACAACTGCGGCATTAAGCTGACGTTATGACGAATGTGTTTTACTCCGAGATGTCAAAAAGGATGAAACAGATGACGTCGAGACCCTCCGCGCACACCACCCCCGCAGATCACCACACCCGCGCCGATATCGGTTTTGCCGGGCTTGTGTCAGGCGCGCATGTCTTGTCGCTAAAGGGCGAACAACCGGTAGAGGCGCTTGGCGTGGGCGATCACGTGCTAACGCGCTCTGGTGCGGTCCGCATCCGGCACATTGATGTGGTCAGTGTGGTGGTTCCGACGGTCTACGTGATTGCAGGCTCGCTTGGCCACGCCCGTACAGATCGCGATGCCCTGCTAACAGCGGATCAGACAGTATACTTACACGATTGGCGCGCCTTGGCACTTTATGGTCAGCATACCGCGTTGGCGCGCATCGGCGATCTCATCGATGGCGAGTTTGTGCGCGATCTGGGACAGCAGGTCGTCACGGTGTATCGCATTTTTTGCGCCATGCCGCGCATGTTCTACGCAGACGGGCTAGAGGTGGGTACAGCAGATGCCGTGCACCGCCCCCTGAACCGGCGCGCAGCGTAGCCCTGATTAATCCCTACATCTCCATGGGTGAAAATTTTGCTGCTGTCAATTTCTGGACTGAGTCATACCCTGGGGCCCATTTTCGTTGGCTCATTCTTGTAAGCCCAAACCAGCGTGTGGTGTAGTCTTATACCTCTTCCATAACTTCAGAAGGATACGAGCCAAGCGCTTTGGTCCTTACAATTCGGTTGAAACACGCGGCGTAGCCGTACCAATGTGGGCTACCGGACTGGTATCGCCGCACCGGTGCGAACAAGCATCACTTTAGTCGTTATAGGCACAATCAAAGTGGCCACTACTTAGCGTAACTCCCGTAGTCAGAACTCCGCGGACTGTCCGGTCGCCTACGAAATAAGAATGTATACCAAGTCGGGCTTCGAAATACGCTCTCGAAACCTACTGTTTCAATGCAGTAGGTTGCTGCTATCTGTTTTAGGATCAGTAGCTGCTACCCAGCCGTGTCACACCTATAGAGGATTTGCCTAGTCTGCTTTGTCGTTCCGCTCGATGTCGTCCGTGTGCCAAAACCTAAGTCTTTATTGATCGAGGCTCTTCCGGTGAAGCTCGGATTTCCCTGACGTGCACAGAATGCGCCAACGCGACGTCGTATCTCTGTTTCGCCTACGTCCTTTGTGAAAAACATCACCTCCAGCGTCGGAATATAGCCGCCTGCTTCCCAGGGGAACACTAGGTAGACACCCTGACGATCACCGAGACTAGGGAATACATTTTCGATAAGCGCGGTTCTGCGTTCAAGTGCCTTCTGGGGGTCAGCGGTGCATGCGGCGAGTATCACAGTAGAAATGACAAGGAATGACAAAATTTTCACTTGGAGCTTTCGTTTAATTGACTGAAATTCAAACAAACTCTTAGACCCAATTTCCTTTTTTGTCTCCAAAAAAATTTTACGAACCTTTTGGAAATTGCGTTCCACAATACCCCATCGTGGTTTTTGACTACGTTGATGCGTTAAACATACTGTACCGTATTCCGTATCGCGCATCGAAACACACGATGCGATCACTAAGAACATAGATACCAACGGTGCCCCGATCACCAATCTGTCGAGCCTCAATCCAGTGTCCTGTCCTAAGATCGGAAGTGCTGTGCGTACACCGCGCTTGCTGGCATGAACGAGGTCGGCAAGCCCCATGCGCTCCTTGCCGAGGTCAATGCCATCAACTATTCGGTAATTGGATTACTCTCGTCGCTCAGCTTAGGTTGATGCCCAATGCAAGCCTCGCCGTTTCCAAACGTTCGACACGCAAACCGATGCTGGCAGATCTGCACCTCACAGCCCATTTCGCGGCATAGACCTACAACAACCGCCCCATCAAAAACTCCATCCTCACTGCTGAGAGGGGGATTTCTCTTACAAACATCCGCATACCCCAGCAAGGATTACGCCCTGCAGGAAACGCAAGCCGAACCACGCACCTTCAAGTTCTCTCTCGCGAAAAATCAAAAAGCCTTCGTACGCTCGCAACCATCGCGCTAAACAGCTAGACACGCGGCATTGACTAAAGACGTCGCACCGAAGCCTACGGCATTTCAGGCTTAGAACGCGACCTGACCCAATCGCACTTGCTTTAAAGCACTGCTTCCGCGTGGCGGCTGAAATTTTAGTCAGATTCGAAATAAAAGTTATAATTTTGACCGTTATTTGTGCTTAACGATTGAAAATTGAGCAAATATCGACCAAATCAAGATCAGATCGCGGTCAGGTTACGTCCATGCATGGACCGTCCCTACGCGAAATGATCTGGAACGGTCGGAACGTTAAGGCAGGGAGGCCCCCATGAAGAAAATCGAAGCGGTGATTAAGCCGTTCAAACTCGACGAAGTCAAAGAGGCCTTGCAAGACGTGGGTGTTCAAGGGCTTTCGGTGATCGAAGTTAAAGGCTTTGGCCGTCAAAAAGGCCACACGGAATTGTACCGTGGCGCTGAATATGTTGTCGATTTCCTGCCCAAAGTGAAAATCGAAATCGTTTTGGATGACGACCTGGTCGATGCTGCCATCGAGGCCATCGTGGGCGCCGCCAAGACCGAAAAAATCGGCGATGGCAAAATTTTTGTCACGCCTGTTGAACAATCGATCCGCATCCGCACCGGCGAGACGGGATCAGACGCGCTCTGAGCGCGCATAGATTATCATTCCAACCAAGAGGGATATACGAGAATGAGCACCGAGCTACTGAAGATGATCAAGGATGACGGTGTCGAATACGTCGACATCCGCTTTACAGACCCACGCGGCAAACTGCAGCACGTGACGGTCGTTTCTGATCTGGTTGACGAAGATTTCCTCGAAGAAGGCTTTATGTTCGACGGTTCGTCGATCGCGGGCTGGAAATCGATCGAAAATTCCGACATGAAGCTGATGCCAGACGTCAGCAGCGCCTACATTGACCCGTTCTACGCGGAAAAAACTGTCTGCCTGCACTGCTCGGTTGTTGAGCCCGACACAGGCGAAGCCTACGACCGCGACCCACGCGGCACAGCCCAAAAAGCAGAAGCCTACCTGAAATCTTCGGGCATTGGTGATGTTGCATATTTTGGCCCCGAAGCGGAATTCTTCCTCTTCGACAACGTCAAATACTCGAACTCGATCAACAAAGTGTCCTACGAAGTTGATGCGTCCGACGCGTCCTGGAACACCGACACCGATTACGAGATGGGCAACATGGGCCACCGTCCGGGCGTCAAGGGCGGTTATTTCCCTGTGAACCCAACCGACGAAGCCCAAGACCTGCGCTCGGAAATGCTGTCGACAATGAAACGTCTCGGCATGAAAGTGGACAAGCACCACCACGAAGTTGCGTCTTGTCAGCACGAGCTGGGCTTGATCTTTGACAGCCTGACCAAACAGGCCGACGAGCTGCAGAAATACAAATACGTGATCCACAACGTGGCCCACGCCTATGGCAAATCCGCAACCTTCATGCCCAAGCCGATCTATGGCGACAACGGCACCGGCATGCACTGCAACATGTCTATCTGGAAAGACGGCAAGCCGTTGTTTGCAGGCGACAAATACGCAGATCTGTCCGACGAAGCACTCTGGTTCATTGGTGGCATCCTGACACACGCCAAAGCGTTGAATGCCTTCACCAACCCTGCGACCAACAGCTACAAACGTCTGATCCCAGGCTTCGAAGCTCCCGTTCTGCGCGCCTATTCTGCACGCAACCGGTCGGGTTGTGTTCGGATCCCATGGACCGAAAGCCCCAAAGCCAAGCGCGTTGAGGCCCGTTTCCCGGATCCAGCAGCAAACCCATACCTGTGCTTCGCTGCGCTGTTGATGGCCGGCCTTGACGGCATCAAAAGCAAGATCGACCCTGGCGAGGCGATGGACAAAAACCTCTATGATCTGCCCGCCGAAGAGCTGGCCGGTATCCCAACCGTCTGTGGCAGCTTGCGCGAAGCCATGGAAGAACTTCAGGCCGATATGGACTTCCTGCTGGCCGGTGACGTGTTCACCAAAGACCAGATCGAAGGCTACATCGAACTGAAGATGGAAGAAATCGAGACCTACGAGCACACACCACACCCCGTCGAATTCGGGATGTACTACAGCTGCTAATCGCGGTCCCCATCTTGTAGGGGCACCAGCGAAGGTTGAAAATCACAAAGGCGCAGGGTCCACCTGCGCCTTTTTCACGTCACGCTCGCCGGTAAATTGATCCAAAACGGTGCCACGGGCGGGCGCCGGCCATTCCCTTGGCTGGCGCCTCACAAAAAGAATGGCCCCGTCCACAGGACGTGGCCTCCGCTGGATCACGTTCTGGAAAAACAATCCGGCAGGCATCAAGGCCCCCAAACTCCGCGGCCTACCCGCCGGACGCCACCACATAGGTGTGGATGGAAAACACCACTGCCCGCGTTTGCGGCAACCGCAAAATACATTGGCGTTCCGCGCGCTGATAGGCCGCCTCGGTCGCACCTGGCGCAACCCGTCGCGGTTCTTGCACCGATCGCGGCTGGTGCAACTCGGGGTCATCATACCACAGCCGGTTAAACCGCCAAAGCGGCCGACCGACCTGCACCCCATCGAAAAGTCGCTGCACCCGCCGCGCGATACTGTCGTCATAGACGTCGACGGTATCATGTATCCCCACCAACGGCCGCCCCACTTTTTCGTGCAATCGCCAGCTGGCAGGGAAACACAACATAGCCGCTAGCAACACATGTTCGGCACCGCGTTTGTCGAGAATACAGATATCTTCCTGCACCAACCGCCCTAACACCATCAACGGCGGGTCGCGCAAGTCAACCGTCACACCATCGGGGCAGTGGCAATGCATCTTACTCAGCTCAAAACCCAACGATGGCAGTACCTTAACCGCCTCATCTAACGTTTCCGTTGCGGCATCCTGCGCGGTTGGATCCTGCCAGTAAACGGCGTCTCGGTGGTAGTCGATAAGGGCCCGGCGATGCGCCATCTGGGCTGCATAGGCGTCATCCACACGCAACCACAGCGCATCTCCCAAGGGCTGCACCCCCGGCAATGCGCGCTCCTGCGCCATGTCGTCAGGAATCGCGGTTTGCAAAATCTCGGTCATGACATGGCTCTAGCCGTCTTGATGCACGCTGTCTTCACAAAAAGCACCGCAAGGAAACGCGCGACGACGCCACCTGATCGAGGACAGTCACGCGCGGCCTTTTTGCTGACAGAGACATTGGCGTCTTAGGGTACACGTTCGTTTCAAAACGTCGAACCCATCGATTTTTCGATCCTGCCTATTTTGGATTTACATCTGGCCTATTCGTCACTGTTTATCCCAAACACCTGCGCGTTTCAGCATGGTTTCACCCCGCAAAGCGCAACATAATCATCTATTTCGTCACCTCCTCGTGATCGCAGTGACACAGGCCTTGCAAGCCGGCACCCACGGCCCCAATCTGATCACGGAAGGAGTGCAGCCATGCCCACAGAACGGATCACATTCACAGGTCACAACGGTGCGCGGCTCGCGGCGCGTCTTGACCTCCCCGAGGGGCCGCACCTGGCCACTGCGCTCTTTGCGCATTGCTTTACCTGCAGCAAAGACATCCCCGCAGCCAGACGCATCGCCGCGCGGTTATCGTCCATGGGGATCGCCGTTTTACGGTTTGATTTCACCGGCCTGGGCCACTCGCAGGGCGAATTCGCCAATACCTCTTTTACCTCCAATGTCGGTGACCTGATCGCCGCCAACGCCTACCTGATCGAACGCGGTATGACGCCCGCGCTCTTGATCGGGCACTCGTTGGGCGGCGCGGCCGTGCTCAAGGCCACCGCACAGCTCGACAATATCGCAGCCGTGGCAACGCTGGGTGCGCCCTTCGACCCCGGACATGTGACCCATAATTTCGCCAAATCCCTCCCAGAAATCATGGAAAACGGCTCCGCTATGGTCTCCTTGGGCGGGCGTGACTTCCGGATCGGCAAGACCTTTGTCGAGGATGTCGCCCAAGAAACGCTTTCCTCGTCTATCGGTGCGCTAAATGCCGCCTTGCTGGTGCTCCATGCCCCCCGTGACGAAATCGTATCAATCGATAACGCGGGTCAGATTTTCAGCGCCGCCAAACATCCCAAAAGCTTCGTGACCCTGGACACCGCCGACCATCTCGTCACCCGGCCAGAAGACGCTGAATACGCCGCAGATGTCATTGCCACATGGGTCCGCCGGTATGTGAAACTGTCGCCCCCTGCTCCGCCCCCCGGCGCCCCCGAAGGCGTATTGCGGATCTCCGAATCCGACCCAGACGGGTTTCTCACCGATATAACATCATCCGATGGCCACCACCTGCTGGCCGATGAACCGCGCGCGTACGGCGGCACCAACAAAGGCCTCAGCCCCTACGGCTTCCTATCTTCCGGCCTCGGGGCGTGTACCTCCATGACCCTGCGCATGTACGCCCGCCGCAAGGGCTGGCCGCTCACGCATGTGTCGGTGGATGTCTGCCACAACAAAGTCCACGCCCAAGACGCCGACACCTCCATCGGCCAGCAGATAGACACTTGGAAACGGCGCATCACCCTCTCAGGTGATCTCAGCGCGGACCAACGCGCCCGCTTGCTGGAAATCGCCGACAAATGCCCCGTGCACAGAACCCTCGAGCGCAGCTCGACCGTGATCACCGAACTGGTCGACTAACGGGCTCGCGGTGCCACACGCACCTACAAAAAAAGAGGCGCCGCCCGCTTGGGCCGCGCCTCTCATTTTAATAACAGGGCTGCGTCTTAGCTGCGGGCCCGGCCCACCAGCTTCCAAACCGCAGGCAAGGTCAACGCTGCAAGCGCCAGTTTGATCCCATCCCCAAACAAGAACGGCGTCAAACCCCACGCCAAGATCGGTTTATCCCAACCATAAAGCTGCCCCAGCCACAACAGGCCCGGTACATACAGCAGCACATTGCCCAGCAACATCGCCAGCGCCATCCAACCCATCGACCGGTCCCAGCCGCGTTGCGCCAGCGTCCCCAGCAACAGCGTCGCCATCACGTAGCCCACCAGATACCCGCCGGTGCCGCCCATCATATAGGCAATCCCGTTCAGCTCAGCCGTAGAGCTTTGGAACACGTCAAACCCCAGCGCACCGATGATCATATAGGCCAAAATCGTGGTCAGACCCAGCCGCGCACCATAGGCGGCACCCACTGTCAAAACCGCAAATGTGCCCATGTTCATCAAAACGGGTGATCCCGGAACCGGCACCTTGATATTGGCCGCCAAGGTGATCAACGCGACCCCAAGAACAACCAAAACGGCCTGTTTGATGCGGCGCGCGGTGCCATCTGCCGGGCCAAAACGGTCGGCCAGAACGGCGTGAGAAGCGGTAAGTTGCATGGGCTGTATCTCCATTTTCAGCGAAACTTGCCCCTTCAATGCCGCAGCACCCGGCCCGGTTCAAGCCCTCTTACACGCGCGGCGCTTATATTCGCTGGTCATTTCATAAGATTTCTTGGGCCCCGTGACCTGCCAAACCGTCGAAAACGAGGGCCAGGCGGCAAAATCATAGGTCACATTGTAGGTATCAGGGTCACACCAATGCTCGGCGGTGCCGCCGCCATCTGGGACGTGGTGGAAAAACCGACCGTCCTCGAAAAACACATCCACCCCCGCACGCCATATATAACGCCGCTCGGCTTGCATCGGGGGGCTTGCCGGCATTTGCAGATGCCCATGCTCGCGGTAGATCATCCCCTGCGGGTCCGGCGTCCATATGGCCTCGCCGGTAAATGTGGCGCGCGTCCCGTCCCCATGCCGGATTGTCCGGTGCAACGCCCAGACCCCTTCAAAATCCGCCAGTATTCGGGTCATTGATCGCATTTCGTCGGGCTCCTGCCTTGTGGCTCTACCCTGCGCAGTTTATGAGCGCGAGCATCCCGATACAAATACCAAAAGGTGCCCCGATGATCCCCCGCTATTCCCGCCCTGACATGGTTGCCATCTGGTCTCCGGAAACGAAATTCCGCATTTGGTATGAAATCGAAGCCCACGCCTGTGATGCAATGGCGGATCTGGGTGTGATCCCGCGCGAAAACGCGGATGCCGTCTGGAAGGCCAAAGATGTCGAATTCGACGTGGCCCGTATCGACGAAATCGAAGCGGTCACCAAACACGACGTCATCGCCTTTTTGACGCATCTGGCAGAACATGTCGGATCAGACGAGGCGCGGTTTGTGCATCAGGGCATGACCAGCTCGGACGTGCTTGACACCTGCTTCAACGTGCAACTGACCCGCGCAGCCGATCTGCTGATCGCAGACCTAAAGGGCCTGCTGGCCGCATTGAAACGCCGCGCGCTGGAACACAAAGACACCGTTCGCATCGGCCGCAGCCACGGTATCCACGCCGAACCCACAACAATGGGTCTGACGTTTGCACGGTTTTATGCCGAAATGGACCGCAACCTGACGCGTTTGATCACGGCACGTGCCGAGATTGCCACCGGTGCGATTTCTGGCGCGGTGGGCACTTTCGCCAACATCGACCCCGCCGTCGAAGAACATGTCTGCGCCAAACTGGGACTAGAGCCCGAACCCATCAGCACGCAGGTGATCCCGCGCGACCGCCACGCCGCGTTTTTCGCGACGCTTGGGGTTGTCGGGTCTTCGATCGAAAACATCGCGACAGAAGTGCGCCACATGCAGCGGACCGAAGTGCTTGAGGCCGAAGAGTTCTTCTCGGCGGGGCAAAAAGGGTCCTCCGCGATGCCGCACAAACGCAACCCTGTGCTGACCGAAAACCTCACCGGTCTGGCGCGTTTGGTGCGTATGGCCGTTGTGCCCGCAATGGAAAACGTGGCCCTGTGGCATGAGCGCGATATTTCCCACAGCTCTGTAGAGCGCAATATTGGCCCCGACACCACGATCACGCTGGATTTTGCGTTGTCGCGCCTGACATCTGTTGTCGACAAACTGGTGATTTACCCAGACAACATGCTGGCCAATATGAATAAATTCCGTGGCTTGGTGATGAGCCAACGTGTTTTGTTAGCGTTGACCCAAGCCGGCGTAAGCCGCGAAGACGCCTACAAACTGGTGCAACGCAATGCGATGAAAGTTTGGGAAGAAGGCAAGGATTTCAAAACGGAACTGCTGGCTGACGCTGGCGTTCTGGCAGCGCTAAGTGCCAGTGAAATCGAAGAAAAATTCGACCTTGGCTATCACACCAAACATGTAGACACGATCTTTGCGCGTGTGTTCAAAGATTAATTTGCGCCAACGCATGGGCACAAACCATAAAAAAACATGCGATCACGGTTTCGTGATCGCATAAAATCATCGGCTGACCTGTAATCTTCGTACAAGTGTAAATCATTGCAAGGAACGACCGATGCGTAATCTTTTATCTGTAGTTTTTCTTATCCCGTCGATGGCGCTGGCAGCGGGCGGCGGCGGTGGCGATGCCCCGCCAAAAAAACCCGTGGCAAGCTGTGACGGCGCGCAGGTCTACGACGAAAAGACAAAGACCTGCGTGAACCCCAAGGAAAGCAATCTGGGCGTTGACGAGATATACCTTGCTGTGCGCCAGTTAGCCTATGCTGGCCGCTACCTTGACGCGCAAACCCTGACGCAGGCCCTGCCCCAAGACCATATGGGACGTTTGACCTATATGGGGTTCACGCATCGCAAGATGGGCAATGTGGATTTGGCGATGACTTATTACCAACAAGCCATCGCGGAAAACCCAGCTAATATTTTGGCACGGTCTTATATGGGTCAGGGTCTGGTAGAGGCCGGTGATATGGTCGGCGCGCTGACGCAATTGCGTGCAATCAAGGCACATGGCGGTGCAGGCACATGGTCCGAAGCGTCGCTGCAAACAGCGATCGCGACAGGCACCACTTATAGTTACTAATTTCTCGATTTATTGTCGCTGACTTCAGCCAATCTTTAACCTTTACGCGCTAGAACAAAACAAGATCAGAGACAGGCGAGTGAAGATGACAGATATGGTTCCGATGGCCCCGTTCCCGGCACTTCCGGGAGCGGACACCCCCCCTCCGGCCAAGCTTTCGCGCAAAGCCAAGGCCGCGATCGTCGTTCGACTTTTGCTCAACGAAGGCGCTGATATCCCGCTGGAGGATTTGCCAGAAGATCTGCAGGCACAGTTGACCAAGCAAATGGGATCCATGCGTTTGGTCGATCGTGGCACGCTGGCTAGCGTTGTGTCCGAATTTGCCGATGAACTTGATAGCATAGGATTGTCATTCCCTGGTGGGATTGCAGGCGCGCTCGATTCGCTCGATGGGCGGATTTCAAAACAGACTGCGGCGCGCCTGCGCAAAGAGGCTGGTGTCCGCCAATACGGCGACCCATGGGCCCGCCTGCGCGACATGAGCACCGACAAGCTTTTACCTGTCTTGGAAAACGAGAGTATCGAAGTCGCCGCCGTTTTACTGTCCAAAATTGACGTCCCCCGTGCGGCCGAACTGTTGGGCCAATTGCCCGGCCCAAAGGCGCGCCGCATCACCTATGCTGTATCCCAAACCAGCGCGGTGACACCTGACGCCGTCGACCGCATTGGGCTATCATTGATGACCCAGCTTGATGCCAAGCCATTGAGCGCTTTCGACACTGGCCCAGTAGAACGGGTTGGCGCGATCCTCAATTCGGCACAGACCGTCACACGAGACGACGTACTTGAAGGATTGGATGAGGCTGATGCCGGGTTTGCAGACTTGGTGCGCAAGGCGATCTTTACCTTCGGTAACATTCCCAAACGGATCGCATCTCGCGATATCCCGCGGGTTGTTCGCGAACTGGAGCAAGAGATTCTCGTGACTGCACTGGCAGGTGCAGAAGCCGCCGGTATGAAAGACAGCGCAGAATTTATCCTAGAGAACATGTCTGGCCGTATGGCAGATCAACTGCGCGAAGAGATCGGTGATCGCGAGAAAGTGAAACAGGCTGAGTGCGAAGAAGCTATGGCGGAAATTGTCGCCAAGATCCGCGAAATGGAATCGTCGGGCGAACTTCTCTTGATCGTCTCAGATGAGGACGAAGGTTAAATCGGCGCGCACCCAGTCTACAATAGAAACTGTGCCTATCAAGTACCCCGCAACGCAACAAGCCCAAGCGCCCCGGTGAAATTGGATCAAGCCAACGGAAGTGTCTGAAACTCTTTGTATGGGGTTCGGCCCATGCTATTGAGACGGGTCATCTGTTGAACCGTTCTGGATAAAGAATGGCGAACTGATTGCGAGCGGCAACCCATTCCCTGACGCACCACCCAGCTTTCTCAAA
>NZ_JBDVLG010000048.1:0-105656 GCF_039970775.1 Roseobacter sp.
GTGCTGTTCGCATGATTACAAAAGATCCTACGCCAATACGGGTCGCCGCCACTCAGCGCTGGGCTGGAAAAAACCCGTCGCTTTCGAACGCAAGGTGCCCTAAACGAGCACCGGGAGCGGCACTAAACCGTGAAAGATCCATAGCACGTCTCAGGATCTTCCAGAACTTCCCTGAGGCGTTTGATATTAGTCGCAGCCTTCAGTGCGACCTTGCCAAACTCAGCGAGATGAGCCCGCAACGCGTTGATCAGCTGCGTTCGTTGCGGAGGGAGCAGATCACGTGTCCGGAACAAAATCGCCCGACTTTGCTGTTCATGGGTTTTCACGGTGATTATTCGTATCGGGCGGCGTGAGGCCGCTTCGGCATCAGCAGCATCGTTCTTGTGTCGTTTGACGAAAGGCTTCGCATAGATAGGCGATATTAACTTAACCTCATGGCCGAGCGCCCCAATCTCGCTTCCCCAATCATGCCCGGTTGCGTAACCCTCCATAGCAATCATGCAAACTGGCAATTATGCAAAAAATAGCACAACTTGCGCTCGAGACAGATTTTTGCGGAATGGAGCACTGCCATCAGCCGATGCTCCATGCGACTGAAAACTGCGCTTTGCCAAATCAACCCCGATGATTGTAGCCTTGCCAATTGTCGCCTCCTCAGTTTCTGGTCTGTAAACAGTGCCAGCCTCGCACATCTCAATGCCGCCGGGAGGGGCACCCACTCCATCACATCGGGCGGCGGGCCGAATCTCATGCCACAGATGCGGGTGTTTGGTCCCGTCTGCGGCTCGGCTCACGCCCAAACCGCATGATATTAGGGCAATCGCTCCGATTTTCGCACAGTAAATAGCCACGACGACACATCTGCCCGCCCCTCTGGGCGGTTTTTCCTTGGTCCAACGGTCGCGGGCCCCTTTGATGGACCCTGCAGGATGTCTAGGGTTCCATTTCGATTTCGAAAGTTTGGTCCGAGAGATATCGCTATCTGGCGAAAGACCAGTTGGTACACGGCGGGGCAAAATCCCGGGAGGCTACTGCGCTGGTTTGACCCGCGCTCCGATTATGCCCTCCACGCGGTCATTCCATTTGACACATATAATGGGGACCGAAGATGAAGAAACTTATATCATTCACTGCGATGGCTCTGTGCCTTGCAACATCCGGCCATGCGCAGGAAAAAACCGACTTTAAGGTCGCATGGTCGATCTATGTGGGCTGGATGCCGTGGGGCTATCTCGAAGAGAGCGGCATCATGGACAAATGGGCCGACAAATACGGCATCGACGTCGAGATCGTGCAGATCAACGATTATGTCGAATCGATCAACCAATACACCGCCGGTCAATTTGATGGCGTTTCAGCCACCAACATGGATACGTTGTCGATCCCCGCAGGTGGCGGCATCGACACCACAGCGTTGATTGTAGGCGATTATTCCAACGGAAATGATGCGGTGATCCTCAAGGGCGACGGCGATCTGGCCAGCCTTGCGGATAAGCCCGTCAACCTGGTGGAACTGTCGGTGTCACACTACCTGCTCGCGCGTGGGTTAGACACGGTGGGCCTGTCAGAACGGGATCTGGGCGGGGTGATCAACACCTCTGACGCGGATATGATCGCGGCCTTTGCCGCCGACGATGTGCAGGCGGTCGTCACATGGAACCCGCTGGTGTCGTCGATCCTCGAAGACCCAACCGCCAAGAAGCTCTTTGACAGCTCCGACATCCCCGGTGAAATCATCGACCTGATGGTCGTGAACACCGAAACGCTCGCTGCCAACCCAGATTTTGGCAAAGCGATAGTCGGCGCATGGTACGAGGTCATGGGGCTGATGGCTGCGGGCGACACAGACGTTTTAACCGCCATGGCCGAGGCGTCGGGCACCAATTTGGCAGGCTATCAGGCGCAGCTTGCCTCGACCGAAATGTTCTATACCCCCGCAGATGCTGTGGCCTTCACGACGGACGCTGCATTGCCCGCGACAATGACCAACGTCGCGGAGTTCCTCTTTGACAAGGGCATCTTGGGCGAAGGCGCACCGTCGGCGGATTTCATCGGCATCGCCTACCCCGATGGGTCCACAACCGGCGATGCAAACAACGTCACCTTCCGGTTTGACACGACCTATATGCAAATGGCCGCCGACGGCGCGCTCTGATCGAAAGGCAGCGTTCTGCGCGGGAAAAACCGCGCAGAGCCCCCCATATGCGTATCATCAACCTCAAACCCGGCAGACCCTTCGCGGTTTTCCTGACGCTGTTGCCCTTTGCGTTGGCCTTTGTGGCCTATGCCATCGGGTCAGACATCAGGCTGTCGGAAAACCCGGCAGACAAGCTGCTGCCCGCACCCGGCACCGTCTGGGACACCGCCTGGCGGTTGATCACCGAACCCGACCGACGCAGCGGGCGCATCCTGTTTTGGCACGACACCTGGGCCAGCTTGCGACGGTTGGCGATCGGCATCGGCATCTCGGCGTCTATTGCGGCTGTGTTTGGGTTGGCCATCGGGCTCATCCCTCTGATGCGCAGCTTTCTGGCGCAATTTGTTGCCGTATTGTCGATGATACCGCCCCTGGCCTTACTGCCGATTTTATTCATCGTCTTCGGTTTGGGCGAACTGTCCAAAGTCGTGTTGATCGTGGTCGGCACGCTGCCGTTCCTGATCCGCGATCTCAGCCAGCGCGTCGTTGAGATCCCCGCGGAGCTGATCGTCAAGGCACAGACCTTGGGCGCATCCAGCTGGGTGATCGCGATCCGCGTGGCGCTACCGCAACTGATGCCCCGGCTGATATTGGCGGTGCGCCTGTCATTGGGGCCCGCGTGGTTGTTCCTGATCGCGGCCGAGGCCATCGCATCTGATCTGGGTCTTGGCTACCGCATATTTTTGGTGCGCCGCTACCTCGCGATGGATGTCATCCTAACCTACGTCATCTGGATCACACTGCTGGCATTTCTCGTCGATTTGGCGCTGCGGCGCATATCCCGCCGGTGCTTTCCGTGGGCGGAGGACAGCCTGTGAGCTTTGTCACCGTGTCTAACGTATTCCAATCCTACGGCCGTCGGTCGATCATCGAACGGGTCAACCTGCAGGCTGATCAGGGTGAATTCCTGTCTATCGTGGGCGCGTCTGGCTGCGGCAAATCCACGTTTCTGCGGTTGCTTTTGGCGCAGGAACGGCCCAGTCGCGGCGAAATACGCATTGCCGGTGCCACCCCCGCGCGCGAACCCGGGCTTGACCGGGGGATCGTCTTTCAACGGTATTCAGTGTTTCCCCATCTGACAGTGCGTGAAAACATCGTGGCGGGCGAAAGCCTGCGCCTTGGATGGGGCCGGTTCTTTGGCGCCGACCGCTCAGCCGCCCGTAGCCGCGCCGATGACACATTGGCCCGCATCGGGCTGGACCACGTGGCCGATCACTACCCCGCCACGCTGTCGGGCGGCATGCAACAACGGCTGGCCATCGGTCAAGCGCTGGCCGCCAAGCCGCGGGTGTTGTTGCTGGATGAACCCTTTGGCGCGCTTGACCCCGGAACGCGGCTGTCGATGCATGATTTCCTGCAAGACCTGCGCGCCGAAACCGGCATGACGGTGTTCATGGTCACCCACGACCTCGAAGAGGCGTTCAAGCTGGGCGACCGCGTTCTGGTCTTCGACAAACCGCGTTGGGATCCGCATGACCCCAGCCGCTATGGCGCCACCATCACCTACGATTTCGATGCCCGAAATGGCGGCATCCCCTTTCAAACCCTCAAGGAGGAAACCCATGTTTTTCAACCCACCTGAACGGTCGCGTTCTCATCACCCTGCCGATGACCGCCCGCAGGACCTGCGCGCCCACCACCCCGATCTGACCAAACTGCGCGGTTGGAAAGCCATGCAAGCCGAAGGCGACTTGCCCGAAACCGGCTGGGAGCAGGAAAAGAAATGGGCCCTGCGCATGGGGCTAACCGGCGCCGACAGCATCGAGGACAAATCGATCCCCACCTTCGCGCGCGGTGAGCTGCCCCATTACGCGGGCATCAATACATTTCTCAAAGCGCCCTACGCCGAAGACGTCACCGAGGTCAAAGATTACGACGCCACGGTGCTGGGCATTCCCTTTGACGGCGGTACGACATACCGGGCAGGTACGCGGTTTGGCCCCCAAGGCGTGCGTAAGATCAGCGCGCTTTACACGCCCTACAACTACGAAATGGGCGTCGATCTGCGCGAACAAATGACATTGTGCGACGCGGGCGATGTCTTCACCATCCCCGCCAATATCGAAAAAACCTTTGACCAAATCAGCCGCGCGGTCAGCCACGTAGCGTCTTCCGGGTCGTTGCCGGTTATGATCGGGGGGGACCATTCTATCGGCTTTCCCTGCGTACGCGGGATCGCGGAATGTACGTCGAAAAAAATCGGGATCATCCATTTTGACCGGCACGCGGACATTCAGGAAAAGGATCTGGATGAACGCATGCACACCACCCCGTGGTTCCATTCGACCAACCTGCCAAATGTGCCCGCCAAAAATCTGGTGCAAATCGGTATCGGCGGTTGGCAGGTCCCCCGCGAGGCCGTAAAAGTCGCGCGCGAACGCGAGACCAACATCATCACCATGGGCGACATGGAAAAGATGGGCATCGACAAAACCGTCGAAATGGCGCTGGAAATGGCGTGGGACGGGGTCGATATGGTGTATCTGTCGTTCGACATCGACAGCATTGATTGTGGCTTTGTGCCCGGCACAGGCTGGCCCGAACCGGGTGGCTTCTTGCCCCGCGAGGCCTTGGCGTTGGTGTCCAAGGTTGCCGCAGAAGGCATCTGCGGGATGGAATTGGTCGAGGTGGCGCCGCCCTATGATCAATCCGAAATCACCGCCCTGATGGGCACGCGGGTGATCGTGGATGTGCTGGGGTCACTGGTTGCGTCGGGCAATATGGGCAAACATAAACGGCACCTCGACAAGCCCGTCGAAATCCCCCACGGCGAATTCACAGGAAAGCGGTGGTCCAATGCCACATGATATCGTGAACGGTCATATCGGCCACAACCATGCCCACCCCGACCACCTGCACAGTCACATGCACGAGGCCGACGACGCCGCCGAATTGCAGGTGCTGACAGAACAGTTCATCGATGGGTTTATCGCCGCCAAAGACAAGATGTCGTATCTGCGCATCGCCGGTGTGCCCTTGGAAATCGACACGCCGGGCGGTGGGCCTTCGATGAAACTGGTTGATGTGAAACTGACCACAGAATGGCAGGTGGGAACGGCCTCGCCCTCCTTTGGGTCACGCGAACTCAACTATCTGCCTTACCCCGGCGAAATGGTGACCGAGCGCACCAATATGGGCCTGATCTACGTATCGATTGACGCCAAACACGTCACCGATTTGCGCAGTTTCCTGCAACACCACTCTGCTTTTGGAAAGGACACCAAATGAAACACCTTGCCCCCGCCGTTACCATATTCACAGCCACCCCGGCCTTTGCGCATCACGAAGCCATTGTGATTGGCTCCGCGATGGGGCCAATTGCCGGCCTCACGGTCGTCTTGTTGGCGGGTATCGTTGGCTGGCGCCGGCGTCGCGCGTCCTGAATACCTATCCGGTTGGGAGTGCGCACCGACGTTGCCCCCAACCGCCGTGATGGTCTTCGACATCGCCATCCGGGTTGCAGTACCCAATACCTCTGACGGCAATCCTGACTTGCATCTACTTGGCGGTCAAAGGCGTGGTTGTGGGTGATCGCCCTTGTGGCGCGCATACGCCAGTAGGTTCGCCTTGATTGCCGGGTCCAACAGATCGACCGTTGGCAGCGCGCGACCAAAATCGACGCTGGTGCGGTAACGAATGTCGCCTGTCCCCATGTCGATATCAAACCCACCTGCAACCTGACGGCAATTCACCCGGTGAAGAAACTCAGCCACATCGCCAATGCGTTCAAAGGGGGCTTGTTCTGGGTGCACTGAATGGATCAAAACGCGGTTTAAGCCTTCGCGAAATCTCAAAAAGCAGGTCCAATTCCCTGCATCCGTCCCGTAATCAAACCAAAATAGCGGTTCCGTTTCATGCCGCTGCACCGGCCAACCCTGATCATCAAAATACGCACGGATCGTCAGTTCTAGGTCAGTCATGCGTCGTACCCAAGCGCTTTGCCATACCGTAACCTCCAGCCCAGGATACACGGCGCGTGGCCCATTCAAAGGCATTTCTTCACGTATATTGGGAACGATACGGCTTTGTTCCGCAGCTGCCTGCGCGGTTTGTCCCGCCTTCCTTTGAAGAGACCAAAACCCGCGGCCATAGGCGGCAGGTTTTTGTGGGTGTTCCACCCCCCTCATCGCCGCTATTGTCGGATGATATACCATTTTGGCCATATGCGACGCCCCGCAAGGAAAGCACCATGTCGGATCTCACCTCTGCTCCAACAGACCCCACGCAGCCGACCGACCCGATCGCACCCGGTGCCATCCGCAAGGTGATCGCAGCCGCCACAGATGACGCCCACCAAATGCTTCACCGGCACGCGTGGATTTCCCGTCTGATCGCCCCCTCCCTGCACCTGCAAGACTACACGCGGCTGCTGGCGGCCTATTACCAATTTTATCTGTCGGTGGAACATGCGCGCGCCTGCACCCGCAGCTATGACACCCTATCAGTACGGGGCGCGATCGCGGCCCTGCACGCCGATCTGACGGCGTTGGGCGCGGTGCCCGAAACCTCCTCAGCGCCTGATCTAAGCTATCTGGATACTGCCCCCAAAGTGCTGGGCGCGCTCTATGTTATGCACGGGTCAAGCTTTGGAGCGCGGCAAATGAGGAGCAACATAAAACGGGTTCTGCCCGACGCCCCCCGCGCGTATTTCGAGACGCCAACCGCATCGCCTATTTGGCACCATCTTACCACCCAACTGGATGCAACGGGCGGCACCTCATCAACTCGCGATACGGTCATCACCGCCGCCAATCAAACCTTCGTACGGTTTGGTGCATTTGTAACATTCAGGTGCGAACAACAGGATTGAAACTTAGGCGCCTGCCCCTGCGACACGTGACTTTAGCGCATCAATTTCAGACAGCAAATCCTCAACGGTAAACGGCTTTTCCAAAGCAACATCCGCGCCGATCCGCCGGGCCGCTGTCAGAATATTGGCCATCCCTGGATAAGCAGAGGTGCCAGAAATCACGATGATCGGCATCTCGCAGTACTTCTTGGAACGCCGCACCCAACCAATCAACGCAATCCCGCCATCTGGCACAGATCGTCTATCTTTCATCACGATGATATCAGAAATTAGCATATCATAGGTTTCGGTCGACAGTTCTTCGATCGCGTCCGAGGCAGACGTCCGCACAACAACCTCGTATCCGGCGGCCTCCAATCCATTCTTTAGCACAAAGCTAAGTTCCAGATCGTCCTCCATCACAAGAACTTTTGACATCGCGTCTCTTTCTGCCAATTTCACCATTCCACCTCTGGCGTGCTAACAGATCACACATTAGATTAACTACAGCGCCTGACACGCCACGCGCACGGTCCTTACACACGTTTTCCATATTAAAAATTATTACAAGACGTATGTCCTGTCCACAAGGAGCCTGAGCATATGGACAAAAAACTCACAGAAGATCAGGTAAACGAAGCGCTCGAGACTTGTGCGGCGGAACCGGTTCATATCCCCGGAACCGTGCAGCCCTTTGCCTGTTTGATCGGGTGCTCGTCGGACCTGTCCACAATCACATATGCCAGCGACACCTGCGAGACCTTCCTAAAATTGGCACCCGCTGCACTATTCGGCAAGCCCGTTGAAACCGTATTGGGCGGCGAAATCACGCACCAACTGCGCAATGCGGCCTCGCGCACGGATCTACACAAAGAGCGCGTGTCGTTGGGTGTTTATAAATTTGGTCGTGATAGTTTTGAGTTCTATTGCTTTCGCAGTGGCACGGCGCTGGTTATCGAATTGGAACCAGCCCTGGACGAGACATTCAGCGAGAGCGATGCGCTTTTTGCGATGAACTTTCTGCTGCCCAAACTACAAAACTGCACCAGCCAAGAAGAGCTATTTGAGGTATCTGTCGATCTGATCCGCCATATGACCGGGTTTGACCGTGTGTTGATCTATCGCTTTGACTTGGATTTCAACGGTGAGGTAATCGCCGAACGTCAACGTGCCTCAATGCCACCCTATCTGGGGTTGCGGTTCCCCCACTGGGACATCCCACGCCAGGCGCGCGAGATCATGAAACAGATCCCCATTCGGATCATCAATGACACCAATCAGACACCACAACCGTTGCAAAAAGCCACCCCGGATCTGCCCGAATTAGACATTACGCAGGCCGCATGCCGCGGTGTGTCCGAAGTGCATATGACCTATCTCAAAAACATGGGCACGGAGGCAACGTTGACGTTAAACGTGACCATCGATGACAAGCTTTGGGGCATCATCTCTTTGCACCATCGCAGACCCCGCCTTTTGCCCCCCAAAATGCGAGATCTCTTGGCTCGTTTTGTTCCGTTGTTTTCCTCCAAACTGCTGACATTGAGACAGAAAGATACCTTAGGCCGTATCCGCATGCTCGATTCCACTCTGGTCAACACGAAAAAACAAACTAACGGGGCGGAAATGGGGATCGCTGAAATCGCGCCGCGCATTTTAAAAAACATCGGCGCTGACGGCATCGCCTCGATCAATGGAGACCGGATATCCACCTTTGGCGACGTCCCGGATCCAGCGCTGCTCAAGGAAATACTCCCTTGGGCTAACGCCCAAGACGACGATGCGATTACAACCGAAACATTGGGCAATGTCTTTCCAGACCTTCAACACACCCTGCGGGGATGCGCAGGCGCATTGGTCATAAAGGCTTCCGACACCAAGGCTATTTGTGTCTTTCGCAACGAGGTGACCCGCAACATTGCATGGGCTGGAAGCCCCGAAAAAATAGCCGGGCCTGTAAGCGGCCCCTTACGTCTGTCACCCCGCGGCTCTTTTTCGACCTTCTTAGAAAAGGTACGCGGGACATGCATCGCCTGGTCCGAAGACGACGTCTATTTTGCGCGCCATGTGCGCACCCTGCTGGATGCATCAGAAACCCAAATGTTGCTGAACAAGATGAACCGGCAGCAGTCTTTGATGATCGACGAGTTGAACCACCGGGTGCGCAATATTCTTGCACTTGTGCGGTCAGTATCGCGGCAGGCGCGGAGGCGCTATGGGTCGGTTGACAGCTACGCCACCGCAATGGAAAGCCGTATTCGTGCGCTCGCCGCTTCGCACGAGTTGAGCGAAGGCTCCCTTGTCGACCCGATCTCGTTGTGCACCCTCATTGGTCAAGAATTCGAACCCTACGGCGGTGCCGAGCACAAAATTGTCATCCATGGGTCTGATCGGAATCTGCGCCCTGACATCGCGCCTATTTTCTCTTTGGTGATGCACGAACTATCCACGAACGCTGCAAAATATGGGGCACTCGTGGCCGACACCGGTCGGGTCAACATCACGCTCTCCCCAGGAGACGGCGGACTGCACATTTCCTGGAAGGAAACCGGTGGGCCACAAGTCAGCACTCCCGGCGACACCGGTTTTGGAACAGCAATGATTGAACAAGCCTTTCCGCATGAATTCGCAGGGACCGCACAGCTTACATACGAAGATGATGGGGTGTTGGCCGAATTTTGGGTTCCCGATCGCCATTTCGACGACGAGGCCCCCATTGGGAACCGGGCCCCCAAACCGACGGTTTTGGCGCAACAGCAGCACAGGTTTGCGGGCGAAAAACTGACAGCACCGGTGCTAATCCTTGAAGACAACTTCATTATCGCGCGCGAAATGAAGGACCAGATTTTGGAGTTCGGCGCACCTGTCGTTGAGGTCTTTTCCAACGTGGCAGATGCGCTCGATTTTCTGGAGGAAGACAAGGTGTCTTTGGGTGTGTTGGACATCAACCTAGGCAAAGATCAAAACAGTGTCGAGGTTGCGAAAAAGCTCACCGAACTTGGTGTTCCGTTTCTTTTTGTATCCGGTTACAGCGAACACTCTGAATTGCCGTTGCAATTCCCCAACACGCCGTTGCTGACCAAACCCGTGTCCAACGATGAACTGCAGACACTTCTCTCTATGCTCATTCTATAAACAGCGGCGGGCAGGTCTTGCGGGCCATCTTAGCCGCCCATGATTTCGGTAGGCCACCTGATGTAGCGGGTCCATTATACTTACCTGCGTAAATGACACCGCTGATTCATGCTGTCTGGCCTGATCCCGCCTTTTCTTGAGGCATGGGGTCTGGTGGGCTTGATTGTACCGCCTTTGGCCTCAGCACCTCCCGGAGCACATCCATTGCGCCAATACACAGCTCAACCTTGCAAGGTGCCGCCATGTAGAGCGGCATCCATTCGGGCGCGAATGACGCTTTGAACTGGTGCAACCCCTTGGCGGCCCATTTCCCGCGCATGTAGTTCAATGGTTTTGACCAGGTGCCCTCCACCGCTTTGGCTTTGGCGGGGACGGCGGCCAATGACATCTTTGGGATCCGCGCTTGCGCCGCCAATTTTATGGCTTCATGCACCAAAAGATACATCGTTCCGTCAGGCGCGTCGGGCGTATCCCGCATCAGATCAAGCGCCCATTCCGTTTGGCCGGTGTGCAGGGTGATAAACGCAACCGGACGACCATCTACCTGCGCCACAAGAACCCGTTGAGTGGCCAGATACCTGCCGCAAAACCGCCCCATGGTGCCGCCGCGTGCCCCCCCTGATCGCGCCTGCCAAGCCCTGTCGACCTGAGCAAGATCGTCGAATTGGCCATGCCTGAACGGCCCCACCACGACGCCTGCTTTGGCAGCCTTGCGTAGCTTACGGCGTAACCCTGCGCGCTTTGCCCCATCAAGATCGAACGACATGGGCGCCAGCATGGCATCATTGGCAACATGCACGACATTCCAGCCTACGCGCCGCGCGGCAACCGCGTATCGGGCAGAACATTTGTACATAAATGGTATCAGATTGCGCGACCGGGCGTGATGTTTGAAGTCTTGGACCCATTCGGGCCCCGGCGCCGCATAGGGGTCAAACAACGATACAAGGCTGTTGCCTGCAGGCCAAAATGCACCGCCCCCTGAGGGCAAAGCCACCATATGGCCACCGTTTTGCGCGATCACCCCTGCTTCGGCGCGGGGGGCTTTGCTAAGGGAAACGGTGGGCGACACCGCTGGAGCCTCTGGCGCGGCTGCAGGCGAGCGCAACACAAAGACAGCCGCGATCAGGGCGGGCAAAACGTAATACACAGCACGAAACCCGCATATCGCCGTCAAAAGGCTCGTTTGATCAATGTGCGTTGGCAAATGTGGCGCGGTGAGGCCTAGCAAGACGACCTCAAACGGGCCCACCCCACCGGGGACGCCAGACACGATGCCTGCCGCGAGTGCGATACAAAATACTGGTAAGAACGTGAAAAAACCTAGTTCGACGCCCACCGGCAAAAGAACGTAAAATGCGATGGCTGCCATCAACACATCAGCCGCCGCCCAAACGACAGATGCGACCATTGCGGGCAACGCGGGGATGGTGATCTCTTTGGTCCACAAGCGGATGCGCGGGCGCAAGACGCCCAAACACAAGACGACACCGACAAGCCCCGTTAAAACCGCCAGACCGACGGCCCGGCCAACCACCATGCCAGAAATCAACACCGCCAGCGCCGTCACGAACACCATACCAATCAGGAAAAACACTGTGACAAACGCGGTCACTTGCCCTGCACGCAACACACCCTGCCCTGGGTTCAACCGGTACCGGGCAAGGCTGCCGGTGATCAACCCAAACCCCAAAAGCTGTGACAAGGCGACGGAAATCATACCATTTTGGCGCCACCGGTTTTCTGCCCCCGGCAGGTGAAGATGGCGCTTTGCCAAGACATCATACTGCCCCACAAAATAAAAACTGGCCGTTGTAAAGGTGATCGCGGTCAGCCACGTCCAGACGGGCAAGGCCCCGATCAGGTCAAACACTTCTGATATCGAGACCGACACAAGAAGTTGCGGAAACGTCTGAAAACAGATCAAGAGCAATGCCAGCGGCATCGCGTGGCGAAGAACGGAATCCGCCGTGACACTTCTAACGCGTAAATTCATATACCTACCCACTTTCCCCGAGCCTGCATATCTGAAATGTCTCACCAAACGCCTAAGCAACTCGTTAAAATTAAGGGAATTGCCCAGTGGATGCCGCGCTTTTGCGCCACCTGAAACGCCCGCCCCTTGGGTGCCAACATGTCTCTAAAGTGTGGGGCGCAGAATTAGACCACGCCTAACGGCAGCCAGCATCTTGAACCCCACCCAGACATGACCCACCTTAGGGGCATGACCAAAACGCTTCTTTCATTTGGGCACGGGTTTAGCGCCCGTGCGCTTGCCCCAAAACTGCAACAGCAAGGCTGGCGGATCATTGGCACCACGCGCAGCGCCGACAAAGCGCGCGATATTTCGGCCACAGGTGTTGAGGCCATCGTATGGCCCGGCGCAGATATGCAACCGGCCTTGGATGCCGCTGATGCTGTGTTGGTCTCGGCGGGGCCCGGCGCGGATGGGGATCCGGTTCTGGGGACATTGCGCGATGCGATCTCGGCGGCGGCCGCGCGGCTAAAGTGGGTTGGATATCTATCCACCACCGGTGTTTACGGCGACCATGCGGGCGGTTGGGTTGACGAGACATCCCCCTTGACGCCCTCGACCAAACGCGGTCAGGCACGCGTTGCAGCCGAAACCGAATGGCAGGCGATTGCGGGTCTCAACCTGCATATCTTTCGATTGGCGGGCATTTATGGCCCCGGACGCGGCCCTTTCGCCAAAGTGCGCAATGGCACGGCGCGGCGGATCATCAAAGAGGGGCAGGTGTTTTCGCGCATCCACGTCGCGGATATTGCGCAAGTGCTGGCGGCCTCGCTGGCACGGCCAAACCCCGGCGCGATCTATAACCTATGCGATGATGATCCCGCCCCACCGCAGGACGTCATCGCCTATGCAGCCGAACTTTTGGGCACGCCTCTACCCCCAGAAGTGGATTTTGAGACCGCCGATATGACCCCAATGGCCCGCAGTTTTTACGCCGAAAGCAAGAAGGTCAGAAATGACCTGATCAAGGACGAATTGGGCGTAGACCTGATATACCCCGACTATCGCACTGGCCTCAAAGCGCTGTTGCAAGACGAAACCGGCGGTTGACCCCTGCGTTACGCGCGGGCTTCGCCGATCTGCGCAATGCCCAACGCGTCTAGGACTTTGCCTTCGATCTGCGCCGCGCTCATGCCCGCATCCGCATACATGTCTGCGGGGCTGGCCTGATCAATGAACGTATCCGGCAGCACCATTGAGCGGTATTTCAGGCCGCTATCAAACACGCCTTCATCTGCCAACAGCTGCGCAACGTGGCTGCCAAAACCACCCACGGCACCCTCTTCGATGGTGATCAAGGCCTCGTGATCTGCGGCCAACTGCAAGATCAAATCGCGGTCCAGCGGCTTGGCGAACCGCGCATCGGCCACAGTTGGATTGATCCCGCGCGCGCCCAACATTTCGGCGGCTTTTTGGACCTCGCCCAAACGCGTGCCAAACGACAGCAGCGCCACGCGGGCGCCTTTTGCCATGATCCGCCCCTTGCCGATTTCCAGCGGGATGCCGCGGTCTGGCATGTCAACACCCTGCCCCTCGCCCCGTGGAAAGCGGAATGCAATGGGGCCGTCATCATGGGCGGCGGCGGTGGCCACCATGTGCTTTAGCTCGGCCTCATCTGCGGCAGCCATAACGACAAACCCCGGCAAGTTCGCCAGAAACCCAATGTCAAAAGACCCCGCATGGGTCGCCCCGTCAGCCCCCACAAGGCCCGCACGATCAACAGCAAACCGCACCGGAAGGCGCTGGATCGCCACGTCATGCACAACTTGGTCATAGCCGCGCTGCAAAAATGTCGAATACATCGCGCAAAAGGGTTTCATCCCGCCCGCAGCCAGTGCCGCCGCAAATGTCACGCCATGTTGCTCTGCGATCCCCACATCGAAGCACCGGCTTGGGTAGCGTTCGGCAAAGAGGTTCAAACCCGTGCCATCTGGCATCGCAGCCGTGACCGCGCAGATCTTATCGTCGTCGGTGCCTTCCTGCAGCAGGCTTTCCGCAAAAACGCCGGTATAGCTGGGCGCGTTGGATGGCGCCTTTTTCTGTTTGCCCGTCACCACGTCGAATTTCGCGGTGGCATGGCCTTTGTCACGCGCAGTTTCTGCGGGGGCGTATCCTTTGCCCTTTTTGGTCAGCACATGGATCAGGATCGGCCCAGTTGCGCGCGCCTTGACCGTGCGCATAACGGGCAACAGCTGATCCATGTCGTGACCGTCAATCGGCCCCAGATACGAAAACCCAAGCTGTTCAAACAGCGTGCCACCAACGGCCATACCCTTGAGCATATCTTTGGCGCGTTTCGCCCCCTCACGGAAGGGTCCGGGCAGCAGGCTCACGGCACCTTTGGCGGCCGCTTTGAAATCCTGAAACGGTTCTTCGGCATACAGTCTGCTCAGATAACTCGACATCGCACCGGTGGGCGGGGCGATGGACATCTCGTTGTCATTCAGGACCACGATCAACCGTTTGCCAAGGTGGCCTGCGTTGTTCATCGCCTCATAGGCCATGCCCGCGCTCATGGAGCCGTCACCGATCACGGCAATCGCATCCCCCAACCCTTCGGGGATCACGCCACCCAGATCACGCGCAACGGCGAACCCCAATGCCGCAGAGATCGACGTCGAACTATGGGCCGCGCCAAACGGATCGTAGGGTGATTCTTTGCGTTTGGTGAACCCGCTCAGGCCGTCCTTCATGCGCAGTGTGCGGATACGGTCGCGACGTTCCGTCAGGATTTTATGCGGATAGCATTGGTGCCCGACATCCCAAATTACCTTGTCGCGGGGGGTGTCAAACACCGCATGCAGGGCGACCGTCAGTTCGACCACCCCAAGCCCCGCACCAAGATGCCCGCCCGTGACAGACACCGCCGATACGGTTTCGGAGCGCAATTCATGGGCCAGCTGCGTCAACTGCCCATCCGACAGAGATTTCATATCAGCCGGGCGTTGGATCGTGTCCAGCAGCGGGGTATCGGGTCGGTCTGCGCTCATCGGGCCCTCTCAATGCCTACGCGAAACGACAAAACGCGCCGCTTCTTTTAGGATATCTGCCTGTGCCCCGTAAACCGTCAGGCTGTCGCAGGCGTCTTCTACCAGGGCCGCAGCCCGCGCGCGGGCCGCATCCAGACCCAAAAGCGAGACGAATGTCGCCTTACCGGCGTCGGCATCTTTGCCAACAGCCTTGCCCACCGCGGCACTGTCGCCGGTGACGTCCAACACATCATCCGCAATCTGGAACGCCAACCCCAATGCACGGGCATAAGATTGCAACGCACTAGGGTCCGCGCCACCCAGCACAGCCCCCGCCGTTGCGGACCATTCGATCAGCGCGCCGGTTTTGCCGCGTTGCAAATGGGTGATGCCCTCTAACGTCAGCGGCACATCTGCGGTTTCTGCCGCAATATCAAGCGCCTGCCCCAGAACCATCCCCTGCGCGCCACTGGCCCGCGCCAACCGCAACGCCAGATCGGCGCGGATCTCGGCGGTGGGGCTGGTGTCTGGGCGGGTGACCAGTTCAAACGCCAGCGTTTGCAACGCATCGCCGGCCAAAACAGCGGTCGCCTCGTCCCATTTGCGGTGCACCGTGGGGTGGCCCCGGCGCAGGTCGTCGTCATCCATGCAGGGCAAATCATCATGTACCAGCGAATAGGCATGCAACGCTTCGATGGCGGTCGCGGGCCAGATCGCCTGCGATGCGCCGACCCCATGCAGCCGCGCGCTTTCCAGCACCAAAAACCCGCGCAACCGTTTGCCGCCATGGGTCGCATGCGCCATCGCCTGCACCACCGGCTGGTCAGACAGCGCCCCCAGAACCGTATCTAAATGCTGTTGAATGGCCCGAGCATCCGCGCTCAGGCGATCGGCAAACATGGTCAGAGCCCTTCGACCGGTTTGGTCCCCACTGCGGCGCCATCGCCATCAAGGGTGATCGCCGCGACCTTTTCTTCGGCCTCTTTCAACTTGGCTTCACACCGGGCCTTCAGCGCCGCGCCGCGTTCGTACAACGCGATGCTCTCGTCCAATGCCACATCGCCGCGTTCCAACTGGCCCAACACTTTTTCAAGCTCGGCCATGGCGTGTTCAAAACTCATGTCTTGTGCGGGGGCGTCGGTCATGGCGGCATATATCCTGTCTGTGTGTTGCGGCGGTTTTAATTGGTTTCACACCTATACGCCAGCCCAAGGCGGGTGCATTCCCAGCTTAATCCGGGGCCAACATATACCCGGCACCCCGCACCGTTTGCAGGTATCTGGGCTGTTTGGGGTCTTCTTCGATCTTGCGGCGCAACCGGGTGATCTGCACATCGACAGCCCGTTCTTGGGCCTGGCCACGATCCCGCCCCAGTTCTTCGACCAATTTGGCCCGGCTAATCGGCGCGTTACATTCAGCAGAAAAAATCTTCATCAGCTGCATTTCGGTGGCGGTCAGCCGCACAAGGTCTTCGCCCTGCCACATCTCGCCACGTTCCATGTCGTACCGGATACCACCCAAACCCAGAACCTTGGGCGTGGCCTGATCGGCGGGTGCGTCGGGCATACGGCGCAGTATGGCGTTGATCCGCAGCAGCAGCTCTTTGGGTTCAAACGGTTTCGCCAGATAATCATCGGCCCCCGCCTCAAGCCCCTCGATCCGGTTGCCGGTGTCGCCCTTTGCCGTCAGCAGCAAAATCGGAACCGCACGGGTCTCTCGTAGGGATTTCGTCAGCTCCAGACCGTCCTCGCCGGGCATCATGACATCCAACACGATCAGGTCAAAATCCAACCCTGACAGGATCCGGCGCGCGTGCGCCGCGTCACGGGCGGCCGTCACCAGAAACCCATTGCGCATCAGGAACTTTTGCAACAGCGTCCGGATCCGTTCGTCGTCATCCACAATCAGCAGGTGGGCATCCATGTCGCTCATGTTCAGGTGTCCCTCAGTCGTTTATATGCCGCGCGCATTTCTCGATCCATCATCGCCTCCAACACATGCCGAAACCCCGAAACCGCCTCCGGCCCCGCGTCTCGAAACGCCATCCTCATCCGCGCGCGCTGCGCATCCGACAAGGTTTGTTCCAGCTCATGCCCTGACTTGGTCAAAAACAGGTGGCGTTCGCGCTTATCGACCTTTCCGACATTGCTTTCAACCAGACCATCCTCAATCAACGTGCGCAATACACGGTTCAGCGACTGTTTTGTGACACCTAAGATGTTGAGCAAGTTGTTGACCGTTGTTCCCGGCGCGCGGTTGATAAAGTAGATAGCGCGGTGATGCGCGCGCCCGTAGGCCATATCTGACAAAATACGGTCAGGGTCTGCGGTGAAACCTCGATACGCAAAAAACATCGCTTCCATGCTTTGCCGCAGTTGTTCGTCGGTCAAAAACAAAAGGTTCTCGCCGCTGTGCACCAAAGTGCTGCGCCCGTCTGCCATCGCGTGCCCCAAACATCTGTTAAACTTTGATCGACACCATATGTCAGCGTTGTTGACATTCCAAGATGTAACGGCTATCGAATCTCATCTTTTGCGCAACTTTATGACCGTAACGGACATATTCAGCGCAACTTTTGGAAATATTTTGCAGACCTCGGAAAGGAAAGACGATGGCAGGCGCTTATGATGACCGCGACGGAATGATTTGGATGGACGGCCAATTGGTCGATTGGCGCGCCGCCAACATCCACGTCCTGAGCCATGCCATGCACTATGCGTCGTCTGTTTTCGAAGGCGAACGCGCGTATAACGGCAAGATTTTCCTGAGCCGTAAGCATTCCGAACGGTTGCATTTTTCGGCGGGTGAATTGGACTTTCAGATCCCCTATACGGTTGATGAAATCGAAGCCGCCAAACAACAGATCCTAACGGCCAGCGGCCTGACGGACGCCTACGTCCGTGCCGTGGCATGGCGTGGAGCCGGCGAAGACATGGGCGTCGCGTCTGCACGCAACCCGGTGCATTTGGCCATCGCCGCGTGGGAATGGGGCAGCTATTACGGTGACGCCAAATTCAAAGGGGCCAAGCTGGACATCGCCAAATGGAAACGCCCCAGCCCCGAAACCATCCCCGTGCACGCCAAGGCGGCGGGTCTCTATATGATCTGCACAACATCCAAACATGCCGCCGAAGCCAAAGGGTGTTCGGATGCCTTGTTCATGGATTATCGCGGCTATGTGGCCGAGGCGACGGGTGCGAACATCTTTTTCGTCAAAGACGGCGAAGTGCACACCCCTGCCGCCGATTGTTTCCTGAACGGGCTGACCCGGCAAACCGTGATCGGCATGCTAAATGACCGCCAGATCAAGGTACATGAACGGGTGATCATGCCGGACGAGCTCGAAACATTCGAGCAATGTTGGCTGACCGGCACCGCCGCTGAGGTCACGCCTGTGGGCGAGATCGGCACCTATAACTTTGAGGTGGGTAGCATCACCCGCGAGATCGCCGAAAGTTATGAGAAGCTTGTGCGGGCCTAACCGACCCGCGCCAGTGACCGTGGCAGTTGTGCGATTTGTCATGGAAATGTGAGGCACCCGTTACACGAGTGTCAGGCGGGTGTCATACAAACAGGGCTTCATGGGGCGGTCACGAACCTGCCACATGGAGCACCCGATGCCACGTTACACCCGCCCGACCCGCCGCGCCGTTCTTGCCGGATCTGCCGCATTTGCCACCAGCCTCGCACTGCCCAATCTCAGCCGGGCGGCATCACGGCCCGTGTTCACCCACGGGGTGCAATCGGGCGATGTGGATCTGTCTTCGGGCATGATCTGGACCCGCACAGACCGCCCGGCGCGTATAAGAATGGAGGTCTCGACCACCGAGAGCTTTGCCCATGCGCGCCAATTGGCATCGATGGATGCGCTGCCAGCCAGTGATTTCAGCATCAAGCGTCTGGTGGCGGGGCTGCCATCGGATCAGGACATATTCTACCGGTTTACCGCCGCCGATCTCAGCGAGACCAGTGTGTTGTCTGCCCCCATCACCGGACGGTTCCGTACGGCGCCCAGCACGCGGCGCGACATCCGGTTTGCGTGGTCCGGCGATACTGCGGGGCAAGGGTGGGGCATTGATGACGACGGCATGGCGACCTACGCCACCATGGCGCAGCACAGCCCCGATTTCTTCATCCATTCGGGCGACACAATCTATGCTGACGGGCCGATGACCGATGAGGTCGAAAAAGACGGTCAGGTCATCTGGAAAAATACCGTTCTGACTGATGACAAACGCAAAGTGGCGGAAACGTTGGATGAGTTTCGCGGCCAGTGGAAATACAACATGCTGGATGACCACGTCCGCGCGATGAACGCCCATGTGCCCACGTTTATGCAGTGGGATGACCATGAGGTGGTCAACAACTGGTCTGACAGCAAAGACCTGATGGCGGATGATCGGTACACTGAAAAATCCGTGCATATGTTGCAAGCCCGCGCCACCCGCGCCTTTCACGAAATGACGCCCCTGCGGATCACCCCCACAGAACCGAACCGCGTATATCGCAAGATCAACTATGGCCCGATGTTGGATGTGTTTTTCTTGGATTTGCGCAGCTATCGTGGCCCCAACAGCGACAACATGCAGACAGAACTGACAGATGCAGCGCGCATTTTGGGCCCTGACCAGATGGCGTGGCTTCGACGGGAACTTAGCGCTTCAAGCGCCACGTGGAAGGTCATCGCCTGCGACATGCCGATCGGGCTGGTTGTGGGCGGCGGACAAGAAGCGGTGGCCAACGGCGACAGCGGTGCCGCCAAGGGCCGTGAATTGGAGATCGCGGAATTGCTGCGGTTCATCAAGGCGGCAAAGATCGACAATACCGTGTGGTTTACCGCCGATGTCCACTATACGGCAGCGCATTTTTACAACCCTGACAAGGCGCAGTTTCAGGATTTTGAGCCCTTTTGGGAATTTGTGTCCGGGCCCTTGCATGCGGGCACCTTTGGGCCAAACGACATGGATATGACCTTTGGTCCGCAGGTGAAATACGTCAAAGCGCCCACGCCCGAACAGGGGGTTAACCTGCCGCCATCGATGGGGTTGCAGTTCTTTGGTCTCGTGGACATCGACGGGCGCACCCAACAAATGACAGTGCGCTTGATGGACCGCGCCAACACCGAACTTTACGCCGTGACGCTGGACCCAAAGGGCACCAAACTATAACGGCCCGAGACGTTGCACAGACATGTCACCCGCCTTGGGTGGCATGCTGCGCGGTTAGGGGACAAAAGGTTAAAAATCCACGCCGCGTTGCGCTTTGATACCGGCCTGAAACGGGTGTTTGACCTCGGTCATTTCGGTCACCAGATCGGCGTACTCCATCAGTTCGGGTTTGGCATCCCGCCCAGTCAGGATCACCCCGGTGCGATCATCACGGCCTTTCAGGGTGTCAATGACCTCGTTCACATCCAGATATTCATAACGCAGCGCGATATTGATTTCGTCCAGCACGATCAGATCATAATCGCCGCTTTGCATCATCTGCGCGCCCTTGGCAAAGGCGGCCTGAGCTGCAGCAATGTCGCGGTCGCGGTCTTGTGTGTCCCAGGTGAACCCTTCGCCCATCGTATGCCAGGTCACATCGCCCAACTGGTCGAAAAACCGCTTTTCGCCAGTGATCCATTTGCCTTTGATGAACTGCACAACGCCCACCTTTTGCTTCCACCCCAGCGCGCGGATCACCACCCCAAAAGCACTGGACGATTTGCCCTTGCCCTTGCCTGTGTGCACCAAAACCAGCCCGCGTCCGGGGTCTTGGGCTTCAGCGACTTTGGCGCGCTGTTTGGCCTGCACCGATTTCATTTTCTCTTTGTGCTGCTCGCTGTCAGACATCTGTTTTCCTTCGTGTCAGGGTGCGCCGGGCGGGGTTTGATTGGGCTTTGATTTGCTGCGATCGACCCCCAGCTGCCGTTCGCGCCAGATAATCAGGATGCCGCCCGAAATGACAAGGGCCGAACCAAACAAAATCGGGCCTGTGGGGGCTTCGCTAAAGGCCACATAACCGATGATGCTGGCAAAGATCATCGAGGCATAGTCGAAGGGCGCAAGCATTGAGGCGCCTGCGAAACGGTAGGATGACGTCACCATGATTTGCGCGATGCCCCCCACCACCCCTGCGGTAATCAACAACACAACCACCGACTGTTCGGGCCAAACCCACACAAGCGACGGATGGTCGATGACCCACCCGATTGGCGCAGACAGCAACGCCAAAACGCTGGCGGTCGCTGAGAAATAAAAGACAATAGCGGCGGTGTGGTCCGTTTGCACAAGGCGGCGCACATGGATCTGCACCATCGCGCGCGAAATAGACGCGATCAGCACCATCAACGCGCCCACCGTCGCCGCCTGCGAGACGTGGCCTGCGTTCACGCTCAGCCGTGGCGCGATCACGATCAACACGCCGACCAACCCCAACGCAACAGCCGACAGGCGGATAAGTCGGACCCGTTCGCCCAAGAAAATCGCGGCAAAGATCACCGCGAACATGGGCGTGGCATACCCAATCGCGGTAACCTCGGGCAGCGGCAGCAACCCCAGCCCCGCAAAGGTCAACGCCATGGCCGACGTCCCGAATATCCCCCGCCAGATGTGGCCCACCAGATTGGACGGGATCAGCCCGTCGCGCAGTTGCCCACGTTGCGCCAGCCACACGGCGATGACCGGTATGGCAAAAAGCGACCTGAAAAACACCGCCTGGCCGGGGGGGACCGCGCCTGACACCGTCTTGATGATCGCAGCCATCACCATGAACAGAAAGACCGCGCAGAGCTTAAGAGCGATTGCGCGGCCCGGTTTGTGTTGGGTCAAATCTTGGGCCATGCGCTCTCTGTGCGCCTCTGCCCAGCAAAGATCAAGCGACGTGTCGGGAGGGTTAACCGATCTGGCCGCGGTTGGCGCCAACCTGCCCGCGATGCAGCAACAAATGGTCCAGCAGCACACAGGCCATCATCGCCTCGCCCACGGGTACGGCGCGAATACCCACGCACGGGTCGTGCCGGCCCTTGGTGATAATCTCGGTGTCCTCGCCGGCTTTGGTGATGGTGCGGCGGGTGGTCAAAATACTAGATGTCGGCTTGACGGCAAACCGCACAACGATGTCTTGGCCGGTGCTGATCCCCCCCAAAACACCGCCCGAATGGTTGGACGAATAAACAGGCCCATCCGGCCCCATGGTGATTTCATCGGCGTTCAGTTCGCCGGTCAACATGGCGGCCGACATGCCCTCGCCGATCTCCACACCCTTGACGGCGTTGATGCTCATCATCGCGGCGGCCAGATCGGTGTCCAACTTGCCGTAAACCGGTGCGCCCAACCCCGCGGGCACGCCACGCGCAACAACTTCGATAATCGCGCCCACCGAACTGCCCGATTTGCGCAGCCCATCCAAATACGCGGCCCAATCGCCCGCGGCCTGCGCATCCGGCACCCAAAACGGGTTCTGCGCGATCTGATCCCAATCGAACCTATCGCGGTCAATCTGATGTGGGCCCATCTGCGTCATGTAACCCGTGATCTCAACGCCCGGGGCAAGCGCCGCAATCGCTGCGCGCGCAAGCCCGCCCGCCGCAACACGCGCTGCCGTTTCGCGCGCGCTTGACCGCCCGCCGCCGCGATAATCGCGGATGCCGTATTTCTGATAATACGTAATGTCTGCATGTCCGGGGCGGAATTTGTCTTTGATGTCGCCGTAATCCTTTGACCGTTGATCGGTGTTTTTGATCATCAGCTGCACGGGTGTCCCGGTGGTCACGCCTTCAAACACCCCCGACAGGATCCGCACCTCGTCAGCTTCGCGCCGTTGCGTGGTGTATTTGTTCTGGCCCGGTTTGCGCTTGTCCATCCACTGCTGGATCATCGCCTCGTCGATTTCCACACCCGGCGGGCACCCGTCAACCGTCGCGCCCAGCGCAGGCCCGTGGCTTTCGCCCCAGGTTGTCACCCGAAAAAGATGGCCAAAACTGTTGATCGACATGGGCATGCTCCTTTGCAAGGGTGCTTAGCGGCACGCGCCCGTGCTCTCAAGAGCTTATCTCTTGCCAATCCCACATGTCACCGTTAGCTATTTCATCACCTCGGGGGGCCTTTTTGGCTGAGATGTGCGCAGGCGCGGACCCGTAGAACCTGAACCGGTTAACACCGGCGGAGGGAAGGTGACGCGCTCATCCTTTCGCCCGTCTGTGACATTTGAAAGGATCGACCATGCGCAAAGCTCTGCTCGCGACAACATTGCTGATGGCTTCACAGGCACATGCGGAAACCCCCGTGCTGACCGTCTATGCCGGTGACTATTTCACGTCCCAATGGGGCCCCGGCCCGATCATCGAGACGGGTTTCGAAGAAATATGCGCCTGTGATCTGCAATTCGCCACCGGCGATCTGCTGCCCCGGCTGTTGCTGGAAGGCGACCGGACCAAAGCAGATGTGGTGATTGGCCTGACGTCGGACGTGACCGCCAAGGCCCGCGAAACCGGCCTCTTTGCGCCCCATGGTCAAGACAACAGCGCCCTGACCCTGCCTGTCCCATGGCAAGACGACGTCTTTTTGCCGTTTAACTACGGGCACGCCGCGTTCATTTATAACGAAAAAACCGTGCCCACCCCGCCTGCCAGCTTTGAGGCAATGCTAGACATGTCCGATGACGTGAAAATCGTCATTCAGGATCCGCGCACGTCTCTGTCGGGCCTTGCGTTGGTTTTGTGGGTTCAGGCCGTCTTTGGCGACCGCGCGACAGACGCATGGGCCGCACTTGCGCCCAACATCCTGACCGTGACCAAAGATTGGTCGGCCAGCTACGGCATGTTCACCGACGGCGAAGTCGACATGGTGCTCAGCTACACGACATCCCCCGCCTACCACATGTTCGCCGAGGATGATTTCACCAAAAAGGCCGCGATTTTCCCCGAAGGTCATTACCTGATGGTCGAAAC
Organism: Roseobacter sp.; assembly: GCF_039970775.1. Classification (GTDB taxonomy): domain Bacteria; phylum Pseudomonadota; class Alphaproteobacteria; order Rhodobacterales; family Rhodobacteraceae; genus Roseobacter. The sequence continues at coordinate 24,061 of NZ_JBDVLG010000048.1, forward strand.
CGTCGCCAAGATCGCCCAGACCGACCAACCCGAACTGGCAGATGCGTTTTTGGCCTACGTGATGTCCGAACCCTTCCAACACGCTATCCCCGCGGCAAACTGGTCGTTGCCCTCGGCGCTAGAGAAAGATCAATGGCCCGATGGGTGGTCGCAATTGCCGTTGCCTGAAAAGGTTGTGTTTTATTCCGAAACAGACGCCACCGACATAAAAGCCACAGCGATAGAAGCATGGCGCAGCGCGCTCAGCCAATAATCGGGGCATCAGGGTTTATCGCAGCCACGTTGGTGATTGTGGTGGTCGCACTGTCCTTTCTTGGCTTGGGCCTGCGGGCCGAGGTCGGGCGCGGTATGGGCGCGGCGGAATGGTCGGCGATCCGGTTCACGGTTGTGCAATCGGCCATATCTGCGGTCTTGTCCGTGGCCTGTGCGATCCCACTGGCGCGGGCGCTTGCGCGGCGCCGGTTTGTGGGGCGCGGGGTGCTGATCACACTGTTGGGTGCCCCCTTTATCCTGCCCGTGATCGTGGCTGTTTTGGGGTTGCTCGCTGTATTTGGTCGGACCGGTTGGGTCAACACGGGCCTCGGCGCTATCGGGCTGCCCCCCTTGTCTATCTACGGGTTGCACGGTGTCGTTCTGGCGCATGTGTTCTTTAACCTACCGCTGGCCACACGGCTGTTACTGCAAGGCTGGCACAGCATCCCCGCCGAACGGTTCCGGCTTGCGGCGCAGTTAGATCTGCCGCCCGCGATGATCCGGCGCACGCTGGAATGGCCGCTGCTGAAACAGGTCGTCCCCGGCGCCACCGCATTGATTTTCGTGATTTGCCTAACCAGCTTTGCCGTCGCGCTCACCTTGGGCGGCGGGCCCCGCGCCACCACCGTCGAATTGGCGATCTACCAAGCCTTCCGGTTTGACTTTGATCTGGCGCGTGCGTCGATTTTGTCGATCATCCAACTGGGTCTGGCCGGTGGGGCGGCGGTGTTTGCGCTTTGGATAATCCCCAATGTCACAATAGGGGGCGGGCTGGGCCGCACGGTACACCGCTGGGACATGCGTCGCGGTGGCCAGGCCTGGCTGGATGCCGCTGTGATCACTCTGGGCAGTGCGTTTTTGGTGTTGCCCTTGTTGGCCATCGTGCTGGCCGGCGCGCGGGGATTACCGCAAATGCCTGTGGGTGTTTGGGCGACGGCGGGCAATTCGCTGTGGGTTGCATGCCTTAGCATCGCCGTTTTACTGGCGATTGCCCTGCCCATGGCAGGCTGGATCAGCACGCGCCGCGCGGGGGGCGCCGAAGCCATCGGCCTGATCGGTCTGTCCGCCTCGCCGTTGATGATTGGCACGGGGTGGTTCATCCTGATCAACCCTGTCGCAGACCCTGTCGCGCTGGCTCTGCCGGTCACGGCGGTGGTCAACGCCCTGATGGCGCTGCCCTTTGTGTTGCGCATTCTGGTGCCGCCCATGCGTGATGTCACCCGAACTTACGATCGCCTTGCCCGGTCGTTAAACCTGCGGGGTTGGGTCGCGTGGCGGTGGCTGGTCTTGCCGCGCCTGCGTGCCCAGATCGGGTTTGCCGCAGGGCTGACAGGCGCGTTGTCAGTGGGGGATCTAGGGGTCATCGCGCTGTTCGCGGACCCCGACAGGGCAACGTTGCCCTTGCAAATGTACCGCTTGATGGGCGCCTACCGCACAGATGCCGCAGCGGGTGCGGCGTTGTTACTGTTAATCATGGCGCTGTCATTGTTTTGGATCTGTGACAAAGGAGGCCGCTGGCGTGCTGAGGCTTGACGACATCACCATCACGCAGGGGGCTTTCAGCTTGCAGGCGCAGTTCGCTGTCGCACCTGCGCGCAAAACCGCCATCATCGGGCCGTCGGGGTCTGGGAAATCCACATTGTTGGGGGCCATCGGGGGGTTTTTGCCGCTGACCTCCGGCAGGGTGCGTTGGAACGATCAAGACATCACCGATGCCCCCCCCGGCCAGCGGCCCATGGCGATGTTGTTTCAAGACAACAACCTGTTCCCCCATCTGAGTATCGCCCAAAACGTGGGCCTTGGGCTGCGCCCCAACCTCAAACTGAGCGCCCAAGATCACCAGCGCGTGGCCCAAGCGTTGGACCGTGTCGGTCTAGACGGGTTGGCCAACAGGACGCCCGCCGCCCTTTCGGGGGGGCAACAAAGCCGTGCGGCATTGGCCCGCGTGTTGGTGCAGGACCGCCCCGTTATTTTGCTGGATGAACCCTTTGCCGCCCTCGGCCCTGCCCTGCGCCACGATATGCTGGACCTTGTCAGCACCCTCAGCACGGAAACCGGGGCAACCCTGCTGATGGTCACCCACGACCCGCAAGACGTGCGGCGGATCGCGGATGATGTGATCTTTGTCGAAGGTGGGCGCGCGGCCGCACCGCAACCGGCGCAGGCGTTGCTGGAAAACCCACCGCCTGCGTTGCGCGCCTATCTGGGTTAGGCGGCCGGTGCGCGGTGTACTGCCGCACGGGCTTTGACAATCCCAAGCGCGGCTTGCGCAGCCTCTTGGCCTTTGGTGATGAAATGCGCGCGGTAGATCGCTGTGTGATGGTCGGTTTCGTGATAGTGGTGCGGGGTCAGGGATACCGACAAGACCGGCACGCCAGTGTCCAGCCCCACACGCATCAGCCCATCGACCACCGATTGCGCCACAAAATCATGGCGGTAAATACCACCGTCCACAACAAACGCAGCACAAACCACCGCGCTATAGCGCCCGGTTTGCGCCAGATCCCGCGCCATCAACGGCATCTCGAACGCGCCCGGCACGTCGAACACATCCACCTGCGCGGCGGGGATTGTCTGGGTGAAACCATCGTAGGCACGGTCTACGATATCGGCATGCCATTGCGCTTTGACAAAGGCGAAACGGGTGTGTGTCATGGTGATCTCCTATAGGTTCAGACACGTCCACCCAAGGCGATCACGGCTGCACACGGGGGCCACTGGCCCCGCGGTCATCCGCATTCTCTTTCATCCGGACTATGACCGTCGGCTCTGGCGTCTCACCAGATCTGCTGGCACCCTAACAATCGAAGGGCCGCTCGCGGGCTCGGGGGTCAGGGCCCCCATACCGCCGGTGGGGAATTTCACCCCGCCCTGAGAATGCGCGCAGCTTGCCAAGGTCCGCGAAAGCCTGCAAGAGGAAACGGTCCCTCTTTGAAGGTCCGCATCATGCACCCCAATCCGATCTACCACACGCACGACGCCGTGCAGAACCTGGCCTTTGCGCGCGAACGGGCGTTTGGGGTGCTGGCCGTCAGCGGGGCCGACGCGCCGTTTCTGTCACATATTCCGTTTTTGCTGGACGATGCGGGGGGCTGCGCCGACCTGCATCTGTTACGCTCCAACCCGATAGCGCGGGCTTTGCAAAACGCACAGGCGCCGGCACGCATCGCGGTGTCAGGCCCCGACAGCTATGTGTCGCCCGATTGGTACGGGGTGCAGGATCAGGTCCCCACCTGGAATTATGTCGCCGTGCATCTGACCGGCACACTGGAATTGCGCCCGCAGGACGAACTGCACGGCACGCTCGACCGGCTGGCCGCCTTTTTTGAAGACCGGCTGTTGCCCAAGCCCCCTTGGATGACCACCAAGATGACAGACGGCGTGATGGACCGGATGATGCGCGCCATTGTGCCGTGCCGGTTGGTGATCGCCGATGTTGATGGCACATGGAAACTGAACCAAAACAAACCCGATGACGTGCGGTTGCGGGCCGCAGACCACATCGAGGCCTACGGTCAGGGCACGGATCATGCTGTTTTGGCGGCTCTTATGCGGGCCGTGCATGGACAAGACACCTAGCTCTGCTAGGCTGACACATCTGTCGCAAAAGGACACCAGCATGAAACTTTTCCATTCACCCACATCGCCCTTCGTCCGCAAGGTGGTGGTATTGCTGCACGAATTGGGCAAGGCGGATGATGTTGAATTGGTTGGCGTGCAATCCACGGTGCTTGCATCCGACACTGCATTGGCCGCAAGCAACCCGTTGGCCAAATTACCGTCTTTGGTGCGCGACAGCGGGTGCACACTGTATGACAGCCGAGTGATTACCACATTTCTGGACGATCTTTATGGGGGCACCATGTACCCAACGGGGCCCGCACGGTGGGAAGCCCTGACCTTAGAGGCAACAGGCGACGGCATTATGGACGCCGCCGTTTCGATGACCTACGAGGTCCGCCTGCGCCCCGAAAACATGCAGTACGCCGATTGGATCGAGGCGCAGTGGGACAAAGTCGCGCGGGCCTTGTCTGTGTTGAATGCTCGGTGGATCAGCCACCTGTCTGGCCCCGTCGACATAGGGCAGATCTCGGTCGCCTGCGCGCTGAGCTATATTGATTTCCGCCATGACCGCCGAAATTGGCGCGCTGGGAATGACGCCTTGGCCAAATGGCATGCAGAATTCGAATCGCGCGCGTCTATGACTGCGACGAAACCGCCCGCTGGATAAAAAACCATTTTGTTTAACGATTTCGACGCAACATACCGCTAGAAGAGCTGAAAAACCGGTGTACGTGCGACCCTTTGCGCTGTTTTGATTACTAGACGCGAGCAAAACACGGCGCTACATAACCGGAAGAAGAGTGGCTGCATCCCGTGCGGCCCGACGTATTTTTGGCCGCTGTTGGCCCAGGAAATGGAGCATTACCGTGTCCCACGCAGAAGATCACGAAGGCACTCGCAGGGATTTCCTGTACTATGCCACGGCAGGCGCCGGTGCGATTACCGCAGGCGCTGCGATTTGGCCACTGGCCAATCAGATGAACCCATCGGCCGATGTTCGCGCCTTGTCGTCTATTCGCGTGGACGTCAGCGGGATCGCACCGGGCACGCAGCTGACCGTCAAATGGCTGGGCAAACCCGTCTTTATCCGCCGCCGCACAGAAGAAGAAATCACTGCTGCACGCGATGTCGAACTGTCGGAATTGCCAGATCAGGGCGCAGAAAACGGGAACCTGCCCAATGGCGCAGATGCATCCGACGAAAACCGGTCTCTGGATGAAACCGGTGAATGGTTGGTGATGATGGGCGTGTGTACGCACCTGGGCTGTGTGCCTTTGGGCGACGCCGGTGATTTTGGCGGTTGGTTCTGCCCATGCCACGGGTCGCACTACGACACATCCGGCCGGATCCGCAAAGGGCCCGCTCCGCGGAACTTGCCCGTTCCTGTCGCAGAATTTGTGGACGCATCCACAATCAAACTCGGTTAAGGGAGAAACCTGATGGCTGGAATTCCTCACGACCATTACGAACCGAAGGCAGCTTGGGAAAAAAGCTTGGCCAAGCGGTTGCCTATTCTTGGTCTCATGTACGACACTCTCATGATACCGACCCCCAAAAACCTTAACTGGATGTGGATCTGGGGCATTGTCCTGACTTTTGTGTTGGTGCTGCAGATCGCCACTGGCGTTGCCTTGGTGATGCATTACACACCGCACGTCGATCTTGCGTTTTCGTCGGTCGAACACATCATGCGCAATGTGAATGGCGGCTATATGCTGCGCTACATGCACGCCAACGGCGCCTCGCTGTTCTTTGTGGCTGTGTATGCCCACATTTTCCGTGGTCTGTACTATGGGTCCTACAAGGCGCCGCGCGAAATCACATGGATCATCGGTATGCTGATCTATCTGATGATGATGGGCACCGCATTCATGGGCTACGTGCTTCCGTGGGGGCAGATGTCCTTCTGGGGCGCGACCGTCATCACCGGCCTTTTCGGTGCGATCCCATTTATTGGTGAAGCGTTGCAAACATGGCTTCTTGGCGGGCCAGCGGTGGATAACGCCACACTGAACCGCTTCTTTTCGCTGCATTATCTTCTGCCGTTCGTCATCGCAGGTCTTGTCGCGGTGCACATCTGGGCATTCCACACGACGGGCAACAACAACCCCACTGGGGTAGAAGTACGTCGGACGTCCAAGGAAGACGCCGCGAAAGATACATTGCCGTTCTGGCCCTACTTCGTGATCAAAGATCTCTTTGCACTGGCGGTCATTCTTGCGGTGTTCTTCGCGGTTGTCGGGTTCATGCCAAACTATCTCGGCCACCCAGATAACTACATCGAAGCCAACCCACTTGCGACGCCAGCACACATCGTACCCGAATGGTATTTCCTACCGTTCTACGCGATTTTGCGGGCTTTCACCGCAGACGTTTGGGTGGTGATCATCGCCGACACTCTGACCGGTGGGATCGTTGACGCCAAGTTCTTCGGTGTTCTCGCCATGTTCGGAGCGATTGCCGTCATGGCTCTGGCGCCTTGGCTGGATACATCTTCGGTCCGCTCTGGCCGCTTCCGTCCGATGTTTAAGTGGTGGTTCGCGCTGCTTGTGTTCGATTTCTTTGTCCTGATGTGGGTTGGCGCGCAAGAAGCCAAATTCCCCTATGACATGATATCGCTGGTCGCTTCCGCGTATTGGTTTGCTTACTTCTTGATTATTTTGCCTCTTCTGGGTGTGATCGAAAAGCCAACCCCAAGACCAAACACAATCGAAGATGATTTCGCCGAGCATTACCCCAAAGCCTCAAGTGGTGGGTCCGCTGGTCAATCACAAACCACGCCTGCTGAATAAGGGAACAGATAACATGTTCAAATCACTTACATTAAGTGCTGTGGTGGCTTTCGGGTTTGCCACAGCCAGCTTGGCCGCAGGCGCAGGCGACACCCATATCGAAGACTTCGACTATTCTTTCGAAGGACCGTTTGGCGCATACGACCAAAACCAACTGCAACGCGGACTGCAGGTCTACACCGAAATCTGCTCAGCCTGTCACGGTCTCAAGTTCGTGCCAATCAGGTCGTTATCAGAAGAAGGGGGGCCGTCGCTTCCCGAAGACCAAGTACGCGCGTATGCAGAGAACTTCGAAGTCTTTGACGCCGAACTCGATGATTTTCGCCCCGCTCGGCCGGCCGATCACTTTCCGCCGTCGGGGCTTGCAAATGCACCTGACCTCAGCTTGATGGCCAAAGCCCGCGCGGGCTTCCACGGGCCATACGGTCTGGGGATCAACCAGTTCTTTAAAGGCATCGGTGGCGCTGAATACATCGCGTCTATCCTCACCGGATATACCGGCGAAGATAAAGAACAAGCAGGCGTCACTTTTTACGAAAACACGGCCTTCCCTGGTGGATGGATCGCAATGGCACCCCCTCTTTATGGGGAAGATATCGACTTTGCCGATGGCCATGACAATGACCTGCATCACATCGCCCAAGATGTGTCGGCTTTCCTGATGTGGACAGCAGAGCCTAAAATGATGGCGCGCAAGCAGGCCGGCTTTGTCGGCGTTGTTTTCCTAACGCTGTTGTCTGTCCTGCTCTATCTGACCAACAAACGGCTCTGGGCACCGGTTAAGGGCAAGAAAACGATCTGATTTAAATCAGATCTTATCGTGACAAAAAAAGCCCCCGCACCAAATGTGCGGGGGCTTTTCTGTCTGCACTTTCGTAAAAAGCTAATAACAGACCCTGGGAAACATAAAATTAGACGGTTCGAACTGCCGCAGCTATTTGGCAGCAAAGCATACCTTTTACCGCAACCTCGTTCCTATCCCTTTATAAAAACAGTCAGCTATACCCACCCATTCACCCTGAAATTGAAGGTAGCTACTAACACCGGTCACCACTAATTTCTTAACACTAGACTAAGCGCAGATTCCCGTATGTGATCTGGATCACATACGGCGCGGTTTTTTCAAAAAACGTTTCCCGTCTATGCGGTTTGGCCGAGGCAAGCCGCACATGCAAAACGGATGTCCCCATCTGAATCGTTAACGTAATACACATGGCTGATGGCGCCTCCCAATACGGTATCGGCACCACAAGACTGGCACAATGATACGTTCTAGCGCCCTACAGATGGCAGCACGAATCCAAGATGTCTGTGAAACATGTCACAGGTTAGATCTGCTGCAGGTCTGCCATTGCTTGCAACGCGTGCCTGTCAAGCACGCGCACCCCCCCGCGTGATCCTTCGATCACACCTGCCCGTTTCCAACGCGATAACGTCTTGGACACAGCCTCGCGGGTCGCTCCGACAAATTCAGCCAATTCCGATTGCGACAGCGGTAACACCGCAAGATGTTTCGATCCATCTTCCGTGAGGTACAGAATCTTGCGGGCCAATCGCGCAGGCATCGGCAAAAAGACCTGTTCATTCAGCTGCCGGTTCATCCAGCGCATCCGCCCACCAGCAAGCTGGATCATATCAATCGCCAATTCGGGCGCATTTCGAATGGCTTGCAACATATCCGCATTTTTAACGCCCCGTAAAACGACAGGCTCCAAGGCGGTTGCAGTTGCGGTGCGGGTGCCCGGATCGAACAGGGCGATTTCGCCAAAAAGCGCCCCTGTGCGCATGACGTCCAACGACAGCTTACGCCCCTCACGAGACAAAACGCTAAATTCCAAGGACCCCGAAACGATCGCATACAGCGTGTCGCCGACATCGCCCTGCTCAAACAAAACGTCCCCTTGCGCCAAGGTCACTTTGGTTGCGACAGACAGCATCAAGTCAGACAAGTCCTTGGATGCATGGGCCAAAAATCCAGTCTTTGGCCAGTTGGTTGTCTCCATTGTGTTCCCTTTCCCGTCCGCCTTGGCCGCGATCATCCCTCAATCACGACCAGCCACATGCACAGATTGCCGGGTATTAAACGACGGCATCATCATGTGCAAAATCTTCGGCGCACCTCTCCCACGAAGTGCTGGCACCCTAGCGAGCAAACAACGCCGTTGTCACGTGATTTAAACCCCGGCCCTATGATTGCACGACCAGCGCATCCTCAGTGCATTTGGCAATGGTGGCGACCAAAATTGCGCCCTCCGCCTGCGGAACATCAAACGTTACCGGGCAAAATTGCTCCGTTCTGCCCATCGTTTCGCTTTCCATCAGAACGCGGTGCGTCACGCCCACCTGCGCGGCCAAATGACGTTGCACCTGACGTTCCCCGCGATACCGTAGGCGCGCCGCACGGTCTTTGATCACGCCACCATCTACCGCTGGCATCCGCGCAGCCGGTGTCCCTTGCCGCGCCGAATACGGGAAAACATGCAGCCACGTCAGGTCACACTCTTCAACCAACGCCAGCGAGTTTTGAAACAGCTCTTCGGTTTCGGTCGGAAATCCTGCGATGATATCTGCCCCAAAAGTCATATCGGGGCGCAGCTTACGGGCTTCGCGTGTGAACGCGATGGCGTCTTGCCGCAGATGTCGCCGCTTCATCCGCTTGAGGATAAGATCATCGCCGTGTTGCAGCGAAAGATGCAGGTGCGGCATCAATCGGGGTTCGGTCGCAATGGCCATCATCAGGTTGTCGTCGACTTCGATACTGTCAATGGAACTGATCCGCAAACGCTGCAAATCCGGCACCAACCGCAAGATCCGCATAACCAGATCCCCCAGCTTGGGCGTGGCGGGCAAATCGGCCCCCCAACTGGTCAAATCCACACCCGTCAGCACGACTTCGTTGAACCCTTTGTCCACCAACCGCTTGATCTGATCCACCACAACGCCCGCCGGTACAGACCGCGAATTGCCCCGACCGTAGGGAATGATGCAAAACGTACAACGGTGATCACAGCCGTTTTGCACCTGCACATAGGCGCGGCTGCGGGTGCCAAACCCATCAATCAAGTGGCCCGCAGTTTCGGTCACCGACATGATATCGTCGACCTGCACGGCTTCGGTGTCACCGATGAAGTCAGCCGACAGCCCCTGCCATGTGCCCGGTTGCATTTTCTCGGTGTTGCCGATGACGGCGTCGACCTCCTCCATTTGGGCAAAGGTCTCGGGCTCTGTTTGAGCGGCGCACCCTGTCACGATCAGCCGCGCGTTTGGATGGGCCCGGCGCAGTTTGCGGATGTCTTGGCGGGCTTTGCGCACGGCTTCGGCGGTCACGGCGCAGGTATTGACTACCACAGCGTTTTCCAACCCGGCCTGTTTGGCCAGATCTTTCATCGCCTCAGTTTCATAGGCGTTCAGGCGGCAGCCCATTGTCGAAAAAACAGGTGCTGTCATGACAGACCCGCCAAAAACGAGGGTCTTAACGTGCCTGAAAACACATGCATGGTCGGCCCCGTCATCCAGACGCCATCCTCGCGCCAATCGATATAAAGCGTACCACCATCCAGATCGATCTGCACTTTCCGGCCGGTCAAACCACGCCGAACCGCAGCGACCGCGGTGGCGCAACTGGATGATCCAGAGGCCAGCGTAAGCCCGACCCCACGCTCCCACACCCGCATACGGATCTGATCTGGCCCGGTGATCTGGGCGACCTGCACATTGGTGCGCTCGGGGTATAGTGGATGATGTTCATGCGCGGGGCCGAATGTATCAAGGTCGATCTCATCCACATTATCCACGAAAAACGTACAATGCGGGTTGCCCATTCCGGTCGCCACGGGCGCGCCTTCGATAGGCAATGCCAACGTCTCCATCGCGTGCGCCAGCGGGATATCGGCCCAATCCAATTGCGGCAGGCCCATGTTGACTGACGTCAGGCCGTTGCCGGCATCGCACGCATACAATGTTCCGTGGTCGGTGGTCAGTGTCAGGGTGGTGTCGCCCGTTTCATCCATGACATGGCGCGCAATACAGCGGGTCGCATTGCCGCACGCCCCTGCTAAAGACCCGTCTGAATTGAAGAACGTCAAATGCAACACATCCGCCCGCATCGACATAACAGCCAGCTGGTCAAACCCAACCCCGCGATGACGATCACCAACAGCCTGCGCCAAGGCGGGCGTCATGTTTATATGTTGACGGCGGGTGTCCACGACAACAAAGTCATTGCCCAACCCGTGCATTTTCATAAAGGGCAGTTCGATCTGTGCGGTGTTCTGCATGGTGGCCTTTGTGTCCGTCGTCAGGTGGTGGCCGGTGCGGTGCCCTTGGCCATCTGTGCGTCTTTGTCATTGGGCCACGTCATTGCCCGGTGATATAATTGGGTGGATTCTATGTGGCCCGCCGACGTTTACCCAACACCGGCAGCAAGATCCACCTTTGGCGCGGAAACACCCTGTTTCAGGTCACCGAAGCGCTCCGTAATGTTGAACGGTCCGCCCTGCGGCCTCAACCGCCGCACGCGCCGCCGTTTCGGGGTGGTTGGTCGCGAGAAGTTTGGCCAAAAAGACACCCGCGAATGTGTCGCCTGCGCCTGTGCTGTCCACCGCCTTGACCGGCCGGGCGCCGATGTCGATGCGGCGCCCTGATGACGACAAAACAGCCCCCTTGGCCCCACGTTTCAGCGCGACATGGGCCGCGCCGAAGCTTTCGAAATAGTCTAATATCGCGTCGGGGTCGGAGGTGCCGACCAGCATCGCGGCCTCGTCATCGGACGGCAATGCGATATCCACGCGCGGCAGGAAATCACGGATGTAGGCGCGCGCCTCGTCGAGGGTCCAAAGTTTCAACCGCAGATTTAGGTCCAGCGACACCAACGTGCCATTGGCGCGCGCCACATCCGCTGCGGTGCGCACGGCGGCGCGCAGGGATGGGCTGACGGCCAGACTAACCGCCGAAACATGCAAGATCTTGGCCTTGGCGATTGCATCCAGTGGCAGGTCGGCCGCGCTATAAAGACTGGCGGCTGATCCACGCCGCGCATAGGAAAACCGCCGCGCCACGGGATCTGGGTCAATCACATTCAGGCCGGTCGGGTCATTTTCGCGCCGCAGTATATGTGTTGTATCGACCTGTTCCGCCTGGCAAAACGCGCAGATGTCATCGCCCAGCACATCGCGGCCCACCGCGCTTAGATACCCCGTGCGCGCGCCAGATCTGGCCGCGTGCACGATTGCGGTCAAGGTGTCACCGCCCACGCCTTGTTTGTACAAAACCGCGCCGTCTGGTTGCGGTGGCAGGCGGATCATTTCGATGAGGGGCTCGCCCAAGGCGAGAATATCGGCGTTTGGCATGCGGCCACCTGACAGGATGCGGTGCCGCCTGTCCAGAGCTTCGCGCAACACTGTGGCACGGGCCCTGCGCAATAAAATTTCGGTAGCACACCATTTTGGGGAAATAATTTGCCAAATGGGGGGCTTATAACCTTACGCATAGGTAAATGCTCGGCTAGGCTCGTCCCAAAGAGAGCCTGCGCAGATCTCTTTTTGCCAAACACGGCAAACAACCGGCTGGCAATGCCGGGCGCGCGAAACGACGGCCGCACTCCCGAATGAGTGCAGGAGGGCTGCTGGCAGGGAACTACCAACAGCAAAACGACAGTGGAGGAACGACAATGAAATATACCCGCACAATGCTGAGCTTTATGGCAACAGCGGCTTGCGTCGCAGCAGCGCCCGCGCTGGCACAATGTGACTGGAAGCCCGAACGCCCCGTCACCTATGTTGTCCCATGGGGCGCGGGCGGCGGCACTGATGCCAATTCGCGCATGCTCGCCAGCCTGTTGGAACAGCAATTGGGCCAGCCCGTCAACGTGGTCAACCGGACAGGCGGCAACGGCGTTGTCGGCCATTCGGCCATCGCCACAGCACAGCCTGATGGCTACACCATCGGGTCGGCGACCGTTGAGATCACCACCATGCATCACGCCGGTCTGACAGAACTGAACCACACCAATGTCACGCCCATCGCATTGGTCGACATCGTGCCTGCCAGCATCCTTGTTTCCAAGGATTCACCGTTCAATTCGCTGGACGAACTGTTAGCAAATGCCAAAGAAAACCCCGGGTCGCTTACCGGGTCGGGCACAGCACAGGGCGGCATCTGGCATCTGGCATTGGCAGGCATGTTGAACGCCGAAGGCATGGACCCCCAAGCCATCCGTTGGATCCCGTCGGACGGGGCGGCATCGGCCATGCAAGAGCTCATTGCGGGCGGTGTGGATGTCGCATCACCGGCGTTGTCTGAAGGCAAAGCGTTGATCGAAAGCGGCGAACTAAAAGCTCTGGCCTACATGCACACAGAACGCAACGCTGCGCTGCCTGACATCCCCACCACGGCCGAAACCTTAGACAGCCACTGGACGTTGGCGGCCTTTATCACGGTTTCTGGCCCCGAAGGCATGGATCCAGAAATCGCGTGTTCTTACGAAAAAGCCGCCTTGGCCGCGTTTGACACCCAAGAATGGGCCGACTTCAAAGCCTCGCGCGGGTCGGATGTTGTCAAAATGGGCAGCGAAGAGCTGACATCGATGATGGCGGCGACCTCGGACAACTTGGGCGAAACGATGAAAGCAATCGGCATCGCCAAGTAACTCTGTCGGCGGGGCGTCACCACACGCCCCGCCGCATTTGGCGATCAAAGGCAGTATCATGAAAATCAACGACGCGTTTCTAGGGCTGATCATGGGTGTGATCGGTGTCGCCATTGTCTTGCACGCGCAGACGTTCCCGGTGATGGCGGGCATGCAATACGGGCCCGAATTTTTCCCCTCGATCATCGGGGGTGGCATCGCGCTTTGTGGGGTGGGCATGGTGGTCAGTTGGGCCACAAGCCGTCGCGCCGACCCTTGGGTGACCGTGCCAGACTGGATGAGATCCCAGATCAACGTGGTGCGCGCGCTGGGTGTTCTGGCGGCTGTCGTTTTCTACATCATAGCCTCGCCCGCGTTGGGGTTTATCCTGACGATCTTTCTCACCGCGCTTGGGCTGTTGCTTTTGCTGGCCAACCCGCTGTGGCTGAGCATGATCATCGCGCTGGTCCTTCCGGCTGTGCTGCATTTTGGGTTTTCCGTCGGATTGCGCGTCCCACTGCCGCGCGGCATCATTGAAAAGTTGCTCACCTGATGGGACATTTCGCCGAAGCCCTCGCCCTTGTTTTGCGCATTGATGTCGGGGTGACGATCCTGCTGTCGGCGATTTTCGGATTGTTCGTGGGCTCTGTACCGGGCCTGACGGCGACGATGTCTGTCGCGCTGCTGGTCCCGATCACGTTTTTCCTGGATCCCGTGCCGGCGGTTGCCGCCATCGCTACGGCATCCGCCACGGCGATTTTCGCAGGCGACATCCCCGGCGCGCTGCTACGGATCCCCGGCACGCCCGCCTCTGCCGCCTACGTCGACGAAGCGCACGCCCTGACCAAAAAGGGCCAAAGCGAGGTGGCACTTGGCACGTCGCTGATCACCGCATCGCTGGGCGGGTTAATCGGGGTGCTGTTGCTTGCCGTTTTCGCGCAACAGCTCGCCGCTGTTGCGGTCAAGTTTTCATCCGTCGAATATTTCTGGCTGGGGTGTCTTGGATTGACGGCGGCGGTGGCTGTGTCGTCGGCATCTTTGTCGCGCGGCGCGTTGTCATTGTTGATTGGCTTGCTCATTTCCACCGTCGGCATCGATATCGCCACCGGCCACCCACGGTTCACGTTCGGCCAGATGAACCTGCTTGACGGTGTCAGTTTCGTGCCCGCCATGATCGGCATGTTCGCGTTGTCACAGGTCATTCGGTCCGTGACGACCGACCTTGATGTCAAAGTGCCCGTTGCGAAAATAGGCAGCCTGTCGCGTCAAATGGTGGGCACTGTGCGCACATATTGGCCCAATATCATCCGGTCTTCTGTGCTTGGGAATATCCTTGGCGCGCTTCCGGGTGCCGGCGCAGATATTGCGGCCTGGGTGGCGTTCAGCCTGTCTAAAAGGTTCTCTAAGACGCCCGAAAAATTCGGCACGGGGCACCCTGAAGGGATCGCAGATGCGGGCGCGGCGAACAACGCCGCCGTCGCAGGCGCATGGACGCCCGCATTGGTCTTTGGCATCCCCGGAGACACCGTTACCGCCATCGCCATTGGCGTGATGATGCTCAAAGGCATCACCCCCAGCCCGCGTGTTTTCGAAACCGATGGCACCTTGGTTTTGGCCATCTTTATGGCCTTTGCCTTGGCCAATTTGATCATGATCCCCCTAGGTATAATCGCGATCCGCGTGGCCCGACACGCCCTGTCTGTGCCCACGCGCATCTTGATGCCGGTTATCCTGATATTTTGCATCGTCGGGTCCTACGCCGTTGATAATACCATTTTTTCGGTCTGGATCATGCTGGGCTTGGGCATTTTGGCGTATTTGATGGAAGAAAACGGCATCCCCATCGCGCCCGCCATTTTGGGCATTGTCCTGGGCAAGGTGATCGAGAAAAACTTCCTGATCACCATGTTGAAAACCCAAGGCGATATGTTGGGCTTTTTTGACCGACCCGTAGCTGCGGTATTGGGCGTCGTAACGCTGGCCTTATGGAGCTTTCTGATCCTGCGCGCCATTCGCAGCGCTGCGGCATCACGTAAGGTGCAATCACATACGGCGCCCGCTGTTAAATGACCCGTTTCAGCAAGGACACGTTACCCATCCTTATCATAGGTTTTGGTCAATTTCGGGTCATAAAATCCGGGTTGACCACACCTTTGAAACACCGCGGAAAGTACGGATATGTATCCGTCGCGAAATACGTGTAGGTCCCGTTAACCTGCGCGCCATTGCAGTCATCAAGTGTGCCGTGCCCTGCGACATATTCAAAATCCTGTTCAAACGCGCCGTCGTATGCGCCACCGGGGGCTGTTGGGCGCACCCCCGATTTCAACCGCCACGATGACGTTGCGGTCGCCGGGTCATAGCGGATCTCGAACCCATCAGGGGCGTAGCCAACAAGCGTATCCCCCTGCGCGGCCATCAACGCCTCTGAAACGCCGTGGTAATGATACAGGCCAGACCTATCAACATGGGCGTTTTGCGTATCCATGCCCAAACTGCGCGGGTTGTGCATGGCTTGTTGTCGCCATCCGCTGGATGGATCGCGGCCGATGCCGCGCCGACCGTTGGGGTCATAATACCCAGCCGTATAAGGCCGGATCGGCACCCCGGTTACCGTTGTGCCGACGGTCATCAATCCGTGCGTGACGGTCTGTGCAAGGCGGGGCGCAGACGCAAAACAAAACCGCAGGGTCTGCGTGCGATACGCATTTGGGTTCGCGCGGTTGGGGAACCGCCCCATCTCATGGTTGGGCGCGCCGTTTGAGGAAATGCACGTCATGTCCCCTTGGGTTTGGGTCTGTGCGTTGTTTTCATGGGCGGCAGCCGTCGTAGTTGTCACGACCAAGATCAAGGCTGCGGTGTGAAAGTAAGACAAGGGCGTTCTCCGTCTGGTGGGGTCCTATCTTTCACGTGATGTCGTTAAATTACCGTCGATAATTTATGTGATTTTCTGCAATAACCACACACGCCTGCAGGCCCGGTCACGTGTCACGCAGCCGCAAGACCGAAATCCATGGGTAATCCTCACCACGGGATCGCCGCGGTTTGAGCACCCCTGCCGCATCAATTTTAGGCCGCTTGGCCTTGACCGAATTGTCGACGTTACCGCCCACCGTTCGGATTGTCCCATCCTCGGGATCTACCGCGACGACGAAGTCAGAATGCGACGGATAAAAGCCGTCAATCTTCAAGTGTTCCACTGCGGCAGCCAAATCGAACTTGGACGCAGTTGACCGGCCATAATGCACAATATCACCGGGTTGAGGCGCATAAATGAGCGGGTCCATCACCTCAAAAATCGGCTGCGCGAGGCGGGCATCGACCAGATCTTTGAAATAAACCCAATGCGCTTGGGCCCCTTTGAACTGCGCCGCGTCAAGGCCCTGCTCGTGCAACGCCCAACTGATAAACGCGGCGGACCACGCAGGGTTGCCGGTGCTGCCATCGGCGAACGTCACAACAGACCGGCCATGATAGGGCAGCCCAAGCGCCGCCCAATAGTCACCAATACGGGCGAAATGCGTGGCGGCGTCTTCCTTATGGCGGCCGTTGTCAAAACGGTCCAGCTCGGTGGTGAGCGTCGCCAACAACTGCCTGCGCATCGTCCCCATCGGGCCGGGTGCTGCCGCTTTGCTGCGGGCATCGAACCCCGAGGACACCGCCCCAAACCGGATCATATGGGGGGTGGGCAGCACCGTTCCCGGCGCAAACCCATGATAGTGCACATCTTTCTTACCTGCGTCTCCGAATGTCGCGACCGCATTGGCCACAACGTGATTGCCCCATTGCGTCAGGGCTGTGGGCGACGACAGGAATGGGTTTAAGAAATGCGTAGCGCCGGCCAATTGGCCGTTCGCCCCTTGGGCGCGGTGTTCCAGATAGGCGCGGATGATGCCCTCGATGGCTGCCGACCCGGGTTTCAGGCCCGTCCAACTGCCTGTCGTATTGATCGCGGAAAACTGAAACCGCTGATTGATCACAGACTGAATATCATCTGGAAACGCAACATGAGCGACCCGGTTGATAACCGTCTCTGCCACTGCTTGCAGCCCACCAACAAGCTGCGCCTGCCCGTATTTCCCAAAATGACCAACCTCGCTTTGGGCGACGCGGGTCAAGGCGTCAAGATCTGTGGGTGACACGTCGATAACACGCACGCCTTCGGTCGCTTCAGGCCGCGTCGGCGGGGGGGCCACGGGCGTGGGGTCGGCAGCGTCGGCGGGCACGCCTTGCGCATCCAGCATTCGGCGCAACCGCGCGACAACCCGCCCCTGTTTGGCCAATTCTGACGCGGCCAAATCCTGCAACGCACCCACCGCCTGAGTGATTCGACCCAACCTCCAGGCGTCTGACAATCCTTGCAACTTGTTGGCCACGGCGGTTTTGGCCGCAAGTTCCTGTTGGAACACTTGCCTATCTGCGCCAGCAGCGGTTGCCAATTCCATCTGCAGGTCAATAATTGCGGTTGTCAGCTGCGTAATTTCAGCAAGATACGGGTTTTGAGACATAAAATTCCCCAATCTGATCAAATGATTGCATTTAAAATACGCCAACCAATGCGTCATATGCCGCATCGATTTCGGTAACGTGCCTGTCAATCCGCACCGCCGAATCCGACAGCAAACTGATCACAGATTGCCCGCTGTTGCCCATTTCTGCGCGAGCCTTGAGGATCGCCAGATCCTTGCGCGTCTGGTCAATCAGCAGCACCCAATCGGCCAGCATACCGCGAAAGGTCTCTAGCTTTTCGACACTGCCCCCCGAACCAGCCGTGGCCAAACGCGCTGTCTGGTACATCGACGAAGTATCCTCGCGGATCACCTCTAGAAAGGTATCAACCGCCCCGGTGTTGTCATGCAAGTTACGTAAAAATTCCTGCCTGTCAGACCCCGCCAATGACAGGTTTACCAACGCCTGCGCCGCTCCGATCACAGCGCTGACCTCGTCGCCCAGGCCACCAACCAAGGTCGCGGTGTTTGCGGCCGCCACGGTCAGACGGTCGATCTGGGGTTGTTGCAAACTTAAGGTATTGTTCTCGGCATAGCGCGCCAACACTTCGTTATAGGTTGTCGCCGCGGCGAACCCTTCTGTGATTCTAAGACCAATCGGCGACAACGCTGTCGCCGAATAGACATCTGCAAAATCAGGGTCGAACGTGGCCGCATCTGTGCGGTTTTTGCGGTTCACCTTGTCGTATTGGTTGTAGGCATCCACGACCCGAACAGACGCCGCGCGCGCAGCGTCATAAGAGGCCCGGTAGTCCTGAAACGCCGCAGTCCCAGGGACTGTGCACCCTACCATCAACAAACAAAATAAAGACGCGATGAAACGGCAGAAGAAAAACATCTGACATCGCCTAAAATAGATTAAATAATAGTCAAATTGTTGCACATCGACCCGTTTTCCGTCAAGCGTACGGTATTTGAAGGTCCCCAACACGCGGCGCTAAACGCAATCAAACGCCCCTGACCCGGGTCATCCAAGGCGGCCGTAATTTCCCGGATTTGAACACCCAAATATCTGTTAATGCGCCGCTTTAGCCAACCGTCACGCGCCGCGCCCAAACCCACATGGTCGGGGTCCATTCATCCGGCCCGCGCGTGCGTTTGGGGCCGCAGCCGCGTGATACAACGCCCCGAATTTCGCGCTTGCGAATCGGGTCTTTTCCCGGCTGCGCCATCCGGGTACTGTCGCCGATATGCCCTCTGACACACCTCTTCTGACCCACGTGGCTGCGCGTATTTCGGCAAGCCTGATCGAACTTTTCGCGCGCCTGATCACGGCCGTCCGCGCCGATTGGCGCGACGTGGAACCCGTGGCGGCCCACCGCGTCTATTATGCCAATCACGCCAGCAACGGTGATTTCGTCCTGATTTGGGCCGTTCTACCACGCCGTTTGCGCGACCGCGTGCGCCCGGTCGCGGGGTCCGATTATTGGCTCGCAAACCGTTTCAAAACATTCATCGGACGCCACGTGTTTAACGCCGTGTTGATCGACCGCACCGGCAGCGGCCCCAAAGAGGCACCGGTCGAACAAATGGCCGCCGCCTTGGACGACGGGTCATCGTTGATCCTCTTTCCCGAAGGCACCCGAAACCTAACCGACCAGACGCTGCTGCCGTTCAAAACGGGGCTGTACCATTTGGCCTGTGCCCGCCCCGACATCGATTTTGTCCCCGTCTGGATCGAGAACCTCAACCGGGTGATGCCCAAAGGCGAAATCGTGCCTGTGCCGTTGCTGTGCACGGTCACCTTCGGCGCGCCACAACGGTTGGATGGCGCCGACAAAGACACCTTTCTGGAGCGCACCCGAAATGCCCTGCTTGACCTATCGCGAGACACCCCATGATCTCTGATCTTGCCGTTTTACTTGTAGGGATCATGGCGCTTTTGGGCGTGGCCACGGCCATCGGTATGGTCCTAGAGAAAAAATATTCCCCAAACGGCGAAAACGACGCCATTGAAAACCTGACCGCACGCATCCGCGCGTGGTGGGGTATGGTGATCCTGATCAGCCTTGCGTTTTTGGCAGGCCGCACCGGCGTGGTGATCCTGTTTGCCTTGTGCAGCTTTGCGGCGCTGCGTGAATTCATAACGCTGACCAACGCGCGCCGGGCCGACCACTGGACCCTCGTGCTTGGCTTTTTTGTGGTGATCCCGTTGCAATATTGGCTGATCTGGGCCGGGGAATACGGTATCTATTCTATCTTTATTCCGGTCTATTGCTTCTTGTTTGCACCCATATTGTCGGCGCTGCGCGGTGAAACCCACGACTTCCTGATCCGGGTTGCCGAAGTGCAATGGGCCTCGATGATTTGCGTCTTTTGCGCCAGCCATGTGCCCGCGTTGATCACGCTCGATATCGCCGGGTATGAAGGGCGCGGGGTCTTGTTGATCGCGTTCCTGATCGTGGTGGTGCAGCTTTCGGACGTGTTGCAATATGTTTGGGGCAAGCTGTTGGGGCGGCACAAAATCGCGCCACGCCTGTCGCCGTCCAAAACCGTCGAGGGTTTTGTGGGCGGGGTTGTGTCTGCCACGGTGATCGGCGCATCGCTGTATTGGATAACGCCGTTCACTCCGGTGCAGGCGGGGATGATGGCGTTTGTCATCGCTTTGATGGGGTTTTTCGGGGGCCTTGTGATGTCGGCGATCAAACGCGACCGAGGCGTCAAAGATTGGGGCCACACAATTGCCGGACACGGGGGGTTCATCGACAGGCTTGATTCTGTTGTGTTTTCCGCACCAATATTCTTTCATCTGACCCGGTATTGGTGGACATGACCCCCCGACATTTCGCGCGGGTCTCGCAGACCACACCCACACAGGAGCCATGTCATGGCTGACCCTCTCAACCGCCGACCGCTCAACAGTCGCTCCACGAAATGGGCACAGTTCATCACACGGCGGCTGGCCGCGGCACAGATCACACCGAACCAAATCTCGGCCGCCAGTCTGGTGTTTGCGACCCTCGCAGGGCTCAGTTTTGCGGGTGTTGCGTGGTCCGAAGGCGTGCTGCGCGTCGTGTTGTTGGTGGCGGCTGGTGTGCTGGTGCAGTTGAGGTTGTTGTGCAACCTGTTTGACGGGATGGTCGCGATAGAGGCCGGCCAAGGCGCGCCCACGGGCCCCTTCTGGAACGAGGTGCCCGACCGCCCGGCAGATGCTGTGATCTTGATCGGGGTCGGCATTGGTGCGGGTGCTGCAACGCTCGGCTGGGCGGCGGCGGCCTTGGCGATTGGCGTTGCGTATCTGCGGGCGTTTGGGTCCTCGCTGGGGCACGAGGCTGATTTCTCGGGCCCGATGGCCAAACAACACCGCATGGCCGCCGTCACCATCGCAAGCGCTGCTGCGGCGATTTTGTCGCCCTGGATAGACGCGATGCTGATATTGCACATAGCCCTATGGTGCGTAGTGGCGGGGGCCGGGGTGACCCTGATCCGCAGGGCGCGCACCCTGCACGCAAAACTGTCGCGCGGCGGGTAACCGCCCGCCCCCTGTGGCTTGCGCCGCCACATCGAAATACCCACAGGTGACGGTTTTTGCTGGCCCTCGGCGGTTGTTTTGGTGTTTTCATGGCAGGTAGCATGACCACAACGCCCAAATCCTTTACCGATGGGACCCACCGGGTCGTGTCTCCTGCGGGGACCCTTCGAGCCGTCACCCCGCATTTGCCCGCTATGGGGATCACGCGGGTGGCCAATGTCACCGGGCTGGACCGGATCGGCATCCCCGTGGTCAACGCGTACCGGCCCAATTCGCGGTCCCTTTCGGTATCGCAGGGCAAGGGGCTATCGCTCGACGCCGCCAAAGCCTCTGCCGTGATGGAAGCCATCGAAGGCTTCCATGCAGAAGAGCTCGATCTGCCGCTGCATCCAGCCAGCCACGCCGAGATTGCCACCCGTGGTCGGGTGATCGACATCCAAGGTCTGGCGTATCTGCGCGGTACGGCGTTTCGCCCGCATCGGTCGCTTCTGTGGGGTCAGGGCCGTGACCTGATGACGGACGACCCCGTGTGGCTGCCATCAGAGTTGGTGCACACCGATTACACACTGCCCCGGCGGCCGCATGCGGGGTGTTTCGTCGCCAGCACCAATGGTTTAGCGTCGGGCAATCACCCGTTAGAGGCCATGGTGCACGCCATCTGCGAGGTGGTCGAACGCGACGCCCACGCGCTGTGGGAACACGCGCCCATGGCCCACAAAGCCGCGACCCGTGTAGACCTAGACAGCATCACAGACGACAAATGCCGCACCGTTTTGGCGGCCCTGCAGGCGGCGGATATGTCTGTGGGGATCTGGGACATGACCAGCGACGTGGGCATCGCCACGTTCCATTGCCTGATCACCGACATGCGGGACCCACACGGCCATTCCGGCGGCGGGGCTGGCACCCATCTGAGCCGCGATGTCGCGTTGCTGCGCGCCCTGACAGAGGCCGTGCAGGTACGGACCAACTACATCACCGGCGCGCGGGATGATCTACGCCACGACGAATATGAAACATCCGGGATTGCCGCGAAAAACGCCTATGTGCAGGCCTTGCGCACGACGCCGTCGCCGAAATATGTGCCCTTCGAACAGGTGCCTTCGCACATCTGTGCCACTCTCGAAGAAGACCTCGATTGGGTCCTGACCCGGCTGGGCGCTGTTGGTATCACAGAGGTGATCAGCGTTGATCTGACCAAACCCGCCTTTAACATCCCAGTGCAGCGGATTGTGATCCCCGGCTTAGAAGGCCCGCATGACCACGATGATTATTCCCCCGGCCCGCGCGCACGCGCGTATCGCCCGGTGACGCCATGATCGTTGTTTTCGCAGGTCCGACGCTGGGTGCCGCATCTGTCCGCGATGTGGTGCAGCACGCAGACGTACGCCCCCCTGCACGGGCGGGTGACATTTATGCCGCCTGCCAGCAAGGTGCCACGGCGATCGGGTTGATCGACGGGTTCTTTGATGGCGTGCCTTCGGTGTGGCACAAGGAAATCCTTTGGGCGTTGGACCGCGGCATAGCCGTCTTTGGTGCGTCCAGCATGGGGGCCCTGCGCGCCGCCGAACTGCATGAGTTTGGCATGATCGGTATAGGCGCGATCTTTGCAGCCTACCGCGACGGCACCCTAGAAGACGACGACGAAGTCGCCCTGCGCCACGGGCCCGCAGAATTGGGGTATATCGCACTGTCCGACCCAATGGTGAACATTCGCGCGTCCTTGGACGCCGCCGTGACAGATGGTATCGTGCCCCACGAAACGGCCCAAGCCTTGATCGACCACGCCAAGGAGTTGCATTTCGCTGATAGGTCGTGGGACAGGCTATTGGCCGCGTCCGTCGCCCCCAAAACACCCGTGTTAAAGACGTGGCTAAAGACCAACGCCGTGGATCAAAAGAAACGCGATGCAATAGAGATGCTAACCGCGATGGTCGCCGCGCCAGATCACCACGCCGCCCCTACGTTTGCGTTTCAGCACACCGCCATGTGGCAAGCGTTGGTGCACCACGCCGCTGACGCGCCTGTTGATCGCGCGGTGTTGTTGATCCTTGATCAGCTGCGCCATACCCCCGGCCGGTATCAACCCCTGCGCCGCCAAGCCGCTGATGCGTTGAAATTAGAACATCTGCCCGACGTGATGCAAGCCGATGTTGAGCGCGCGATGACGCAGTTTCGCGCCCAACGGCAGTTGTATACAGCGCGTGCGTTACAAGATTGGCTGACCGCGCAAGACATGGACCTGCCCGACCTCTATGACGACATTGCAATCGACCTACGCCTGTCGGCGATCATCGCCGAAAACCGCGCCGCCTTTTTGCACGCGCTGATGGACACATTGAAGGCGCAAGGCACATACGCTGACCTTCAAACAGAGGCCCAGCATATGGCCGCGACCCTCGACAAAGATGCGGCATCCGGCGGCACAGACATACCCCCCGGCATGTTGCCAGTGTGGTACTTTGAGACGTTTTGCGCCCGTGCAATGCCCCCCGACCTAGAGGCGTTTCTGGGGCAAAACGACTTTGCCGACCACGCCGAATTCGAACAAATGATGGCGCGAACGTATATCCTGTGGCAACATCAACCGCATGGGGATTGACGATCCGGTGGCCGGATCAGGGGGTGTCAGACATGGGATACGTCGAAACAGAACACGCCGGGGGCACACGGTTTCGGCTGTTTCCGCAATTGCCGTCGCTGACGCAGCAACAAGAGCCTGAAACCGTCTGGGTCACATCACCCGCCGGCACCGTTGGGCCCGGCCCTGCGGATCACCGGATGTATGTCGTTGATCCCGTGGGAAAAGACCGCGCTTATGGCTACTACCCCGGCCCGCGTGGATCGACAGTGCACTACCGCCCGCCATGGCAAGGGCCCGTGTTTCCGCAGGCCAGCCCGGATGCGGATGGGCATTTTGACCACATCGAACCGGGGTCGTACCAGTTCCAACAGGCGCATGCTTTTGGGTCTATTCGGTTCACAATGGACATCTGGGAGCGGTATTTTGAACGCCCATTGGGGTTTCATTTTCGCGACCACTACGACCAGCTCGAAATCGTGTTTTTGCGCGGGTTGGACAATGCGTTTGCCGGGTTTGGATCGATCGAGATCGGATCATATACGCTAAAAACCGGTGATCTGGTCGAATTCGGGCTGAGCTTTGACGTCTTGTCGCACGAATTCGGGCACTTGATCATCTACAATGAAATTGGTCTGCCCAGCACGACTGATGCGAACGGCGAGTACTTTGGCTTTCACGAATCCGCCGCCGATATGGTTGCGTTGATCTCGCTGGCGCATTTTGACAGCGCCGTCGTGGGCCTATTGGAGGCCACCAGCGGCAACCTTTATTGCTTTAACCGACTGAACCGTTTTGGCGAAGTATCAGACAATGAACAACTCAGATCGGCATCCAATTCCACGACCCTTTATGAATTTGAACATGGCTGGGAGAAAGAGCACAAACTGTCAGAGGTCATGACCGGTGCCCTGTTCGACATTTGGGTCGATGTCTTTCACGAAAACCTGCTGGACCGGGGTCTTATTTCGCACGCCCTCGAAGACCTGTCGGACCGCCTGGAAGGCGACCCAAACTACCAACAGGTGATCCAACCCCTGTTTGACGCAGCCTATGCGCAAAACCCCGGTGGATTTGCCGATGCCTTGATCGCATCGCGCGATTACATGGGGTTTGCCATGGCCGAGGTTTGGACGCGCCTGTCGTTGGACACCCTCGATTACGCAGATGTTTACCACACGTTTATGGCGGTTGATCACACCATGACGGGCGGCCAATACCACCGGATTATCGCGCTCAACATGGAACGCCGGGGCATTGGACGTATCACCGCAGGGCCGCGTTTGGCCCCACCCGACGAAAAAAGCCACGCATTTTCCAGCCGCATTGCGGTCCCCGACGAAGGCCACCACTGCTGTGGCGGGGGCGTGCCATATGCCGTCCGCCGGGCGCTGGCGCTCGGCCAGTAACCCGCCGCCACTATTGCAGGAAATTGCTGACACGGCGCGGTGTGTTATGCCATAACTGTTTCCATAGGGCAGGAAATCATAGCCCTGCCATGTATTTGAAAGGATACAAACGTGGGTGATAGATTAATTAATTTTTCAACGATCATGCTATTTGGCAGAGAACTCGACGACTTCGTTTATATGGAGGCCGACGGCCCGAACGCATCAAAGGATGACGCCGACGGGACAACCCCCGCCGCGACCACGCGACCGGATCAAGAGGACGCGACGAATTTTGTAGATAAGCAACTGGCCAGCAGCAATGCCCGGTTTGCCCGCATTTTCGGGTTCAGCTTTGAAGGCCACTACTATGATCTCGCGCGGCCACAGATTTTTCTGGTCCACGGTGACGGCGCGCCTGCCGAGGATGCCCAAGCGGTTGGGAACGGTGGTCGCGGCAGCGTCGATCAGGGCGGGTTGCCCCTGCGGAACCTGAAATTCGCCGATGACCTGCGGGTTTGGGCCAATGAAAAGTCCGACTTTTCGATCCGGTTGGACCCTGAAATCGGGCCTTTAGAACAAATCTTGCTAGAGGCAGAACTGGGCGCAGACAGCGGCATCGGCCACAGTGGCGGCAAAGCGTACGGGGGCGGCAAAGCCTATAGTGGCGGTAAGGCCTACAGCGGTGGCAAAGCCTATAGCGGCGGAAAAGCATACAGTGGTGGCAAGGCCTATAGCGGCGGCAAAGCATTCGGCGGCAGCGACTAACGCACCACTGCAAAACGCGACTAGGCCTGCGTGGTGAGAAGCCGC
This sequence comes from Roseobacter sp., assembly GCF_039970775.1. Classification (GTDB taxonomy): domain Bacteria; phylum Pseudomonadota; class Alphaproteobacteria; order Rhodobacterales; family Rhodobacteraceae; genus Roseobacter. Next base: position 50,056 of record NZ_JBDVLG010000048.1, read on the forward strand.
ATGTAGGTCTTGGTTTTGTCGCGCGACATCGTATTAAACCCAAGCCTGCGGTACAAAGCGTGGGCTCGGTTGCCATTCACGAAAGACAAGGTCACGTCTTTCTTTTGGGCACGTGCATCTGCGACAATTGCGCCGATCAACGCCGTGCCAATCCCCCGACACCGCGATTCCGGGACCAAGTGCAACTGATCAAGACACAACGCGTCTTCCGTGATCGACACCTGCTGCCAACCAATATCAACGCCATTTACCACCACAATCTTGATCTCGCTCAGGTCAAAATAGCTGCGAAACGCGGCTTCGATGGTATCGCGGTTCCATGCGTTCAATGCGGTCAGAAGGGGTTGCATACTGGCAATGTACAAACGCCGGGTAAATTCAAAATCATCCAGCCGCGCAGGTCGCAGATCAAACTCCGGCGGCTCATCCCCTTGCAGGGTTTGTGAAGCGCCGCCACCGGTCACCGAAGCCCTGCCTTTTTGAGCCCTTCGATCAGTCGGTCACGAGGTCCCGGGTTGCGGTCTGGCGGTACGTTGGCCCAATGCGTCAGCGTAAATTCCGGATGGGTTTCAAGGATAAGCGCAGCGTGTTGTTTTGCGATATCCATCCGGCCCAACAACGCATTGCTGGCGGTCAACATACGGTACGCCTCGGTTTTGTCGCGCATCTGGTTCAGCGTTCGAATGGCCCCTTCGTAGTCGTTCATATCAAAGTAGGTCTCGCCCAGATGCCACAGGTACCAATCAGGGTAAAATGGGTTTAGCTGCATCGCGCGTTCAATCAGTTGGACCGCGCGCAAAGGGTCGCCGCATACACTCGCAGAGTGGCCCATTTCAGCGAGGATATCCGCGTTGTTCGGGTTGAACTGTATGGCCCGTTCATACGCTGCCAGCGATTCGTCATAGCGACGTTTGTACAGGCAGGCATTGGCAAAAGCCGCATGCCCCTGCGCATCATCAGGATCCAACCGCAACGCCATCTCGGCCTTGGCGATCGCATCATCCAACGCCGCTTCGGAGTTCTCGGCCCAATCAAACCGCCACGCGTCATTTGACGATCGCGAAATACTGGCATAGGGCACCGCATAGTTCGGATCCACGAGGGCCGCTTGCTCAAACAAACGCCGGGCGTGCAGGTTGAGCTCGCGACGCGGTTGTTTGTAAACCTCACGCCCGCGCAAAATGAGCCCGTAGGCCTGTAGATCCGATGGGGCCGTGCGCTGTTGTCGTTGCCGTTCAGCTTTGTCAATTTTCACCGATAAACACGACGCAATCACGGCGGTGATTTCATCCTGAAAGGAAAAGATATCCTCGATATCGCCGTTAAATTTCTCGGCCCAAACGGACCGACCGGAATCGGCCTCGACCAGTTGGATGTGCACCCGCAGCTGACTGCCCGCCCGTTGAAAGCCGCCCGTCGCAAGGTACCTGACGCCCAGCTTTTTACCGATTTCACGGATCGGCACATGGCGGGTCTGAAACAAGCTAGAGGATTGCTGTGCGATCACATGCAGGTTGTTGAACCGCGTCAGATTAGAGATGATATCGCCGGTAATCCCATTGCACAGATGCGCATTCTGCGGCGCGCCAGACAGGTTATCCAACGGCAAGACAGCAACCGATGTCGCCGGAACCTCCCGTGGCGGCGGTGCCCGTTCGACGATGTTGGGTGTCCTCATCGATTTTCGAACCGGTATTTCGCCCGGCTCCACCTCGAAGACTTCAATGACCTCATCAATGTTCTTGAGCACTGGGGTTCCCAGCGACGTCAGCGGCACGTCGGTTTCTTCGCGTACCACCAAAGATACCGCCTTGGACACGCATATCCCGCCGGGTTTTGCCAAAGATTGAAGCCGCGCCGCGACGTTAATCGCGTGGCCATGCAACCCAAAATGCCCCTCACGGACCTCACCGATGTTGATACCAATGCGAAAAGAGATCGGATCGGAGCCGGAATTCCACACCGCGTCGTTCATGAATTCCTGTTGCATCGCGACAGAGAAGTTCACGCAATTTGCCACACCGTTAAACAACGCCAAAACGCCGTCGCCTGCGATGTTTTTGATGGTACCGCCGTAGTCGGTTGCCAATTGTCGGATCAAATTGATAGCGTTGGAAACACGCGCCGAGGTTTCTTCCTCGTTGCGGCTCATCAATTTTGAATAGCCATAGATGTCGGCAACAAGAACCGCAGCCAAGCCGTAATGTTTGACGCCAGGCATTTCCAATTGGTGTCCTATTTTGCCGCAACCCCAAACATAGTGGTCTCCAGCGCCCCTTCCGAATCCAAGCTAAGATTACAGCGTTTTGTGGCAACAAGACAGAAAATTTCGCAAACGTTGCACACACCCCCAAAAAAATCGCAGTTTCGATAGCTGTGATTGTAAAGCAACGTGTCAAATATGCGTTCAGGCGCAGCTCTTTGAGATCGTAAATAATCCTTGCTCAGCACGGTCTACCCTATCTTTTGGCGTGATCATTTTAGGTTAATTTTGTTGAAGACCTCTACTTCTTTTCTTGCGCCTTAAGATGCGTCATCGCGTTAATTTATTGAGAGATCCGAAGCTGGTCTGCTCTCTTACCCAAAAGCAGGGGCCATAGGCTTGATTTTCGCCAATTTCCGGAGGTTTTGGGCGGTGATATTGAGGCTCCGACGCCGTGCATTAACGGGCGAAGTCTCCTACGATCTCGAATTTCTCCCGGTGGACTGCGCGCGCTTCTGACTTGGGGCAACACTTTCCCTTCAGCGCGCCCCCGGCACCATCGGACTTAAGCACCCGATACTTGCAGGCTTTCCAGCTTGGTGTGTTTCACAGGGGATCGGAATAGGTGTGCAAGGTATGTTCCATTTCTTTACCGCCAGGACAGATGCAGATGTCGTTTTCATCATTCCATGTAAAGTCGGATCGTGAGAACCTGCCATCCGTGCGCTCGCTCTTGTCAAAGGTCGGTATGAAGGGGAGAGTTTGCCGCTCGAGCGCGAGTTAGACCAGTTTATCGGATGAGCCGTACGCGGTATCTGCTGCGATCCCGTCTGGCTTCATGCCGAAGCGTTCTTCGGCCCGGTCCTGCATCTCACGCATAACACCCACTTTGGCGGTTTTATTCGCCCGGCAAGTATCCACGTCAACGCAGTGATGCGTATCAATCAGATTATTGCAAGAATACGCAAAGAAAACACGCCCTTTGCGCGCCGCAGTCCACTGACTGGCGAGGTCGGCATGAGCTGTGAACTTCGGTTTGACGGTCGAGGCCGCACCAAACGCTTCATCATCCAAGGTTTCAAGATACTCTCACACTGCCCGTGGCGCGTCGTCTGGGTCGATCTCGCGGGCAGCCCAGTCATCAAGATTGCTAGAGTTCTGCTTCTGCACATCCGCGCTGATCAGGCTGACGTCAACGGCAAACCCGTGACCGCCGACCAGCCCTTCGCGCATGCAGCGCGCAACGGTCAACTCAAACACATGGCGCAGCAAATCACTCTCCCGGAAACGGCTTTGACGGTTCTTGGAAAAGATAGAAAGGTTTGGAATTCAGTCGGTCAGGTCGAGACGGCAGAACCAGGGATATGCAAAGTTCAAATGAACCTCTTCGCAGAGCCGACGTTCCGAACCAATACCAAAGCAATACCCCACCAGCAGCGTGCTGATCAGTAGCTCAGGATGAATGAAACGGCAGCCTAGTATGGCTGTAGAAATCGGATAGATGCGTGCGGATACTACTCAGATCAACGAACCGGTCGATCGACCGCAGCAGGTGATCTTGCGGGACGTGATCCTCCAGAGAGGACTGATAAAACAGCGCCGCCTGCGCTTTCTACCTAGGTCCCATCATCGCCAAATCCTCCCCGTCTGTACGATGAATTGAATCAGCAGAGCATACCTAATAGAGAATAATTTCTAAATAAAATCAAATTATTAATCCAAATTTACGCATCACCGAGACCCTGTCGAACGATCTCGACTCGACCAATATGAACGGCCCAGACCGGACCTTGAGCTGGTCATCTATTGCTGGGTTGCAGCGCCCCCAGAGCGGACGTTGGCGATTGCAGGAGCGTTTCAGTATTTCAGCTTGGGGGCAGTTTACGCATTGGGTCGATCATAGAGCCCTTTACAAGGCTGCTTAAGACAGTGGGCATAGGTGGAATTTTGCTGAGGGGGCTCAAAACGTAATCACGCAAAAACGGTAAAGCGCGATTGTCTGACTGATACATTGGCGTAAAGGCCCAACTCATCGCCTGATATATATTTGTGTGCAATCGGCGTGCTTTGACATATTTTGGCAAAGCCTGTTCAAGTGAGAACAATTCAAGACATTTGATCAATGCCGCTGCATCTAGCAGCGCCATATTTGCACCTTGTCCCAATTGGGGGCTCGCGCGATGTGCGGCGTCTCCGATGTGTACAATGCGCTCACCAAATGGCTTGCGTAGATTGCCGTGGCCGTACACGGCAGGAATCATTTGGCTGTGATCCGTGATTTGATCCGTAAAAGGCGCGAGATCTGGCCAAAGTGCCGTGGCCTGCCGCCGCCATTGGTCGATTGGCATGTGCTGCCAATTTTTGATTTGGGTGCGGGGCATAGACCAAAACAGGGCGGCCTTTGGCGCGACGTCACCGGGTATTGTTCCAATAGGCAACACCCCGATCATATGCGACGCCCGACGATACCGCTGCTGCAAACAATCGTACCGCAGTTTACAGTTTTCTGGCCAATCGACAGTCCCCCAGATTGCACCATAGGGCAGCGGCTTGGCCACCAATCGACTGACGGTTGAACCCACGCCCATCGTATCGATCACCAGATCAAACGGCCCAAGGGTTTTACCATTTCCAAAATCGACAAAACGCCCCTGACCGTCTAACCTCGTGGATATCACGCGATGTTGCCCGGTGACCGCGATGCCCTCGGCTTTTGCAACATCCATCAGAGCACTGAACAAGCTGGCGCGGTGGATCCCCAAGCCAAAATTTTCGCCCCCAGGAGCGCCATAGGTAACATCTAGAACCAAACGCCCGCTTCTGGCTTCACGGCCGATCATGTGAAACCCCTTGGCACCCTTTGCCAAAGCGGCCTCAGCAGCGCCCAGTTGTTTCAGGACGGATAATCCAACGGGCTGGATGACCAACCCCGACCCCACGGATTTTGGTGTGTCAAACTGATCAAACACCGTCACGTCGAAACCAGCGCGACTTGCCAGAATGGCCGCTGCAAGACCGCCTATACCGCAACCACAAATCGCAATCTTCATCTGGTACCTTTTTGCATCGACCATACTTTGATCAACTGCGCGCGCAATCGGATAGAGCCGTCCTGGTTGCAAAAGCCCGGTATTTGATCTGCCCAGCCGAGCTGCTCAGAAACTGCACATCTTTTGCGATTGGTCTGCATTCCGGATCAGTACGTTTTGCCCCGTAAGAGACAGAAGAATGAGATGCCCAAACCCTTGACGATACACGGACTGCCCCAATCGATTGCTTTGTCGCACTGTGCGACAGTACGGGCATTTAGACGTATGCAGAAATTTCCGCGCTGCAAGCACCCGTAGCATAGAAAACCAATTCACGAATGGGCTTACTTTGTTGAAAAAGTTGTTTGTTTTTGAACGTTGAAACTGGCTACCGCGTTGATTTGTCTCGGATGCCCAATGTTCACGCTACTTGTTAACCTATTGGGGGAACCACCCGCTTGAGTTTTGCTAGCTTTCGGAGGTTCTGGGCGGCGGCCGCGAGTGTAAACTCGTGCTGAACGCCGCATGGACCTCGCAATCGGAGCCTACCCAAGCCGAGGGTGCTTTTGAGATCAGCAAACAGCATCTCGACCTTCTTTTGGCGTTTCAGGGCAGTCGGGTTGTGAGCCTTTTGCGGCGTCTGCCGCATACCACTGATGCGCATGTCTCCGAGCATCCGATCAAGAAGCGGGTTTACTTTTTCCTGTGTCGTGGGAACCTCCGGGTTGATCATTGAGAAGGGCCCAATCATCAGGCACGAATCAAGCCCCCCAAAAACAACGTCAAATCAGGCAGCCGAATAGTCGCGACCAGCGCCAATGCCGCGCGAACAGCTTGGTCTAGGGGACCTCTTTGCCAGATGTCGCAACTTCTACCAATGTCTTCTAAGGGTAGCTCAGGGATTAGGGGTGATGCAACGCTTACAAAACTTCCAATGAAGTGTAGCGATCCAAGATTAGAACACGCCTAGATTGTGCAGAGCACGTCAAATGGCATGTCGCACTGCGATGTGCCCCTAAATCGGGGGTATCACTGGCCCACAGGGTCCCCTGTGGGCCGTGTTGCGCCGCCGTGGATCAGGCCGCAGGTTCTTTGTTGACGACATCCGCGAAGGACTTAAAGAACTTCGCAGCCAGTTTCTTGGCCGTGCTTTGGATCAAACGACTGCCCAACTGGGCCAGTTTGCCGCCGATATCGGCCTTTGCGTCATATCGCAAAATCGTCGTATCGCCATCTGCCGTCAGGGTCACATCTGCACCGCCTTTTGCATGGCCCGCAGCCCCGCCACTGCCTTTTCCGGTCAATGAAAACGCATCTGGCGCACCTGCAGTATCCAGCACCACATCGCCGGTAAATTTGGCCTTGACCGGCCCCACCTTCAAGACAACCTTTGCCTCAAGTTCTGTGTCAGAGTGCTTGATCAGTTCTTCGCATCCGGGAATGCATTGCTGCAGGATTTCTGGGTTGTTCAGCGCCGCATAAACCTGATCTTTGGGGGCGTTGATGACGATCTCGTCAGAGAGTTCCATAGCGTGTCCTTTTCTTAACAACAGGGAAATCGGATCTGGTCTGCTTGCTCGCACGTCAGCGCGGCCTTTTTTCGCAGCTTACAGATGAGTTTAGTTATTTTTTTCATAAGGTTAAACCCTCTTCATGTGTAAGGTCTATATAGTCATCCGGCGTGTCTATATCCTTGTAAAACCCTTCGGCTCGCAACGTATGTCGCTGAACCAGCGCGGGATTTTCACGGGTGAACCGCATGCAGCCGGCGCGTGCGGGGTCGGCGGTTAGACCAGCACGCAACCCATGCGGCACGACGATTGGGTTCCCCCTTGTCTCGTCGCTCACCGGGATCGATATTTTACCACGACCTGCCGCGGCATGGGCATCCAACAACGCGCGAATGTCGGCAGCTTGCAGCACAGGTTGGTCGCCCAACCCGATCAACAAGGACGACGCATCGGGGGCATGCCGCAAGCCCACGGCGACCGACGTTTGCTGCCCGGTTTCATAGTCAGGATTGAACACGCATTGCACATCGCAATCCGCCAACGCGCGTTCTACGTCTGGGGCATCATGGCCTGCCACAACGACGATAGGGCCGTCAAAGGCCGCTTTGTATTGCCGCACAACATGGCGGATCATCGGGCACCCGGCGATTGGCAACAGCAGTTTGTTCTGCGCCCCCATGCGCCGTGACATCCCCCCGGCCAGTATGATCGCCGCAACATCACGCATGGGCGACGCCCACCTGCGCGCGTCGGATTTGCACAAGATCAGCCAGGATCGACAGCGCAATTTCTTCTGGTGTGACCGCGCCTAAATCAAGCCCCGCAGGTGCCTTGACCCCATTGACCCAATCAGCCGCGACCCCCAACCCCACGAGCTTTTCTGCGAGGGTTGCGAATTTCCGGGCACTGCCAACAAAGGCCACATGCACGGCTGGTACATCAGCCGACGCCTGCAAGGTCGCCACGTCTTTTTGCCCTTGGGTCGCGATCACGATCACCCTGTGGTGCGGACCAGCCGCATCGCCCGTCGCGGGCAAGTTGGTGACAACCGCCCAATGGAATTGCGGCGCCAGCGCGATCAGGGCCTGCGCGACGGGGGACCCGCCCAACACAACCAATTGCGGCATCGGCAAACACGGCTCGATGAAGATATCGACACTGCCCTTGGACGGGCATCCGTTGCGCGCAAAACTGGTGCCGTCTACCTCGTCGCCGGGGCTGACGCCCATTTCGGCCAATAACTCCTCGGGCGCGACCGAAACCAACTGCGGTTGGCCCGTTCTGAGCGCCGTCAGAGTGGCCTTTTTAACTGCCCCGCGGGTGCATCCGCCCCCCAACCAGCCGTGCAAAATCGTGCCGTCCGCGCCCAGCAACGCCTTGGCGCCCGGTTTGGCGGCCGTCGCACCGGCAGTGCGCACGATGGTGGCAAACGCAAAGGGTTCGTCTTTGGTTCGCAGGTCTTGGGCGACGTCGGCCAATTCGTCGGATAGAAATTCGGCGGGGGTCATATGCGCGTGACCTCTCGGTCTAATGCAGCCAGATCCGCAAGGGTGTTGGCCGCGCAAAACAGATCGAGGTGTGGCAAGGCGGCGGCCATGCCTTCGGCCACAGGTGCATACCCCCGCCAACCCTTCAATGGATTGAGCCAGATGATCTTGCAGCCACGTTTTTTCAGCGCTGCAAGCGCCGCACCCATTTCGGAGGCGGGCGCAGTATCGTACCCATCAGACAGGATCAACACAACGCTACGCCCGTCCACAAACCGCCGCGCGTAGGTTTTGGCAAAACGCGCGAGCGATGGCCCAATCTGCGATCCCCCGCCAAACCCATCCGCCATCAACGACATACGGCCAATCGCGCGCATGGTGTCTTTGTCACGCAGGGCTTCGGTGATCCGCACAAGGCGGGTGTGAAACAAATAGGCGTCAGACGTGGTATCGGCGCGCATCAACCCGGCCAAAAAGGCAAGGAATACGCGGCTATAAACCGTCATCGACCCCGACACATCACACAACGCCACGATCTTGCGCGGGCGGTCCGGGCGGTGCTTGCGCATCAACCGCAAGGGTTCGCCCCCGGTGGCAAGGCTGGCGCGGATCGTCTTGCGAAAATGCAGCCGGTCGCCCCTGCGTGCCGCGATACGCCGACGCGACCGCCTATCCCGCAAGGCGCACCCCAACCGGCGCGCAACAACTTCTGCCTCGGCGATGTCTTCGGGGCGCACCAGATCACGTAGATCCTTGCGCATCAAATTGCCGACCTGCGTGGCGATCAAACGGCCCTCGCCGTCGCTTTCGGTCTCGCCATCACCGCCGTCGGGTGTGGTCGCGGCCCCCGCGCCGCCCGCGTCTTGGCCCTGCGCATCACGGGACGAATGCATGTTATCGTCGGTGTTGCTGGGTTGGGTCGGGACGATCTTTTGTTTGACCCGCCCCGCATCCATCCAATAGCTGTCAAAGAGGGCATCGAACTGCTCCACCTCTTCTTTGCATCCGGTGCAAACCGCCTTCAGCGCCTGTCGGCTTTGCTCTGACTGGGCGGCGTCCACATGGCACAACGCCTCCAATGCCAACGCGGCCTCTGACACACCAAGGCGCAGCCCGTTTTCACGCAAATGCGCCACAAACCCCGACACCCGCGCAGCTGGGCCGGGATCGCGGCCCGCAAAACGGGTCACACGGGTCATGCCGCACGCCCCGCGATACGGCCCGCCACTTCGCGTGTGATCTGCGCGCGGTCGTTTTGGGTTTTCAGCAGCGTCGCAAGCGTGTGTTGCAGCGCTGCCGGGTCATCCGTGAGATCCGCAATCCCCAGCCCCATCACAGCGGCCGCAAAATCGAGCGTTTCCGCGATGCCAGGCACTTTTTCCAGCTCTTCTTCGCGCAGCTTTTGCACAAAACCCACGATCTGGGCGCCCAACCGGGCCTCTATACCGGGGCAGCGGGCGTTCAAAATAGCCAGCTCTGTGGTGCGGTCCGGGTAGTCGACATACGCATACAGGCACCGCCGGCGCAGCGCATCCGACAAATCACGAGTGCCGTTTGATGTCAGGATTACGATAGGTTTCGTGGTCGCCTTGACGGTCCCAAGCTCGGGGATAGTGATTTGAAATTCTGATAAAATTTCTAGAAGGTAGGCTTCAAATTCTTCATCTGCACGGTCGATTTCATCGATCAACAGGACCGGCCGTGCGTCTTGGGTAATGGCGGCCAGCAAGGGCCGTTCCAGCAAGAAATCCCGTGAAAAAATGCGATCTTCGACAGATTTCCCTGTCTCGCCATCCTCAGCCGCAGCACGGATCGTCAGCAACTGACGTTGGTAGTTCCATTCGTAGATGGCCTGCGCCGCGTCCAAACCTTCGTAGCATTGCAAACGGATCAGCTTGGCATCGCGGTGTCCGGCCAGAGCCGCAGCCAGCTGCGTTTTACCGACGCCCGCAGCGCCCTCCAATAGCAACGGCCGACCCAGCGTAAGCGCCAAATGCATCGCCACGCTCAAATCGTCAGATGCAACATATCCGTCAGCGGCCAGGGCCGTCTGTAGATCAGTCCAAGTCATCTCAAATTCCTAAAGTGCCCCCACCCTCATGCGATCCTGCGCAAGGGTGGGGTGTGCAACCGTTACTCGTGCAAGCCCAGCTCGTTGGCGGTGCGCCAAATGCGCCAATGGTCATGCGGCATATTGGTGTGCGTGTTGCCAAACGGGCGGAACGCATCCTGCACCGCATTGGAAAAACACGGCACGCCGCCGACATGGGGGCTTTCGCCGACACCTTTGGCCCCGATGGGGTGGTGCGGGCTTGGCGTCACGGTATAGTCGGTCTCGTAGTTGGGGACTTCCCACGCGGTTGGCAGGAAGAAATCCATCAACGTGCCCGTCTTGCAGTTGCCCATATCGTCGTAGGCGATCTCTTGACCCAATGCGACGGCAAGCGCCTCTGTCAGGCCGCCATGGATTTGCCCTTCGATGATCATCGGGTTGATCCGTGTGCCGCAGTCATCCAACGCGTAAAAACGGCGGATCTCTGGAACACCCGTGTCAACGTCAATGTCCATCACACAGACATAGGCCCCAAACGGGTAAGTCATGTTGGGCGGATCATAATAGCTGACCGCTTCCAAGCCCGGTTCAAGCCCCGGAATAGGCTGATTGTAGGACGCGTAGGCGATTTCCTTCATCGTCTTGAACTTTTCAGGCGCGCCTTTCACCACAAACCGATCTACGTCGAATTCGACATCATCGTCGTGCACTTCAAGCAGATACGCCGCGATCATCTGTGCCTTGGCCCGGATTTTACGCCCAACCATGGCAGCCGCGGCCCCCGCAACAGGTGTCGACCGGGACCCATAGGTGCCCAAACCGTAAGGCGCGGTGTCGGTGTCGCCTTCCTCGATGGTGATGCTGTCGGCAGACAGACCAATCTCGGTTGCGAGAATTTGCGCAAAGGTCGTCGCGTGACCCTGCCCTTGGCTGATCGTGCCCAGGCGCGCAATCGCAGACCCCGTTGGGTGAATACGAATTTCGCAACTGTCGAACATACCCATCCCAAGGATATCGCAGTTCTTCACGGGGCCCGCGCCCACGATTTCGGTAAAGAACGACAGCCCAATACCCATCAGTTTGCGCGTTTTGCCGGCCTTAAAGTCCTCGACACGCTGCGCTTGTTCCGCACGAAGCCCATCATAATCGACCGCCTTAAGCGCCTTGTCCCAAGCTGTGTGGTAATCGCCGCTGTCATATTCCCAGCCCAATGCGGCCGTATATGGGAACTGTTCTTTCTTGATGAAATTAATCCGGCGCAGCTCTGCGGCATCCATGTTCAACTTGATCGCCAGAACCTCGATCATGCGTTCGATGAAGTAGACCGCTTCGGTCACCCGGAACGAACACCGATACGAAACACCACCCGGCGCTTTGTTGGTATAGACCCCATCAACCGCCAAATATGCCGTCGGAATATCATACGACCCCGTACAGATATTCATGAACCCAGCCGGAAACTTGGTCGGATCGGCGCAAGCGTCAAACCCACCGTGGTCGGCGGTGACGTGGCAATGCAGACCGGTGATTTTACCCTCTGGCGTGGCCGATATCTTGCCGGTCATGTGATAATCCCGCGCGAATGCGGTGCTCATCAGGTTGTCCATCCGGTCTTCGATCCATTTGACCGGTTTGCCCGTCACAATCGACGCAACAACCGAACAAACGTACCCCGGATAGGCGCCAACCTTATTGCCAAACCCGCCGCCAATATCAGGTGAAATCACCCGGATATTGTGCTCTTCCAGACCAGAGATCAGCGAAACAATTGTACGGATCGCGTGGGGCGCCTGAAATGTTCCCCACAACGTCAGCTTGCCGTTGACCTTGTCCATAGAGGCAACAGACCCGCACGTTTCGAGCGGACACGGGTGCGTCCGGTGGTAGTACATCGTCTCTTCGGCCACCACATCGGCGTTGGCGATGACTTCTTCGGTTGGCTCTTTGTCGCCCGCTTCCCATGTGAAAATATGGTTGGGGTGGTTGCGCGGTCCGTGCGCCCCATCGGTGGCTTTGCCGTTTTCATCAACCGTGTCTTCGCGCAAAATCACGTCGGATTTCAGGGCCTCAAACGGGTTCACCAGCACTTCGAGCTCTTCGTAATCGACCTCGACCGCCTCGATGCCATCCGCTGCGGCATAGCGATCTTCGGCGACAACAAACGCAACTTCTTGACCTTGGAACAGCACTTTGCCGTCCGCCAAAACCATCTGTTTGTCACCGGCCAGTGTGGGCATCCAGTGCAAGCCCAGTGGCTCAAGATCTGCGGCGGTCAGAACGGCCAGAACACCAGGAACCTCAAGCGCGGCAGAGGTATCAATACCGTTGATCCGGGCGTGCGCATAAGGGGAGCGCACGAAATCGCCAAACAGCATTCCGTCAAGTTTCACGTCATCGACGTAGTTGCCCTTGCCTTGGGTAAACCGTGCGTCTTCGACCCGTTTGCGTGAGCAGCCCATCCCTTTAAGATTGGCGACGCGGTCTTCGCGGTTGTCTACGTCGTCTTTCATTCTGCGGCCTCCTTGGCTGCATTCATCTCGGCCGCGGCGGCCTGAATGGATTTCACAATATTCTGGTAGCCGGTGCAGCGGCAGATATTCCCGGCCATGCCAAACCGAATTTCTTCTTCGGTGGGGTTGGGGATTTCTTCCAGCAATTTGGTCGCGCGGGTGATCATCCCCGGCGTGCAGTAGCCGCATTGCAGACCGTGGTGTTCCTTGAACGCCTCTTGCAAGGGGTGCAGGTTATCCGGCCCGCCGATCCCTTCAATGGTGGTCACAGATTTACCATCCACCTGCGCCGCAAACAGCGTGCAGGATTTCACGGACTTGCCGTCGATCGTGACGGTACAGGCGCCACAATGCGAGGTTTCACAGCCGATATGCGGCCCGGTGATGTTCAGCCGCTCGCGCAGCGTGTAGATCAAAAGCTCGCGTGGTTCAGCGAGAAATTCCTCGTCCTTGCCGTTCACGTTCAGCTTGATGTGCATTTTGTTAGACATGGGGTTTCCTTTTTGGCCCTATCGCGTGGTTCCGTGAGGCAATGCCTCAGGCCCGCGACCAGGCGCGTTCGATTGCGCGACGCAGGATGACACCTGCCACGTGTTTCTTGAATGCGATGGGTCCGCGGTTGTCTTCCGTCGGATCAATGTCATCTAACATTGCCGCCATCGCAGCTTTTACCGTGGCATCATCCAGCGACGTGCCAACCAATGCAGCACCGGCCGCTTCGGAATAAACCGGCGTGTCGCTGAGGTTGGTCATCGCAATTGATGCAGACGTGCACATACCGCCATCCTTGGTGATCTGCACCGCCGCCGCCGCCGTGGCGTAGTCACCGATCTTGCGCTTTTGCTTTTCGTAGGCATAGCCGCCTTTGGGCAGCGGGAACGAGACACCCGTAAGCACCTCATCGTCTTCACGCGCCGTCATGTAGGCCGCTTCGTAGAATTCATGCGCCGGTACGTCACGCGCACCATCCGCCCCTACAAGGGAAAACGTTGCATCAAGACATTGCATCAATCCGGGCATGTCATTGCCGGGGTCGCCGTTTGCCACATTGCCGCCCACAGTGCCCATATAACGCACCTGCGGATCCGCGATTTGCAACGCCGCTTCGCGCAAAATCGGGGCTGCTACGCCAAGTGCCACGTGGTCAATGATGTCGGCTTGGGTGACGAGCGCACCAATGCGTACGGTGTCTGCGTCGATCTCGATGTCGGACATGCCGCCGACATCCTGAAGATCGATCAAATGAGGCACGTCAGCCATGCGCAGTTTCATCATGGGGATCAGGCTGTGCCCTCCCGCCATAACGCGCGCATCGTCTCCGTGTTCCTCGAGAACGGCCAAAACGCCGGCCATATCTTTGGGCCGGTAATATTCGAATGCCGCTGGAATCATCGGCTCTCCTCCCTAAAAGCGATTATTCTTGCTGGAGGTCAGGCTTGCATGCGGCTGTATGCAAGGCCCGTGAAATGTCATGAAATACAGGCGTTTTGCACGAAATGCGCCTTAGGTTGCATGAACTGCGCCGCGCTGCGCACCCAAAGCATCCTGAATCGACTTGAGCTTGGACCGGCTCACCGGAACGGCGGGCAAATCATCCGCTGAAAACAAACACCGCCCCTTATCTTTGGCCCGTTCAAAGCGGGCCACCTTGGTCGGGTTCACCAGATAACTGCGGTGGGTTTGCAAAAAGCCGGTACCGACCAGCCGTTTGGTCGCTTCGGTTATTGGCCACACGCAAAACAGCCGGTCATCTTCGGTGTAGACTTGGGTATAATGTCCATCGGCACGCACCAGTGCGACATCCTGCGGCGCAATAAAAATCCGCGCGCCGTCTCGTTCGCATGGGATCTGAAGACCCTGAGGCAGGGCCGGCGTGTCGTCTTTCTGGGCCGCCTCGGGCGTCGGTTGTGGGTCCGCAGGTGCGGCCACAAGATACGTGACACTGACCCACAAAAACGTACCGAACAAAAGAAAGCTCGAGACGATCACCCCCAGCGCCAAGACCTCGTTGCTCATTGTGGGGCCGAACTCGGTCAGGCTGGGCACAGCCGTGTAGTTGGTGCCTGCCATCGCGAAAAAATGGACGGAACACACCGCAATGGCAAAGCACACGGTCCCCAAAAAGATATTCCGGTTTTCGCGGCGACCATAGGCGACCCAAAACGCCACAACGCACAAACAGATCGCCACCACCGACGAGACCACCAGACCGACCGGTGTGTAAATCGCGCGGCACAGCTGCAACCCCGCCATGCCGATATAATGCATCCCCAGAATGCCCACGCCAACCATTCCGCCCGCGGCACTGATCACCAGCGGCGTCCGTTTGACGAAGTGCAACAACACCAACGCGGCCCCCACGATCAACACGGCCGTCAGCGCCGAGATCAACGTGATTGCGGCATCGTAGTAAAACAAGATCGGCAGTTTCAGCCCGAGCATCGCGATGAAATGCATCGACCAGATCCCACCGCCCAACGCGATAGAGGCCAGCGCAATAGACAGCTGTCGTTGCAAGACAGGTTTGCGCGACAAGTCTCGGGTCAACGACAGGCCGGTAAAGCCCGCAACCAGCGCAACAAGGCAGGACATGATGATCAAAAACACATCGTGGGTCGGTTCAAGAAGTTCCATGCGGCCCAACCTGACGCAATTGCACATTTTTGGCAAACACTCGCCGATACGTTCCGGCCTTTGCCGGTCACATTTCTGTGCTGCACGGTCGGTCGTCGTGAAACAGACGCAGGGTTGTCAGAGCCAGTCTGGGTCCATGTCGGCGATATCGGTGCGCATGGCGGCCATGGCAGAACCTATCTCGGACCCTGAAATCACCAGCTGAAAGCCCGTGCGCAGCAGATCTTGTGCTGATTTCCCGTCGCGGGGCACTGTCCCCAGTGGCATGTTGGATTGGTCCGCGATTTTCTGGATACCTGCGATCGCGGTTTCGACCTCGGAGCAGTTGGTCGCGCCCAGTTTTCCATATCCGCCTGACATATCGTAGGGTCCGACAAACAGCATATCGACCCCATCCACCTTGGCCAGATCTGCGGCGTTCTCGACCCCGATGGGGTCTTCGATTTGCAACATCACCGTCAGATTATCGTTGGCCGTCTCCACGTAGTCGGTCGCAGAGGCGTACCGGCTTGCGCGGATGTCCCCGGCGAAACCGCGCG
This sequence comes from Roseobacter sp., assembly GCF_039970775.1. Classification (GTDB taxonomy): domain Bacteria; phylum Pseudomonadota; class Alphaproteobacteria; order Rhodobacterales; family Rhodobacteraceae; genus Roseobacter. The sequence continues at coordinate 66,022 of NZ_JBDVLG010000048.1, forward strand.
TGCCCTGCGGCGGGTAGCGGCATGCGGCAACAGCTGCGCGTGCTTCATCGACTGTGTTCACCTGCGGGATCATGATAGACGTGATGCCGATTTCTAGCACCCGTTTCAAAAGCACCGGATCATTGGCCGCGACACGGACCATCGGATGCCCCCCAGCGGCCTCTATCGCGCGCGCCATATGGGCCGTCGTTTCTATTGATGCGGGCCCGTGTTCGTTGTCGATCAACAGAAACCGAAACCCCGCATAAACGGCAGCTTCGGCCATGACGGGGGACCCCGCCTCGAGCCAGAGCGCGCGCGTTTTAAGGCCCGCCGCGATGCGACGTTTGAGCGTGGACATGATGGTACCTCTTGTTTGAGAACGACGCCCTTGGCGCGCAGATGATCGCAAACCCCATGCGTGGATTGGGGGTTCATTCGAACGCTACTGCATGAAGGGCGCGCGGTCTACTGGCACAACTGGCGGGCTTTTTTAGGGGTTGGCCAAACGCGACAAGGCCGGAACGGGGGGGAATAATCCTGCCTGTATCGCGTGATAGATATCTGGCTTGCCCAAGAACTGCCGCGACACCGGGCGCCCGGTGTCATCAATTTCGGGGAACCATCCGCCTCGGTCATGATCGACAAAATGAGCGTCTGCAAAGGCCCAAAGCGCCCGGTACTGGTGTTCGTCTTGAGGCTGCGGCGCATACTTTTGCAGGGCTGCAAGCGCGCCGATTGCCTCTGTGACCGGCCACCAATACCGGTCTTGTTTTGCGGCCTGCCCGTTTTCCAACGTGTAAATAATACCGCCCTGCGGGTGGGCCCCATCGCGCAACGCTTGTTCGATCACGCGCCGGGCCTTTGAGGGCGCATGGGCGTCTGTGCGCCCGTTCAGGTCCCAGTATTGCAACAACAACCGCCCAAGCTCAAAGCTGTGGCCCGGCGTGCTCCCGGCAGGGCGAAACATCGGATTGCCCTCGTACCCGGCATCCACCGTCCAATCCTGATTGAAATGTTCCGGCAACCGCCACCCATGGGCCGGCGCGAGGTCATCAAAGAAAAAGCCCAAAATCTGCCCGGCGCGGTTCAGATATGCCGCATCATTTGTGGCTTCAAACGCGGCCAGATGTGCCTCGACCCCGTGCATGTTTGCGTTCAGGCCCCGGTAGGTCGAAAACGTGCTCCAATCGGCGCGGAATTCATCTGCAAAACGCCCATGCTCGGCCTCCCAATAGCGGGTTTGCAACGTTTCTGTCACATCTGCCAACATCCGGTCTGCATCCGGGTGGCCTGCGTCCTTGGCCGTGGCCGCGGCCAGTAAAACGAACATGTGACCGTAGGCCAGTTTCGTATCATCGGCGGGCGCGCCGTCATGGGTCACGGCGGAAAAATACCCCCCATGCGTTTGATCCCGATGCGCGCGCCACAGAAATTGCATGCCTGCGTCAATCACCGCATCACACCCCGCAAACCCAAATTGTTTGGCCAAAGCGAACGAATGCACCATGCGCGTTGTGGTGTGAAGCTCTTGCGGGCCGTCACCCAACGGGCGCCCCGCAAAATCGGGCACGTCAAAACCACCGTCCCCGCGCAGCGTCCCAACGAACAGATCCAACTGCCGTTGCACATCATTTCGCAGATACGCGTGATGCACCGGGTCGTGGATCCAGAGGCCGTCAAATTCGGGGTCGCCGATGGGGTGCCGGGTCATCGTGTCTGTCAAAGTGCCATCCATTCAATATGATCGTATATGGTGTGATATCAGATTTGGCCACCAATGCGACATCGCATGCCCCTCATCGCCATTGGCGCAGATTATTCCGGCAACCTTGCGTAAATGCATGCGCAGCAGTCACCAATCCTGCGATAATGGCAATACGCCCTTGTTGATCCCCCATATCCCGATACCTTTATTCGCATTCTATTTTCCATCTTGGGCAATACTGTTGCCCGACCTTATTTATGGGCCCCTGCAATGACCGACACGCGCACCACTCCGCCCTTGCTGGGCTATGCAGACCAACTTTCGGCCCGTCCGGGCGACACCATTGCATTCAAAGTATCGTCTTATGCCGCTGAACCGTTTCACGCGCGGCTTGTGCGTTCGATCTCGGCAGACCCGAACCCAGCCGGGCAAGGGATCGTTGAAGAAGACGCGGCGGATTATTTCACGCCCCGATCTGTGCCCTCCGTCGTACGCCCGTTTTTTGCGGGATCCTACGGTATCGCCAACGCCTACGTCACGGTGCCAACAGGCACCGCCGTAACGGTGGACGCAACGGTGTATCCAACGCGACGTTTGGACGGCTGCCAGTGCATTTTCAGTGTCGAAGATCTGGCCCTGCAGTTAGATGCAACAGGTGCCGCCAGCCTTCAGTTGGGCGCACAAACCGTATCCACGGATACGCCGCTAAAGTTGCGCCAGTGGTACCATATCAAAGCTCACATCGACGCCGATGGCACCGCCACGATCACGCAGACCCCATTGGGGCGCAATGCCCCTGCCCCCAGCCAGACCCATGGCCAATTGGCGCCGCACCCCACGTTGTCTGGGGCCCCGATGGTCGCGGCCCGCCTGCACGGTACCCAAGTGGTCGCGCATTTCAACGGCAAGATTGAGGCACCTTCACTTGCAGTTGACGCCACGCCCCTGTGCGCGTGGGATTTCAGCGCGGGGATCTCGTCAACAACCGCCCACGCGACCACCGGCCCGGACCTGACGTTGATCAACTTCCCCACGCGCGCGATGACCAGCGCCGATTGGGACGGATCAGAGATGAACTGGACCCACAAACCCGCCCATTACGCCGCGATCCATTTTCACGACGATGACATCTACGATTTTGACTGGGACACTGATTTTACCTTTACCGTGCCCGACAATATGCCCTCGGGCGCCTACCTGATGCGGCTTGAATGCGACGGCCACCAAGACGCGATCCCGTTTTTTGTGTGCCCACCTTTGGGCCAACGCCACGTTGACCTTTGCGTTTTGGTGTCGACGTACACCTATGCCATTTATGGCAACCATGCCCGGCCCGATTTTAATGCCTCATGGAAGGACAAAATAACCAACTGGGGCGCCTACCCTTACAACCCTGCCGAATTTCCGCAATACGGGCTATCGACCTATAACACCCACAGCGATGGGTCCGGCATTAGCCACGCCTCGCACCGTCGGCCGTTGTTCAATCTGCGCCCCGGATACGTCACCTTTGGCAATACGCCCTGTTCAGGCCTGCGGCATTTTCAGGCCGACAGTCACCTGCTTAGCTGGCTGCACGCCAAGGGCATTTCTTACGATCTGGTCACCGATCAGGACCTGCACACCCACGGCGCCGCCGCAGTTGCAGGCTACAAGGCGCTGACCACCGCCAGCCACCCCGAATATCACACCGCCGAAACCCTCGATGCGTTGCGCGATTACCGCGATACCGGGGGCGCGTTGCTCTATCTTGGGGGCAACGGGTTTTACTGGCGCATTGCCGTGCATTCCGAAAACGACAGCCTGCTAGAAATCCGCCGCGCCGAAGACGGCATTCGCGCGTGGGCGGCGGAACCGGGCGAATATTACAACGCCTTTGACGGTACCTACGGCGGGCTATGGCGGCGCAACGGGCGCGCGCCCCAAGATCTGGTCGGGGTTGGATTTACCGCACAGGGCGAATTCTTCGGCGACCCCTACCGCAGATTGTGCACAGACCCGCAATACGACTGGGTGTTCGAGGGCATCGAACATGACGTCATCGGGGATTTCGGGTTTTCCGGCAATGGCGCTGCGGGGTTTGAGCTTGACCACATCGACTACCGCCTTGGCTCACCCGAAAACACCGTGCATCTGGCCCGGTCTGTCACCCGCGAAAACGGGTTTATGTTGGTCCCCGAAGAACAGCTGACCCATTTGACCAACCTGACCGGGGGCCCCGAAAAAGAAGCGCTGCATGCCGATATGATTTTGGTCAACCACCCCGGCGGTGGGCGCGTTTTCGCAACCGGGTCCATCACCTTTTGTGGCAGCCTGCCGTGGAATAATTTTGACAACGATGTATCCACGTTGCTGCAAAATGTTCTGACAGAATTTCTGGCGTAGGGGCATATTCGGGGCATCTTGCCCGTGAAACGGTGCCTTATGTGTCTTGCGTATTGACGGGGCGGATCTGTTGGCGATCATACCACCAACCAGAGAGGATATAGTGTGAAACAGCCCCCCCGCGACCGCCTTACCAGAGCACATTGGGGCACCTATACCGTCGACACGCGTGACGGGGTCGTCACCGGATTGCGGCCCGTTGACCACGACGACGACCCGTCGCCCATTGGTCACGGGATCACCGATGTGTTGGACGGACCCACGCGAATTACGGCGCCGATGGTGCGCAAAAGCTGGCTAGAAGGCGGCCCCGGCACAGCCGGCCACCTGCGCGGCACCGACCCCTTCGTGCAGGTCACTTGGGCCGAAGCAGACCGTTTGGTGGCCGCTGAACTGGCCCGCGTGATCAAGACCCACGGCAATCAGGCGATATACGCGGGGTCCTACGGGTGGGCCAGCGCGGGGCGGTTTCATCATGCGCAAGGCCAATTGAAACGGTTCCTGAACTGCATTGGCGGCTATACGCGTTCCAAGAACACCTATAGTTTTGCTGCGGCCGAGGTCATCGTGCCCCATGTTCTGGGTGATTTTCGCGGCCCATTGGACACCACCACCAGCTGGCAATCCATCGCCAAAAGCTGCGAATTGTTTGTGGCCTTCGGCGGTGTGCCATTGAAAAACGGCCAGATCTGCCAAGGCGGCGTCGGCGCGCATATTCAAAAAGCGGGCATCACGGCTGCGGCGCAGGCGGGCGTGTCCTTTGTGTCTATATCACCGTTAAAAACCGACATGGATGCCGTCGCCAAGGCCGATTGGATCGCGCCGCGCCCGTCAACGGATGCGGCGTTTATGTTGGGTCTGGCCTATACGTTGCTGGACGAAAACCTGCTTGATCAGGCGTTTTTGGCCAAATACACCACCGGGTTCGACCAATTTGCAGCCTACCTGCGCGGTGACACAGACGGCATTCCAAAGACCGCACATTGGGCCGCCGACATCTGTGCCCTGCGCGCCGACGAGATCACATCACTGGCCCGTCGCATGGCCGCCAAACGCACGATGATTTCGGTAAGTTGGTCGTTGACACGCCAGGACCACGGCGAACAGCCCTATTGGGCCGCAATCGCATTGGCCGCAATGTTGGGTCAAATCGGGTTGCCGGGTACGGGCGTCGGCTTTGGCTATTCCGCGGTGAACAATGTTGGCGCACAACGGCGCCAGATAGACTACGCGGCTCTTCCTCAGGGCCAAAACCCGGTGCCCGACTTCATCCCCGTGGCGCGGGTGACGGATATGTTGGAAAACCCCGGCGCGCCTTTTGACTATGACGGCCAACAGCAGACCTACCCTGACATCCGTCTGGTCTGGTGGGCCGGCGGAAACCCGTTTCACCACCACCAAGACCTGAACCGCATGCGCCGGGCGTGGGCGCGCCCTGAAACAGTCATCGCCAACGAATGGTGTTGGAATAGCCTCGCGCGGCATGCCGACATTGTCTTGCCCTGCACCACGTCTCTTGAACGCAGCGATGTTTCATTCACGCCCAAGGATCCGTTTCTGGTGGCGATGGATCAGGCGATCAACCCCGTGGGGCAGGCCAAAAGCGACCACGATATTTTCTGTGGGATCGCATCAGAAATGGGCGTGGAGGCCGCGTTTACCGAAGACCGCAGCCCCGAAGACTGGCAACGTTGGCTTTATGATATCTCGCGTCAATCGGCGGCGCGCGAAGGGGTCACCCTGCCCGATTGGGACAGTTTTCAACGCGATGGCGTGTACCAAGTCCCCGCACCGGAACACGACACCATCATGCTCAAGAGCTTTCGCGACGACCCTATCGCAAACCCCCTCAAAACCCCCAGCGGCAAGATCGAGATCTTCTCGGAAACCATCGCGGGGTTTGGGTATGATGACTGCCCCGGCCATCCGGCATGGATGGCGCCCACCGAATGGCTGGGCGAAACGCGGGCCTATCCGCTGCATATGATCTCCAACCAACCGCGCAATAAACTGCATTCGCAGCTAGATCATGGGTCAGTCAGCCAATCGAGCCGCACGGATGGACGTGAACCCTGCGTGATGCACAGCACCGACGCCGCCGCGCGCGGGTTGGTGCAGGGTCAGACCATCCGCATATTCAACGACCGTGGGATGTGTATTGCGGGCCTGCACATTAACGACGACATCCTGCCCGGCGTGGTGCAGATCGCCACCGGCGCATGGTATGACCCCGACGCCACACTATGCCGAAATGGCAACCCCAACGTGCTGACCCTCGACAAGGGCACATCGCGGTTGGCGCAGGGGCCCACCGCGCATTCCTGTCTGGTAGAGATCGAAGCGGCCCCCGAAAACGTCGCGCGTTCGACCATCTATGACGGCCCAGAAATTATCAAACCCGCCTAAGGTCAGGACCTACCGTTTGGGGGGTGTCCTTCATCGGTGAACCACCCCTTGCCGGGCACCGCGCCCAACAATTCGGTGGTGTAGGGATGTTGCGGGTTGGCGAAAATATCGGCAGTTGCGCCCATCTCGACGACCTCGCCGCGCTGCATCACGGCGATCCTGTCGCAGACCTGCGCGGCCACACGCAAATCATGGGTGATAAAGATCATCGCAAGGTTCATCCGGTCGCGAATTTCATCCAGCAGCTCCAAGATCTGCGCCTGAATGGACACATCCAACGCCGACACGGGTTCATCCGCGACAAGGATCTTGGGTTCGAGCGCAAGCGCCCGTGCGATCCCGATACGTTGGCGTTGACCGCCGGAAAACTCATGGGGGAACCGGTCGTAGGCCCGGTCATCCAAACCCACAACCCGCAGCAATTCCAACGCCTTTTCGCGCGCCTCTTCGGCGCTGGCCCCATACATTTCGGGGCCTTGTGCGATGATCCGCCCGACCTTTGAACGTGGGTTCAGCGACGCAAACGGGTCTTGGAACACCATTTGAATATCGGCACGGTGGGGGCGCATCGCGGCGCGACCCAACGGGCGCAAATCTGTATCACCCAGCAGAATTTCGCCTGCTTCGGCATCAACCAAACGCACGATGCAACGTGCGACCGTCGATTTGCCAGACCCGGATTCGCCAACGATTCCAAGGGTTTCGCCCGGCGTCAGATCAAGCGTCACCTCTTTGGCCGCATGCACAACCCGCGCCTTGCCCCCAAAAAATCCACCACCGCCGGCATAGGTTTTGGTCAACCCATTGACCTTGAGCACCGGCGTGTCGGCGCGCGGCCGCGCGGGGCGTGGGATCAGGCTGGGTACGGCGGCCATCAAACCTTGGGTATAGGGGTGTTGAGGGTTGCGCAGGACCTCATCGGTGGTGCCCGTCTCGATCACCAAACCGTTTTGCATAACGGCCACACGGTCTGCGATATCGGCCACAACGCCAAAGTCGTGGGTGATAAACACCACGCCCGTCCCGTGGGTTTCCTGCATCTCTTTAATCAGACGCAAAACCTGCGCTTGGGTGGTCACGTCCAACGCTGTCGTTGGTTCATCTGCGATCAGGATTTTCGGGTCCAGCGCCAGTGCCATAGCGATCATCGCGCGCTGGCGTTGCCCCCCCGACAGTTGATGCGGGAACGCGCCCAAGGCTTGGTCCGGGTCGGGCAATTGCACGTCTTGCAACAGTTTCAACGCCCGGCTGCGCCGTTCATGGCCGGGCATTTTTTCATGGAACCGAAAGACTTCGTCGATCTGATTACCGATGGTCATGACCGGGTTCAGCGCCGTCATCGGTTCTTGGAAAATCATCGAAATTTCAGAGCCACGGATTTGGCGCAACCGGGCCTCGCTGATCGCCGCGAGGTCTTGGCCCAGGAAATTAACCTGCCCCTTGGCGATATGCACATGGGGTTTGGGCAGCAGTCCCATGATCGCGCGCGCAGTCAGCGATTTGCCTGACCCGGATTCGCCCACCACACACAGGATTTCGTTTGCGTCCAAGTGAAGATTTGCGGCCTCCACGGCGTATTTGCGTTGCCCTCCCGCAGGCAAGCCCACGTGCAGGTCGGTGATGTCGAGCAAACGGGTCATGAGCGGTCTCTCAGACGGGGGTTCAGTGCGTCATTCAGCCCTTCCCCCACAAGGTTGATGGCCAGCACAGTCAGCAAAATGGCGATGCCCGGAAAAGTGCACACCCACCACGCAGAGCGCAGCAAAGTGCGGCCCGCGCCGATCTGAAAGCCCCAGCTCATGATGTTGGGATCGCCCAGACCTAGAAAGGCCAACCCGCTTTCGATCAGAATCGCTGTGGCCACCATAAGGGACCCGATAACGATGATCGGCGACAGGCAATTGGGCAGCATTTCGCCCAACATGATACGCATATCGCCCATGCCAAGCGTATGACAAGCCTGCACAAATTCGCGGTTCTTAAGGCTCAGGAACTCGCCGCGCACCAACCGCGCGACCGCAGGCCATGACACGACCGCGATCGCGATAACGATGCTTTCGATCGAGGGCTTCATGATCGCGACCAGCAATATCGCAAAAAGAAACGACGGGATCGTCTGAAACATTTCTGTGGTGCGCATCAGCAGATTGTCGACGAGACCGCCGTAATACCCCGCCAACGCGCCCATAATCACGCCGATAAACACCGCGACCAGCGTCGCCAACAGGCCGATCAGCAGCGATGTTTTGGCACCATGGGCAATACCCGCGGCCACATCGCGCCCCAGTGAATCGCTGCCCAACAAAAAGCCGTTTTGGCCGGGCGGCGACATAGATTGTCCCGCCAGACTAAATGGATCCGCCGGGAAAAACAGTTGTGCGGAAATAGCCACCAGGAAGATCGCAACGAGGATCATCATCCCCATAACGGCCGAACGATTGCGGGCGAAGAGTTTCCAAAATGCCATGGGTCAGGCCATCTCGATGCGCGGGTCAAGGGTTGAATATATGATATCGACCACCAGATTGACGGCCACCACCAAAACAGCCGAGAGAAGGAAAATACCCAGCAACAAGTTCAGATCGCGGGCAAAAAGCGCCTCAAACGCGAGCATCCCCAAACCGGGCCACGCGAAAACGCTTTCGACGATCACTGACCCACCGATCAGCGCGCCCACCTGCACGCCCGCCATGGTCACAACCGGCAGCAACGCGTTGCGCAACACATGTACAAACACGATACGCCGTTCTGTCAGCCCCTTGGCACGGGCGGTGGTGACGTAATCCTGGCCCGCTTGTTCCAACATCGACGCCCGCATCAGGCGCGTGTAAAGCGCCAGATAAAAAAGCGATAGGGTGATCGTCGGCAGCACCAGATGATGCGCGATATCCACGACCCTATCCCAACCTTCATAGAACATAGAAAAATTCTCCATGCCCGACGTCGGGAACCACCCCAGGTTCAACGAAAACACCACGATTAACATCAGGCCCACCCAAAACAACGGGGTCGCATAAGTAATCAGCGCAAAGATCGAAATCACTGTATCGCGCCACGTGTTCAAACCCGAAGCGGCAACAAGCCCAAGGATAATCCCAAAACCCACGGCCAGAACGATCGTAGATGTCATTAACAAAAGCGTCGGAATAAAGCGGTCGAAGATCAGCTCACTGACGGGCATATCGTGGCGAAACGAATACCCCAGATCAAGGCTGACAACGTTCTTGAGATACACGCCCAGCTGCACAACCAGCGGCTTGTCGAGGCCGAATTTCTCGCGCAGTTCGGCCATGTATTCGGGCGTCGCGGACCCCGCCTCGCCGGCCAGCACATCCACCGCGTCGCCTTCGGCCAGTTGAAGCAAGAAGAAATTCAGCACCACAATCGCAAACACAATCGGGATAGCGTGCAAAAGACGCGTCACCACATATCGTGTGCGGCGCTTTGAACTGTCCATGATATTGGGACCTTTTTAGAGGTGGGGCACCGGCCAGCAAGTGTTGCCGGTGCCCTTTTGAACTGCGTGACCCTACAAGGTCACTCGGTGATCGTGGCCTTGTCAAACGGGCCATAGGCCCCCAACGCCGAGGTCGCATGATCAACCAGTTTCTCGTTATAGACGGTCAGGAACTCCATCTCGAACAGGTTCGCCACCGGCATATCCGTCGCCAAGATCGTCTGGATTTGGCCATAGATATCGGCGCGTTTCGCGGCATCTGGTTCCTGTGCACCAGCGGTCAGCAACGCATCAAGTTCGGGGTTAGAATACTGCGACGAATTCACAAAATGCGTCCCCTGACGGATTTGGTCGGTGCCGTAATGACGGTGAACGCCCAGCACCGGGTCAGGCAGCTGGTAGAAATAGTTCACGTTCATCTCAAAGTCATATTCGGCGTAGATCCGGTTGAGCCATGTTGGCACGTCTTCATAACGCAGCTCCACCTCGATGCCCAAAGGCTTCATCGCTTGTTTCATGTATTCGCCCGCACGCCGCCAGTCTTCGCCGTAGGGAATAAGATCAAGCGTGATGCTTGCGCGCACGCCATCCGCATCGGGCGCAATACCTGCGTCATCAAGCTCTTTGATCGCAGCTTCCAGATCCCCCGAGGCTGGGTAGTTTGGCAGACCAGATTTATACAAACCGACCTTGTCAAAATTCGATGATAACGCCGATGTTGCGGGTTTTCCGTACCCAAACCAGATGTTGTCGATCAAGAATTGACGGTCCATGACCAATGAAACCGCCCGGCGCATAGCAGGGTTATCAAACGGCGGCTTGGTGGTGTTGAATTCAATCAATGCCATCGGGTTGATCATCGAATAGCCATCGGTTGTCACCGAAAAGCCGTCCTTTTCACGCAGACGTACCGCGTCAATGTTTGGGATGGCGCCATAGGCCCCGTACATCACTTCGCCCTTTTCCATGGCCGCAGTCCGCGTGGACGCATCAGGCACAAAGCGGCCGACGATCCGGTCAATCTGGGGCTGGCCCACTTTCCAATAGTCTTCGTTTTTGTCCAACCGAATGTACTGGCCCTTTTTCCATTCGGTAAACTTGAACGCGCCGGTGCCGATAGGGTTTGTCGCCAGATCAGAGCTGCGCAGGTCGGTGCCGTCCAGCAGATGTTTCGCGACCATCGGGCTTTCGTAAGAAGACAACGCGCGCAGCATGTAGGGCGCCGGGTTCGCAAGGTTAAACACAGCCGTGTGGTCATCAGGCGTGTCGATAGACGTGACTTCGCGGAAGGTGTTGGGCCCGCGCGGATGCACCTTTTTCAGCACGTCCAGCACCGAAAACGCGACATCTGCCGATGTGAACGGCGTGCCGTCATGCCATTGAACACCCTCGCGCAGCTTGAACGTGACGGTCTTGCCATCTTCGCTGACGTCATAGCTTTCGGCGAGAGACGGCACGATGTTCAGGTCATTGTCGTAGTCAAACAGCCCGTCATAAATTTTGGGCGCGACAAGGCCGATTGGCCCAGATGTCGACAGAAACGACGCCAAAGAGGGGGGTTCTGGCTGCACCAAATACACAAGGTTTTGCGCTGTCGCAGTCAAAGGTGTCAGCGCAAGTCCTATCGCACATGACGCGCCCATAAGCAGGGTCTTAAGATTCATTCTGATATCTCCTTGTTGTCGATCCTTGCCCAACTGAGGTTGGACTTATTGTTATGTTTGACAGTTTTATGACTGATAGGCGGTCCTCGGCGACGTTACGTCAAATGAAAAAGTTAGCATTCTCGACTATGGCACCAAGGCGTGCGAAATTGCTACATTTTTAGGCGCGCGCGCTAAAAAGAACCGACGAATAGAATGACGTGCGCCTAGTTTCCATGCCCCTACAAGCGCACATCACGTTGTTTTTAAACGGCTATCATCCACACGCAGCCCCCTGCCTATCGTGTCAAAGCAACGGGGCACCCAACAGGCCACGATTTAGGTCACGCATCCGTCGTCCACAGCTTTGAAACAAACGCACGCGCCAGCGAACCGCAGCGCCCTCACGGGCTTGCACGCGCCAAATCATCGGGCGTATTTAAAGACCCTAAATTTCGCGTAAACCGCCCCGAATACATGTGCAATTCGCCATATGATTGTGTAACGTTGGTTAACTATTTTGGGAAACGATCGCTGATGCTCATTCATGCACTGACGCCGCGACACCAGGTAACAGGCTGGATGCGGTCCCTTGTCTGGTGCTTTCTGCTGGGGATGTCCGGCGCGTTTTACAACACCCCGCAGGCCATCGCGCAAGACACAACCGTACCGGAGAACGAGCCTCCCCTCATCGTGGGCGCATCTATTTTTCCGCCCATTTCCGTGCAAAATGCCGATGGCACATGGTCTGGATATGCCGCTGACCTCGCGCGGGCGCTGTCCGAAGAAACCGGTATTGCCATAGAATTCAAGGCCTTCGAAAACCCCGCCGACGTGATTGGCGCGCTGATAGCGGGTCAGGTGGACATGCTGCCTGCTCTTGTCAAATTGCCGGTCACACTGGAGACAACCGTCTTCTCGACACCCGTCGCCGTTGAGTTTTTGCGGTTGATTGCCAAACCCGCGCTGGCTGCGTCTTTATCGCACCAACCCATCCACGAGTTGCGGATCGGGGTTATTCCACCGGTTATCGGGTCCGATATGGAAACGTTGTTTTCACATAACACCCCGGTCGAATTTGCGTCGGTAGACGCGTCGCTGGTCGCGCTTTTGGTCGATGAAATCGACGCCCTCCTTATCCCCAATTCACTGGCCTACACACGGTTTCGCGCCGCTGATCTTGAACATCTGTTTGGGTTTATCGACCCGCCCATCCGCACCGTCGAACGTTACATGCCGCTGCACAAAAGCCGTGCGAACCTGATGCTCGCGATCAACGCGGGGCTTGCGCGCATGCAGGCCGACGGGCGGCTTGAACGTCTGTCGCGCCAATACGTCATCGATATCCCGCCCTACAAACTCCACAACGACGACGGCACGTTTTCGGGGTTTTCGGTCGAAATGATACAAGATCTCGCCGAATTGCCGATCTGAAGATCGAATTCCTACCAATCACACAGGAAAAAATCACGCAAACCGGCGTTAGCCCGGATCGCCTGCAACAGATGGATTTCGCGTTAGCCGTGGAGCGGTTTGAAATCGAGATCTTTTCACGTTCCGGTGAGACCAATTGTTTTTCAGACCTTGATAGCCTTGCCGGGCTGACTGCCTGCGTGCAAACAGACAACCTTGGAGAGACCTTCGCGGACAATCACGGGGGCTTGGATGTCGTCCGGTTCGACACATTGCCTCGCCTCGTGGATGGGCTCGAAGACGGTTCTGTCGATGTGATGCTGTTTCCGCGCCGTGCTGCGCATGCAGAAATTCAACGTCGCGGCACTGATGGCCACGATATTCTGCACGCGATCAAATCCGAAGAGATCACCCGCAAACTGCCGATTGTCGTCATGACAAGTTCCCGCGATCAGGCCGATATTGATCGCGGTTATGACGCGGGTGCCAATAGCTATGTTGTAAAGCCGGTTGATCTGGAAGGGGTCCTTGGGGCTATCGCACGGCTGCGCGAATATTGGCTGAAGATCGTCGTGTTGCCGAGGGTTGGATGGCGTCTATCTTGATCATCGATGACTACCCCGAAGATCGCGAGTTGCTCGCAGATCTGCTGAACGACGCGGACCCCGACACGACGGTACAGTCCTGCACGGACGGGACTGCTGACTTGGCGAAGATCACCGCGTGTGCGTTGGATTGTGTGTTGCTCGACATGTGCCTTGATGGCGAAGACGGCCTGCAGGTTCTTGCATCCATTGGGGGTGTACGCAGATCGTTGCCAGTGATTGTGCTCACCGGCCAAGGCAGCGAAAAAGACGCGGTCGAGGTGTTCGTCGCGGGGGCGGCCTATTATTTACCCAAACGGAACCTCACCACAAAAACGCTTTGCACCGCTGTTATGCGTGTTCTCAAACAGGCCCAGATCGAACGCGAACTGAAAGAAAAGCGCGTTGCGTTGGAACGGTCGAACCGGCTTGATGCGGTTGGGCAATTGGCTGCGGGCATTGCGCATGATTTCAACAATCAACTGGGTGCTCTGAGGATGAGCGTCGAGCTGATCAAAGACGCCGTTGTGACAGACCGTGCCCAGTCACATGTAAACGCGGCACTGAAGGTAATAGCAGAGGCGTCGCATCTGGCGACGCGGTTGCTGTCCCTGTTCCGTCAGGGGGAACTGGTGGGTAAAGACGTCGCGCTGGTCGATGTGTTCAGTGATTTCCAAACATTGGCGTCCAGATCTGTCGCAGACCCTGTGCTGCTGCATATTTCTGACATCACCGATGATATGGTCGTGCATTGCGACCCAAACCACCTGCTGAACGCGTTGTTGAACCTGGTCATGAATGCCAATGACGCCATCCTTGAAAAGGAAGTCATTGGCACCATTCGCGTCACCGCAGAACGTATCGACAACGAGGTGCACATTGTTGTCGCAGATGACGGCGCGGGCATGTCCGAGGACGTTTTGCAGACATGCAGCGACCCATTTTTCACAACCAAGCTGGATCGCAACGGGACAGGCCTTGGTTTGGCGATGGTTCAAAACTTTGCGGTCGAAGCACGGGGCGCGCTTTTTTTCCAATCGACCCTCCGCGAGGGGACGGCAGTGACCCTTGTTTTGCCCAAAGGCGCGCGTATGGCCATGGCGCATCCTTCTCCACCACAAGACAACATGCTTCCGCATTCCGGCGCCCATATTTTGTTGGCAGAAGATCAGCTGATGTTGGCGATGATGACAAAAGAGCTGCTAGAGAGCGAAGGAATGCAGGTCAGTTTGGTGAATGATGCCGCCGACGCCCTCGAGTTTCTCACAACCAACTCTGCGGTGGATTTGTTGATCACGGATCTCAAAATGCCCCGTATGAGCGGCATCGAACTGGCAAAAGAAGTGCGCGTGCAGTGGCCGCACATAAAGATCATCTACACCACCGGATACGCCGACAACCCAGACCATAACGCAAGCGAAATACTCGGCCCGATATTGCAAAAGCCGGTTGAGCCGAATGAACTTATTGCGCGCATACTAACGGCGCTCAATACAGACAGCTGACATCATGGACCGGCCCCTGTTGAAACGGGGTGCCGCGCCCGGTCAGCTGTCTTCAAAGACCCGAACGCGGGCATTGATGACGTGATCGCGCATTGCCTGCCGTGCGACGTCGGCATTTTGGGCCTGAATACCGTCAAAGATCGCGTAGTGCTCAGCCTGAACCATCTCCAACCGCGATTGGGTTTTGGACAATGACAGGCTGCGTGTCAGGTTCATCCCGGTGAGGATGTTTGTCTTCATCGAATTGCGCGCGGCTGAGAAATATTTATTGTCCGATGCCTCGCATATCACTGCGTGAAAGGCCTCGTCTGCATCAACGCCAAGCTCGCCGTATCGGATGCACCGGTCCAGTTCTTCCAGAATTTCGCGCATTTTGGCCAAATCGCTTTCGCTGCGCCGTTGGGCGGCAATATAAGCCGCCTCCCCCTCTATTGCTGCGCGAAATTCGAACGTGCGTTGGATATCCGCAATGGACCCCACTGGCGCAAATTCCAAAACTACGCCTTCGGGGCGCCGTTGCACAAACGACCCCGACCCTTGGCGGGACACAATCACACCATCTTCGCGCAGCTGTTTCAACGCCCGGCGCAGGATGGGGCGCGACACCGACAGACGTTGGCTCAGATCATGTTCCGTCGGCAACCGGGTCCCGACGACAAAGTCCCCCTCGACGATCATAGCCAACACTTGTTCGTAGGCCTGATCCGCCAACGATCGGTCTTTCACGGGCCGTTCTCGCTTAAATAGAATATCGCCAGATTCGGATTGGCTGTGGTTGTTTTGCATAGCTAAGCGTCGTTCTCTTGGGGTCCGCGCGGCGAGAACAATCAGACTGTGGGACCCGTGATAAGTTATGGTACCCGTAACCCTCGCCCCCCGCGCGGCAAATTTTCTTGTGTCTGAGGCGTACCCCTCGCAATAATCAAATCACTGTAAACAAGAGACGAATTTGATCCGTGCCTATTAGACAGGCAAAGCTACTGGGCTTGGATCGAGCATTCCACCCCTTTTCAACGTTTACAACTATTTACAAATATTTTCGAATATGAACAACCTGACACACCGAGAAGGCGCTGGCTATAATTATCCTGTCGCTTAAAAAAATATGAATTCTGGGAGGAATCTTATGTTACATTTCAAATCCATCAAAACCATTGCGACCGGCACCGCCGTCGCGGCATCGCTTCTGGCGACATCTGTTGCAGCCGAAACCGCGCTGCGCGGTGCGAGCCTTTTTGATGAAGAGCACGCCTACACAAAAACGCTGCGCGAATTTGAACGGCTGGTTGGCGACAAATACGAAGGCGACGTGTCTTTTGACATCAGCCTGAATGGCGAATTGGGCGACGAAAGCGATTTCGTGACCTTCCTGCAGCAAGGCGTGGCAATCGACTATGCGATCATGGCCCCGTCCAACATGGCGACATTCGCGCCGTCTATCCCATTGATGGACATGCCGTTCCTGTTCCGCGATCTGGATCACTGGAACAACGCATTGGCCAGCGGCGTTATGGCCCCCCTCGAAGCGGAATTGCTGGAAAAAGCCAACATCCGCGTGATCGGGTATGCAGGCGGCGGTGTGCGCAACCTGGCATCGGCCGCGCCTATCGGCACAATGGAAGAGCTGGGCGGCCACAAGATGCGCGTCATGGGTGCTCCGATCCAAGCGCAGATCTTTGATGCGGTCACAGCAGCCCCATCCGCGATTGCATATAACGAAGTGTACAACGCGATCCAAACCGGCGTTATCGCAGGGTTTGAAAACGAAGCGGCCTCTATCCAGAACCTCAAGTTCTACGAAGTCGCACCGCACATCACCTTGACGCGCCACGCAATCACCGTGCGCCCATTGGTTATGTCTGAAAGCACGTTCAGCGGCTTGTCTGCCGACCTGCAGACTGCGGTTCTCGAAGCGGGTGCCGAAGCAGGTGCCTTCGGTCGCGAGCTGGAAAGCCGTCAAGACGGTGAAAAAATGCAGGAAATGATCGACGCTGGTCAGGTTCAAGTGCAGGAATTCGCCGAACGCGGCACATTGCTGAAATTGGTTGGCCCGGTCCAAGACGCCTACGCCGCCGAGCTTGGCGCCACTGACTTGCTTGAAGCGATCCGCGCTCAATAATCGCGCACTCCACGATACCCTAAAGCTATCGGCACTTATCGTAGTGTCGGTAGCTTCTTTTTTGAAACGGACACCCCCCATGATCGGACGTATGTTGAACACCCTTTGCGACGGCTTACGCGTGTTGCTTGGTGCTCTGATCGCAGCCCTTGCCATTCCTGTCGGCATGCAGGTACTTGCCCGCTACACTGGCGTTATCCCTGTCTATCTATGGACAGAAGAACTGGCGACTTTCATCTTTGTCTGGGTCGTCATGATCGGCGCGATGATCGCCGTCTGGGATCAGACCCATTTTGATGTACGCGTCATGCCCGACTCCAAATACCCGTTGCTCAAGCTGCTGCAAGACGGCTTCGTCTTGATCATGATCGGCGGGTTTGCCGTTATTTTCGCCTGGTACGGGATAGAATATGCGCAATTCGGCGCGATCCAAAATTCTGTCATGATGCGGGCGAATATGTTGATCACCCATATCTCTGTCCCCATCGCAGGGATCCTCTGGACCATATTCACCAGCTACCGACTATATGAGGCCGTCATGGTCTACAAAAACCGCGCAGGAACCAGCACATGATTATTTCGACAGGGCTTGCCTGCGCCATCCTCGTGGGCGGGTTTATCTTTCTTGTGGCCATGCGCGTGCCGGTGGCCTTTTCCTTGGCCATCGCTGCGGTCCCCATTGTACTGCTGGAAATCCGGCTCACACCGTTCATCGTTTTGGATCGGATGTTCCAATCATATAACTCGTTCATCCTGCTGGCGGTGCCATTTTTCTTGCTGGCCGCCAACCTGATGAATTCCGGCAAAGTCACTGACAAACTCATTGATCTGGCGCGCGTCCTCACCGGCTGGATGCCCGGCGGATTGGGTCACGTGAACGTGGCAGTGTCGATGCTGTTTGCGGGCATTTCGGGCTCCTCCACCGCCGATGCGGCGGGCTGCGGCAAAATCCTCATCCCCGCGATGATCAAAGAAGGCTACGACCGCCGGTTTGCCATCGCGATCACCGCCTGTTCCGCCGTGATGGGCGTAATCATCCCGCCCTCGATCCTGATGATCGTCTGGGGCGGCGTGATGCAAACATCTGTCGGCGCGTTGTTTTTGGCCGGTGCGATCCCCGGCATTATGATCGGGCTGGCCCTCATGGGCACGGTGTTTGTCTACGCCAAAGTCTACAATTACCCCATCATCGGCAAGCCTACATTGGCCGAAGTCATCACCGCGTTCAAAGGCGCCTTCCTCGCCATGCTGACACCGATCCTCGTGATCGGCGGTATCGTGGGCGGCATCGTCACCCCAACCGAAAGCGCTATCATCGCGGCGGGTTATTCCTTGATCTTGGGGATGTTCGTGTACCGGACCGTGACGGTCAAAGACCTTGGGCACATCTTTTACGACACCGGGCGCTTTGCCTCGATTTCGTTGTTTGCCATCGGGTCTGCATCTGCCTTTGGTTGGCTGTTGGCCTTCTATCACGTGCCGCAACTGGTGGTCGACACAATGACCAGCCTCGAATTTGGGCCTTTCGGCACGGCGCTTGTCATCGCCGGGTTGTTCCTGTTCTTTGGCCTGTTCATTGACGCGATCCCAACGATCATCATCTTGGGTACGGTGCTGTTGCCAGTTGCCACGGCGGCTGAAATCCACCCTGTGGTGTTTGCGATCATCGGGATCGTATCGCTGGCATTTGGCTTGGTCACACCGCCCTATGGCCTCTGTTTGCTGATATCCGCAGCGATCGGCGGGTTGAACGTCGTACAGGTCATGCGCGAAGTCGTGATCATCCTGATCCCGATGCTGCTGATCTTGCTACTAATCATTGTGTTCCCCGAAATCGCACTATGGCTCCCCAGAGCCCTGATGCCCGACACAATCAATTAACCGCAGGCAGCGCACCCGCTGCCATGCCTCTGCCCCCCAAATGCCCAAACGCGCCCAACGCGGGGCATTGGGGGGCGGATATTTTCAAACCACCACAAACGGCATCGCACTACGCCCACGCGCGTATTCGATACGCCGGGTGCGTTATTAACCTTTCATATCAAACGCTTTTGACAAGCATTCATATCGTGCCATGGGCGCGGTTTGATTATGCGATCTTGGTATCGTAAATCCTGATCAATACTGATTGAAAAATACGTCTGCAGCTTATGGCAGAAAATGTGGCACTCTGTCTTAACATCAGGAGCCCCACATGGAATCGAACCTCGCATCACAGCCTATGACGCACGCGCAGCTTGCAAAAATGAGCGTGCACAGTGTCAGAAATGCCCTGCGTGCGAATGTCTATTCCGGACATACTGCGGGGCTGTGTACCGGTCGGCTACAGTGCAACCTTGTTATATTACCCGCCGCTGAAGGTGCCGATTTTCAACGTTTTTGCGCCGAAAACCCTGTTTTTTGCCCGCTGACAGGTGTCTCGGAACGCGGTCAACCCAGCATGCCCAACCTCGGCACCGGGATTGATCTGCGCAGCGACCTACCGATGTATTTCGTGTACCGCAAAGGGCAAACCGTCGAACAGGTGCTAGATATCAACGCCCTGTGGCGCGACGATTTTATGGCGTTTGCCGTTGGGTGTTCGTTTACGTTCGAACATGCGTTGATGCGCGCGGGCATTGAGATGCGCCACATCACAACGGGCGTGACGGTCCCGATGTTCCACACGAACATCCCCACCGTTCAGGTGGGCCCCTTTGGCGGGCCTGCGGTGGTCAGCATGCGCCCCATCCCCGAACACCGCATTGATGACGTAAAAACCATTTGCGCGACTTTTCCCCATGCACACGGCGCGCCGATCCATATCGGGGATCCCGCAGATATCGGCATTGCGGATATGCACGCGCCAGATTGGGGCGCCGCGGTGCCCATCAAAGATGGCGAAGTGCCGGCCTTTTGGGGCTGTGGTGTAACCACGCAGGTGGCCCTGTCGCACGCAGAACCCGATATCGCCATCACCCACGCGCCGGGGGCCATGTTGATCACCGACGCTGACGAAACGGCACCGCGTGATGTGCCGTCGCTTTGACCACACTGACCTTTCAAAACCGTAAAAAACGTACCAACCAGGAGAGACCTCATGAAATCCACGATCAGCCTAATGGCGATGACCCTTGCCCTGACCAGCAGTGCCGCCTTCGCTCAGGAACTTGCCGTTGTCGGCAGCTGGAGCGGCCTGCCCCTGCACAAACAATACGAAAAGCCATTTTGGGAAGACAAAATGCCCGCCGCCAGTGATGGTGAAATCACCGCTGCGCTGACAACCCACGACCAGATGGGCATCGGCGGCGGCGACGTGTTCCGCATGCTGAGCCAAGGCATCTTTGATGTCGGCATGACCGTCGCAGATTATGCGGTGTCCGATTCCGCCGCCCTCGAAGGGTTCGACGTGCCGCTGATCGCCACGGATGCCGATGCCGCACAGGCAATGGTTGCCGCGGGCCGTCCGTTGATGGACGAAATCTTTGCCGATGTGTTCAATGCCAAGGTTCTGGGTGTGGCCCCCTACCCGCCTCAGGTCGTGTTTTGCAATGCCGAAGTCGGGTCGCTGGCCGATCTCGAAGGTCTCAAAATTCGCGCCTCTGGCCGCATGACCGGCAAATTGCTCGAAGCTTTGGGCGCCGAAGCCGTCAGCGTCAGTTTTGGCGAGGTTCCCGGTGCCTTGCAAAAAGGTGTCGTTGATTGCGCCGTTACGGGGGCCGGTTCGGGGTATAGCGCCGGGTGGTGGGAAGTCTCCACGCACCTGATGCCGATCCCATTGGGCGGTTGGGACCCTGTCGTCACGGCCATCAATCTGGACAAATGGAACGATATGAGCCCAGAGGCCCAGACCCTGCTTGAAACAACCGTTGTAAATGAATTGCAAACGCCTGCGTGGGCCACGGCACAAACCGCGTTGGCCACCGATGTGGCGTGCCTGACCGGTCAAGGCGACTGCCCCGGCGCCGCGCATTCCATGACCCTGGTCGAAGCCACTCCCGCAGACGAGGCAAAGGCGCGCGATATTCTGGTGTCGCAGGTGTTGCCCGACTGGGCCGAACGCGCGGGCGGTGATTGGGGCCAACGTTGGAACGCGACCGTCGGCGAAGCCACCGGCGTCCAGATTGACCTGAAATAGACGGCAGGTCTGAACATGACAAAGCTCCTCTCGCACCTTCGGGCGCTCAACGAAAAGCTGGCAATTGCGGCGGGTCTGCTGCTGTTGCTGAGCGTCTGCGTCACGCTCTATGACGTGATCGCCAGACCGTTTGGCGCATCCCTTGGCGGCACTGACGAACTGTCGGGCTATGCCATGGCAATCGTTGCGAGCTGGGGCGTCAGCTATGCCCTGACAGGTCTGGCCCACGTGCGCATCGACATCGTTCGCGCGCGCGGTGGGTCAGCCGTCAGGGCGTGGTTCGATGCGGTCTCTATCTTGTCGCTGGCGGCGGTGGCATTGGCCGTCGCCTACCGCGCATGGCCGGTGTTGGAAAAATCAATCTCCAACGGCTCGACGGCCAACACCACGCTGGAAACACCCCTGTGGATCCCACAAACGTTGTGGATGGCCGGGTGGGTCTGGTTTGCCGTCTCGGCGGTGGCCATGGCAGGCGCGGTGTGCCTGTTTCTGATCACGGGCCGCAACGATGACATCGAAGAATACGCCGGATCACGAGGTGAAGCATGATCCTGTTCACATCCGCCGGGCTCTTGGCTCTCTTGGCGCTGTCGATCCCGGTGGGCGCGGTGCTGTTTCTGCTGTCCTTTGGCATTGATTTCTTCTTTAGCCCCTTCCCGTTGATGCGTGGCTTGGGGCAGGTCGTCTGGTCGTCTTCCAACAGCGCCACCTTGATCGCGATCCCGTTTTTCGTACTGCTCGGCGAGATCCTCGTACGCAGCGGTGTCGCCCAGCGCACCTATGCGGCCCTTGAATCGTGGGTCTCGTGGATGCCCGGCGGGTTGATCCACGCCAATATTGCCACGGCCACGTTGTTTTCGGCGACGTCTGGGTCTTCGGTGGCCACGGCGGCGACCGTCGCATCTGTGGCCACACCGCAAGCGGAAAAGCTAGGCTATGACCCCAAACTGTTTTCAGGTGCCATCGCAGCTGGCGGCACGTTGGGCATTATGATCCCGCCGTCTATCAACCTGATCGTCTATGGGTTTCTAACCGAAACCTCGATCCCCAAGCTGTTTTTGGCGGGGTTGATACCGGGGTTCGCGCTGGCGCTGTTGTTCATGGTGGTGACGGCCATATTCTGCACCATCCGGCCTTCGTTGGGGGGCCCCGGCATTTCTGCCAGCTGGCACAAACGCATCAAGGGTCTCGTTGACCTCATCCCGCTTTTGGGCCTCTTTGGTGCGATTGTCGGGTCAATTTACGCCGGTTGGGCCACGCCAACCGAGGCCGCCGCAATTGGGGTGGCCATGGCGTTTGCCATCGCCGCGACCCAACGCGCGATTACGGTCAAAATGATCATCGAAAGCCTCAAAGGCACGATCCGCACCACGTCTATGATCATGCTGGTGGTGATCGGCGCCTATGTGCTGAACTTTGTGCTCACCGCTGGGGGCGTCAGCCGCGCCTTGCAGGATTTCCTGTCAAACCTTGGGCTGGGCGCGCTGGCCACGCTTTTGATCATCGTGCTGATGTACATCATTTTGGGGTTCTTCATCGAAACGCTCTCGCTGATGGTCGCCACCATCCCGATTGTTGTGCCGATCATCGAACAACTGGGCTATGACAAGCTGTGGTTTGGGATTTTGATGATCATCCTCGTGGAAATGGCCTTGATCACCCCGCCCGTCGGTCTGAACCTTTATGTGGTGCAAGGCGTGCGCAAAAAGGGCAAACTGGTCGAGGTCATGTTGGGCGTGATCCCCTACGCGCTGGCCATGTTGGTGATGGTTGGCCTGCTGATCCTGTTTCCCGCTATCGCTCTTTATCTTCCCGAACATCTTTAGGACATACCTATGCAAGTGACCCATGCCGGGCAGGCGATGACCCTGTCAGTTGATACCGTTTTCGTGGCTGGCTGGACGGGCCGCGACCCCGCCGCCGTGCAGCACCACATTGACGAATTGGCCGAATTGGGGATCGCTCCGCCCTCGCAGGTGCCGCTCTATTATCGTGTCTCGAATGCGCTGCTGACGCAGGACCCGCTGATTGAGGTTCTGGGTGAGACCAGTTCCGGCGAAGTAGAACCCCTGTTGGTGCAGCAGGACGGGAAACTGTGGTTGGGGCTCGCCTCTGACCACACCGACCGCGCGTTAGAGGCCCATTCGGTTGCGGCCTCAAAACAGGCCTGCCTGAAACCCATGGGCTATGAAGTCTGGGCGTTTGACGACATCAAAGACGACCTTGAAACCATGATCTTGCGCTGCAACATCCGCGAAAACGGCGGTTGGGTGACGTATCAAGAAGGCACGCTCGCGGCGATCCGCCCCTTGGCAGACCTGATGGCGGGGGCGGATTTCACCGGCAACGCGGCGATGCTGTGCGGCACTTTGGGGGCCATCGGTGGCGTGCGCCCGGCAGCAGCGTACCAAATGACGCTGGAAGACCCCAAACGCGGGCGCACCATCACGCTGGACTACTCCGTGCGCACGCTTCCTATTGTGGCCTGACCGCCGTGATGCTGGCGGATGACATCGCACGGCGTCGCGCCGCACTTTGGCGGGCCCTGCCGGATGACGTCCGCGCGGTGTTGGTCTTTGGGTTTGGCGATGCCCTTGGTGCGGGCACGATGTCCCATGGGGCGTTGCGGTATTTGACCGGCTGGAACAGCCACGAGGCCCAAAGCCTCGCAATCCTGACCCCGCAAGGGTGCCGCCTTTTGGTCAGCAGCCCGTTTCTTGCACCACCCAGCGACCTTGGCGCGCAAAGCCTCCCATCCAACCGGTGGGGAGAGGCAATTGCGGCGCATGTCGGGCCGTCTGGCCCCCTCGCAACCATAGGGTTTGGTGAAATGCCCCATGCGACACATAGCACCCTTTGTGCCGCGCTGGGGGGGCATGCCGTCACGCAAGCCGATGATATTTTATCCACGCTGCGCATGGTTAAATCCCCCACAGAGCTTGCCTCTCTGACAAAAGGCGCGGCTTTGTGCGACGATCTGTTTGATCGGTTGCCCGTGCACATGCGATCCGGCGAACCGGTTTGGAAAACCCAGCTGCGGCAAGAAACCCACGCGCGATTGTCCGGGGCCGACTATTGCCGCACATGGCTGACCGTGCGCCCCATCGCCGACCGCCCGCGGTACTGGCCCGAAGAAAACCGCAACATCCCGCAAGACGGCGATCAGGTGTTGTTCGGGATTGCCCTGACCGTCAATGGCTATTGGGCCCATGGCATTCGTATGGGCACGGTCGGCCCTGCGCGCGCAGAACACGAGGTGCTCTGGAGCATCGCCCACGACGCCCTGTTGGCAGGCGAGGCCGCGCTGACACCGGGCTGCCCGGTGGGCGATATCGAAACCGCCATGTCTGGTGTGGTGTTATCGCGCACTCGGGGCAGCGCGGATCTGCGGCGGTTTCGCAATGGGCATGGCCTTGGCGTGTCCTACGAAGACCCGATGCTGTCGGATCATTTTCCACAGCATTGGGGCCCAGAACAGTTTCGAACCGCGCCGCCAGATGCACAAACCATCGAAACCGGCATGGTGTTTGAACTGCACCCCAATCTGTTTATCCCCGGCCTTGGTGGTGCCGCGTTGGGCGATATGATGACGATAGAACCGGCCGGCGCGCGCGCGATGCTACACTTCCCACGGCGGCTGTTCTTGTCATGACAGAGCCAACCGTGACATCCTGTGACCACCCCCAGGTCGCCGCAATAGGATCACGACACCCATGACATTGGACCAATTAATGACCTTTCTATGGGTCTCGCGGTTGGGCGGTGTGCGTCGCGCGGCCCAAGAGATGAACATCTCGCAACCGGCCGTATCAGGCCGCATCGCGGCATTGGAACAATCGCTGGGGACGCGCCTGTTTGACCGGGCACAACGGGGCGTGACCCTGACCAAAAAGGGCGTATTGCTGCAAGAGTATTCCGAAAAAATTCTGGATCTTGTCGAAGGCATCAAGGCCGACATCACCCCACCGGACGCCGAAGACAGCCTGCTGCGCGTGGGGGTCGCGGAAACCATCGTGCAGCTGTGGCTATCGCAATTTCTATCCGCGCTCTATGAGGCATACCCCAAAATCCGGGTCGAGATCGTGGTGGATGTGTCCGTCAATCTGCGCCAGCAACTGTTGGAACGCAACATCGACATCGCGCTGCTGATGGGCCCGATTTCCGAATACACCGTCGATAACGTCGACCTGCCCAGCGTGGCGTTGACCTGGTTCAAACCCGCGGGCCGTCCCGACCCTGATTTGCGCGACACGCCTGTCGTGACCTACAACCGCAATTCCCGCCCCTACCGCGACCTGCGGCGCCAGCTGATTGACCGCTATGGCCATTCCACCCAGTTGTTCCCGACCAGTTCCATTCACGCAGGCTTAGAAATGGTCGCAACGGGTATCGGCGTGGCGCTGTTTCCCCATCAATTCGCGGAACACTTCGTCAGGCAAGGGCGTATCGTGCCGTTTGACCCCGGCTGGAAGCTCGATGACCTCGGGTTCACCGCGTCCTTTCTAGGCGATCCACGCAATGCCCTGTGCGCGCGTGCCGCAGATATCGCCGCGCTTTGCGCCAACACATACCTAAAAGAGTAATCACAATGCCCACTGCCTTTCCATGGTCCGCCGAAACCGCCGCCACCCGCCTTGCCGACGTGCAGGCCCGCCTTACCGCAGACACGCCAGACGTCCGGCATGTCTACACCCATGTGTTCCACAACGAACCGGTTGTGCAAACGGCATCGGTGCTGAGTGGGGCCTTGGTTTCCATCAAAGACCTCTTTGATGTGAAAGGGCATGTCACCCACGCGGGGACAACCTTTATGGCGCGCAACCGCCCCGCCACCGCCGATGCAGATGTTGTAGCAAAGCTGCGGGCGCAGGGTTGCGTGCTGGTCGGTCACACCAATATGACCGAGCTGGCCTATTCGGGGCTGGGGCTGAACCCCCATTATGGCACGCCTGAAAACGCGCTCTATCCGGGGTGCATTCCGGGGGGCTCGACGTCAGGTGGGGCCATCAGCGTGGCACGCGGTTTGGCCGATATTGCGATCGGCACGGATACGGGTGGGTCGCTGCGGATCCCTGCGGCCTTCAACGGGATCACCGGTTTTAAACCAAGCCAGACGACCATGTCCCAAAGGGGCTGTTGCCCGCTTTCCGCCAGTCTGGATAGTGTGGGGCCGATGGCGCGTGATGTGGCCACCTGCCGTGCCGCGTGGCAGGCGATTTCGGACCCTGATATAGATAATTTCCAGGAGGTTAAGCCAGAATTTATTGTCCTTGATAACTTCGGCATGGATGATCTGGAGCCAGCAGTACGCGCCGGTTTTGATGCCGCAGTCAAGCTGCTCCAAGAGGCCGGATGTACCGTAAAAACGCAATCCTTTGCATCCCTTGAGGCAATGAAAACACTGGCTGTCTGGCAGTTTTCAGCCGTCGAAAGCCGCGCTGTTTATGACGAGATGTTTCAAGCCCAACTTGACCAGTTTGACCCCCGTGTCGCCAGCCGGATGGCCCGCGCCGACGAGGTATCAGCCGTGGCCTACAGGCAGACCTTAAACCAACGGGCACGGCTGATCAGGGCGTTTGAAGCGGATCTGGCCGGTCGTGTGTTGTTGATGCCAACGGTGCCTATTTTGCCGCCAAAATTCGATACGATGACCTCAGATGCAGCCTATGGGCGGATCAACCTACAAGCCCTGCGCAACCCGACCATCGCCAATGTCATGAATGGCTGCAGTATTTCCATGCCGTTTTCCCACAATGCCGAAACGATCGGGATTATGCTAATAGCGGCCGGCCTGAGCGATCATAGCCTGCTGGATCTGGCCGCCCGTTGCGAGGCCGTTTTTTAGGATATTCTGGCGGCCAGATGGACCGCCGCAGACCGTATGCGCAGATCGCGCGGATTGCTTGTAAAGCTCTGTGTGTAGAAAATTCTACAGACCAAGCATCGTATTGATTTTTCACGAAGTCGTGGGCCCTTAAATGTATTCGAAAGACTTCCCTTCTAGCAGTTAGCAAAGACTGATTCGAGGGAGACGAAATGTCTATCGTAATGCGTATTTATCTAAGTATGGGGGCGATGGTTGCCCTAATGCTCGTGGTTGGCGGTTTTGGTGCGTACCAAACAAGCAGGCTCGCAAGCACGTTTGTTGATTATAGGTCTACGGCCAAAGAGAGCCTGATTGCAGGCGATATCATGGAAGATATCTTTGAGGCACGCCTGGCATCGTCCAAATACCGTTTGACGGGTGATCCTGCGCACCTCGAATCCGTACGCGAGAACATTGCAGAGGTTCTGGAGTTCGAAGGGCAGCTCCGCGAGATGATGACGGGGTATGAAGGTTTAGAAGAGCTGGAACAAATTCCCGCTGCCCTCGAAGAATATGAGCAAAGCATGGCTCAGGCCGTTGAGCTACAGGCCCAACGCAACCAGTTGGTGGACAAAGCTTCAGCGTCGGGTCTGAAGGCTCGGCGGCAGCTGTCTGACGTGATGGAAACCGCATTGCAGGATAACGATGCCAGTATCAGTTCTGCTGCCGGGCTGGCCGCTACGAATTTGCTTTTGGGGCGTCTGTATTTTGAGCGTTTTCTGGTTTCAAACGACCCAGATGATGCGGCACGCTCGACCAAAGAAATCGACACCGCCCGCGTAGGTTTGAACACCCTTTTGGGAGAGCTAGAAAACCCTCGCCGTCGTGAGTTAACGCAAATGACCATGACCGACCTTGATGATTTTGACACAACCTCATCCGAGGTGGCCGACGTAATATTCGCGCGTAACGCGCTGTACGGCCGTGTGGACAACATCGGGCCAGAGGTTTTAACAGCAATCGAACACACTGTGGATTATGTGGTTGATCAGCAAAACACATTGGGCCCCGCAGGTCAGGTCGCAGCACAGAGATCCATCATCATCGTCGCGGTTTTTGCAATCCTTGGCAGTGTGTTGGGCGGTGTCTTGGCGTTTGTCACCGGGCGCATCATCTCGCGCAACTTAACGACCATTACCGAGAATATGAAAGAGCTGGCAGACGGCAATCTCGAGGTGGATATCCACCCGACCCAGGATGACCATGAGGTTGGCAAGATGACCAACGCAATGGTCGTATTTCTAGACAATGCTCGCCACGCCAGAGATCTAGACATTGAGGTTAAGGAAAAGGAAAAACTGGAGCGCGAGCGCGAAGCTGCGGATCGAGACCGCGATGTCGCGTTGGAAAAGGAACGCCGCACCGCCGAAGAAGAAGAGCGCAGAAACGAACGCGAACGTATGGAAATTTTGCAGAATTTCCAAACAGATATGGAGCGTGTCCTTGGCGAAGCTGCATCGGGAAATTTTTCCAACCGCATGTCTGATAGTATGGATGACGAAAGCCTTGCCGGACTGGCCGATGTTATCAACCGTCTGCTTGAGGCCACTGAAACGAACATTTCTGATGTCGTCAGCAGCATCGGTGAACTGTCCAAAGGCAACTTGGGTATCCGCATCGACGGCCACCGCGAAGGCGTGTTCGAACGCATGCAAAGTGATTTCAACCAAGCACTGACAACACTATCGCATACCATGGCGCAAATCATGAACAATGGGCAAAGCGTGTCGTCCACTGCGGCCGAATTGGAATCGTCTTCAGGAAGCATGGCAAAGCGCGCAGAGGACAGTGCAGCTGCGGTCGAGGAAACATCTGCAGCCGTAGAACAAATCACGGCGAGTATTCGCCAAGTTGTTCAAAACGCCAAAGCAGCCGACGATGCAACGCATAGAGTCCGAGAGCGTGCAGCCAAAACGCGAGAGGTTTCGAATGAAACTGAGGCCTCTATCAACGCGATGATAGACGCATCAGCGCAGATTGATCGCGTGGTGAAGGTGATCGAGGATATCGCATTCCAGACCAATCTGCTGGCGCTCAACGCAGGCGTAGAGGCAGCGCGTGCAGGTGAGGCGGGTCGTGGGTTCTCGGTTGTCGCCTCTGAGGTCCGTGCGCTTGCACTCCGGTCGCAGGAAGCCGTTCAAGAAATCAGCCAAGTGATCGAGAGGAACACTAAAAGTGTCGAGGCAGGTGTTGAACAGGTCGGACTATCCCGGCAGGCGCTAGAAGGCATCATCAGCGAAGTCGAAGTCGCTTCGGGGCAGATCAGCGATATCGCCACCGCAGTCGAACAACAGTCGGGAGGTATCGATGAGGTGAATACCGCCATTCAGTCTATCGACTCTGCGTCGCAAACCAACGCGGCCGCGCTCGAAGAAATGACAGCATCAAGTGTTTCTCTAAGCGGCGAAGCAACAGCCCTTGCGAACGCATTGCGTCAGTTCCACGGGGTGTCTTTAGCCGCTAAACCAGACGCGCCCGAACAAAAAATAACACCGCCAGATGCAAGCCTGCCTGAACATATAGAACCGCAAAAAGCTGTGGTTGGAGCAACATCGACCCAGACTGGATGGGAAGAATTTTAAACCAAGGCGGTTCTTGGAAGGTCATCTTTCCGAGAACCGCCAACAAGATATGGCTAACTTACATTCCTGCCCTGCCGGCGCTTCGAACGGTCTCTTTTTTGAACGCAGATCGGAACAATGCAACCTAACCCCTTTTGCAATTCCCGATCAGACCGCTCGTTCAAACGTGAAGGTCACGCACCGACATCTTACACAATGACATCCAGCGGCACCTGATCTCCGACACCGAAAACCTGTTTATATCTGGCGATTTCATCCTCTGGCCCCATTGCTTTGTTAGGATTGTCCGACAATTTGACCGTGGGCGCGCCATTGGCCTCAACTGCTTTACACACCAATGAAAACGGAGCCAGTCGATTGCCAGGAACCAGACGGCGAAAATCATTCGTCAGCAAGGTGCCCCATCCAAAAGACACATTCGTGCGCCCCGAAAACTGGCTGTGCAGCAGCCGGATTTTGTCGACATCAAGCCCATCGCTGAAGATGATCCGTTTGTCAGCCGGATTTTCGCCGCGCTTGCGCCACCAATCAATAGCCAGTTCGGCCGCCGTGGCAGGGTCGCCGCTGTCGATCCGAATGCCTGTCCAACCTGCCAGCCAATCAGGGGCTTTGTCCAAAAACCCCTTCGTTCCGAACGTGTCGGGCAAGATGATCCGCAAGTTGCCTTCGTGTTCGTCGTGCCAGTCGGACAGGACGTCATAGGGGGCCTGCGCCAATGCTGTATCGGTCGCAGCCAATGCGGCGTAAACCATCGGCAATTCATGCGCATTCGTACCGATCGCTTCCAATTCGCGGGTCATGGCGATTTTGCAATTGGACGTGCCTGTAAAGGCTGTCCCCAAACCCTCTTGCATGGCTTGAACACACCAATCTTGCCACAAATAACTATGCCTGCGGCGGGTGCCGAAATCGGCAATCGAAAGGTCCGGAATATCGCGCAGCGCTTCGATTTTCTCCCATACGCGCGTCATTGCGCGGGCATACAAAACCTGCAGCTCGAATTTGCCCATAGTGTTTAGAACCGCTCTGCCACGCAATTCCATCAGCACCGCCAATGCCGGGATTTCCCACAACATAACTTCCGGCCAGCTGCCTTCAAACGTCAGCTCGTATTGATCGCCTTTGCGTTCCAAATGGTAGGGCGGCAAACGCAGTTTCTCGAACCACTCCATGAAATCCGGGCGAAACATTTGGCGTTTGCCGTAGAATGTATTGCCGCGCAGCCATGTGCTTTCTCCGCGTGACAGCGACAGTGACCTGATGTGGTCCAATTGCTCGCGCAACTCGCCTTCGTCGATCAAATCCGCAAGCGGTACATCTTTGGACCGGTTGATCAGGCTAAAGGTCACCCGAGTATTTGGCTTGTTGCGAAACACGGACTGACACATCAGCAATTTGTAAAAATCCGTATCGATCAGGGACCGCACGATCGGGTCGATCTTCCACTTATGGTTCCAGGCGCGGCGAGCAATATCAACCATCAGACGCCTCCAACCGAACACCTGCCGCCCGCATCCCATCACGGGCTGCTCCCAAAGACCCGTCCAGGTCAATCGCGCGGCACAGGTCCTCGCGGACGGTTACGGCAAACCCCAACTGCGCGGCATCCACCGCCGAGAAGTTAACGCAAAAATCCAGCGCCAGCCCTACGATTACCACTTTATCGATGCCCCGGGTGCGCAGGTATCCTTCTAGCCCGGTGGGGGTTTTATGGTCATTTTCGAAAAAGGCCGAATAGCTATCAATCGCTGCGTTGTAGCCCTTGCGGATGACCATCTCAGCGTGATCTGCGTGCAATTCCGGGTGGAATTCAGCACCCGGTTGGCCTTGAATGCAATGATCCGGCCACAAAACCTGCGGCCCGTAGGGCATATCTATCAGGTCATATGGGGCTTTTCCCTCATGCGATGTCGCAAACGAGGAATGGCCCGCGGGGTGCCAGTCTTGCGTGAAAACGACGGCCTGAGAGTCGGCCATCAACGCATTGATAGGTGAAATGATACGATCCCCGTCAGGGACAGCCAGCGCCCCCCCTGGACAAAAATCCTGTTGCAGATCGATCACGATTAGCGCCTGAGACATATGCACCTCCTCTTCGTTTGCCTTTGGGTACGGGGCCACGTGCGACGCGTCAATGGCAAGGGATACGTCCCGTGAGACATCTGAGGTCTTGCTTGGCGCGCGCGCAGGGCATATTTGACCGCATATGTACACGATTGCCGCACTTTATCATTTCACCCGGTTTGAAGATCCGATGACCTTCAAGCCAGATCTATTGGCTCTATGCATCGACCAAAAGGTCGAGGGCACGCTGTTGTTGGCCCCGGAAGGGATCAACGGCACGATTGCCGGGCCGCGTGCAGGCATAGATGCGGTTATTGCCCATCTGCGCGGGCTTCCGGGGTGCGAGGCACTTGAGTGGAAAGAAGCGCAAAGCGACCATGCGCCCTTTGGCAAAATGAAGGTACGGATCAAGCGCGAAATCGTCACAATGGGCCAGCCGGACGTGGATCCACAGGCCTCTGTGGGGCAATATGTTGACCCACAGGCGTGGAATGCGCTGATTGCGTCACCCGATGTGGCCGTGATCGACACCCGCAATGACTACGAAGTTGCGATTGGCACATTTGAAGGTGCGATCGACCCCAAAACCGAGAGCTTCAGTGATTTTCCGACGTGGTGGGAAGACAACAAAGACCGGTTTCACAACAAGAAAATCGCGATGTTTTGCACCGGTGGCATCCGCTGCGAGAAATCGACGAACTATTTGTTGGGGCAAGGGGTAGAGGATGTGTACCACCTCAAGGGCGGTATTTTGAAGTACCTCGAAGAGGTTCCCGAAGAAGAAACCAGTTGGAATGGATCCTGCTTTGTTTTCGATAATCGGGTCAGTGTGGAGCATGGGCTGCGTGAAGGGCCGCACATGCTATGCCACGGCTGCCGGCGCCCAATTGCGCCGGACGACACGAAACACCCCGATTATGAACATGGTGTCAGCTGCCACCATTGCGCCGCAGAGACGTCGGACTGGGACAAAGATCGGTTTCGCGAGCGTCAAAAACAGATCGCGCTGGCCAAATCGCGCAAGCCCTAAGCCACCTGCCCCACCGATACCCCCAAACATCGACGACTGTGGTTAAGGAGAAATTAAACACCTAATTTCAAAAAGATACACTAAAAAACGCGGTGACCCATGGGCGGTTTTTGGCGTTGATTTGAACAAACACAGGGCCTGTTAAGGAGGTAGAAAGACCTTCGAAGGTATCCCTGTTGTTGGGTGAATATGAGAATGGTGAGTTATGGCTGCGCAGAGCAATCTGGCACCGGTCATCATCAAACGGAAAAAGATCATTGCAGCAGGCCACCATGGTGGCGCGTGGAAGGTCGCTTATGCGGACTTCGTGACGGCGATGATGGCCTTTTTCATGATGATGTGGCTGTTGAGTGCGACGACCGAAGAACAACGGGCTGGGTTGGCGGACTACTTTGCGCCGACCATTCCGGTAAACCGTGTTTCCGGCGGGGGCGATGGTGCCTTCGGCGGGGAGAGCATCTTTTCCGAAGAGACGCTACCGCAGAACGGTCTGGGTGCAACCAGCGAATATGCCGCGCAGCAAGACCAATCCCGCGGGGACAGCGGCACCAGCAGCGATGATGGTGAGCAAGATGCGTCTCAGGATGCATCGGTCGATCAATTCGAAGATATCGTTGAGGCACTGACCGCCATGGGTGGCGAGAGCACGGTGATGGAAGAGGCGCTCAAGCATGTTGTGACGCGTATCACGGATGAAGGTCTTGTGATTGAGCTCTTTGCGCTTGATGGTTTGCCGCTGTTCGTCGCGGGGACAGATCAGCCCACAACTCTGATGACAACCCTGATGGATATGGTCGCGAGTGTCAGCCAAACCGTCACAAATGCCATCGCGGTCGAAGGTCATGTCAGCGCAGGGGCGGTGGTCTTGGCCAGCAACCCGGTGTGGGACAATTCGACAGACCGCGCGACGCGTACACGTCTGATGTTGCAGCAAAACGGCATAGGCAACGAACGGATACAACGCGTCACGGGGCACGCCGACAGAGAACCTGTGCACCGCAATCCGATGGCGACGCGCAACAACAGAGTGGAGATCGTGCTACTGCGATAAATTGTGGCTTAAATAGGGCGCATTTTATCTGTTAGCCCGGTGTTAAGTCGGGACGTCTATCTGAGTGTTCAATGGATGATCACATCAGAAAGGCGTGCCCATGACAATTTCATCTTCGCTCAATGCGGGTGTTGCAGGACTACAAACAAACGCACAGCGTTTGGCCTCCATCTCCGACAATATCGCGAACTCATCGACCTACGGCTATAAGCGCGTAGAGACGGATTTTGAATCCATGGTGTTGTCCTCTGGCGGTGGGTCGTACGCAGCGGGCGGTGTTCGGGCGAATACGCAGCGTCTCATCGACGAACGCGGTACGTTGATTACGACGTCAAACGCCACGGACCTTGCCGTTCGTGGTGGGGGCATGTTGCCAGTCGCGCAAGCGGCTCAAGTCCAGACCGCCGGGACAGACGCCCCCATGTTTCTAACGACGACGGGCTCGTTCCGAACCGATGCAGAGGGATATCTGACCTCGCAGTCTGATTTGGTACTCATGGGCTGGCCCGCAGGTCCCGATGGCACAATTCCAAATCAACCCAGAGACACAGCCGATGGTCTGGAGCCAGTTCGGATCGACACAAACGCATTGGCGGGCAATCCGACGTTGAACATGAAGCTCGGCGTGAACCTGCCAGCAACAGAGACTGAATATGGCGCCGACGCCGAAATAGAACAGCTTTCAGTCGAATATTTCGACAACTTGGGTACATCTCAAAGCGTCAGCATCACGTTTGAGCCTACAGCCCCTGCGACAGCTACTGACCCGGCCACCAATGAATGGACGATGGTCATGACCGACTCCGCGCAAGCAGGTGCCGAGATTGGGCGGTATACATTGACATTTACAGATGCACGGACCGATTCCGGTCTCTTGGCATCCGTCACGCCAGTCGGTGTCAGCCCGGCCTATGATGCCGCAACAGGCCTTGTAACCATCGACGTTGCAGCGGGCCCAATCTCACTTGATCTCGGGACGATTGGTGACAGCGATGGTATGTCCCAACTGTCCTATAGTTTCACGCCGGGCAACACGACCAAAGATGGCTCCGCTATCGGTAACTTTGTTGGTTTGGATGTCGATGCCAACGGTTATGTTCGTGCCAGTTTCGATACCGGTGAGATCCGCGTTGTATACCAAATTCCGCTGGTCAACGTCGCAAATCCCAATGGGTTGAGTGCGTTTGATAGCCAGACCTACCTACCTTCTAACGATAGTGGCTCGTTTTTCCTTTGGGATGCCGGCGATGGTCCAACAGGAGATATCGTCTCTTTCGCGCGTGAGGAATCAACCACTGACGTCGCAGGCGAATTGACCGATATGATCAAAACACAACGCGCCTATTCGTCAAATGCAAAAGTGATCCAGACCGTTGATGAGATGTTGCAGGAAACGACCAATATCAAACGGTAATTAGATCAAGCGACCGTAAACCTAAAAGAGAGAGAGCCGGATATGTCGATTTCATCCGCATTGACCAATGCCATGACCGGGCTGCGTGCCGCTGGCCACACTTCGGAAACGATTTCAGCCAACATCGCAAATGCGATGACCCCAGGGTATGGCGTGAGAACCGTAGCGCTTTCGTCATCCGAATTTGGTGGTGTAAGTATCGATGGTGTCACACGAAACGTCGATCCGGCCCTCCTTGGCGACAGAGGTCTCGCTAGCGCAGCATCGAATAATGCGAGCGATAGAACTGAATTTTTGACCAATTACGAGGATTTTCTAGGGATTGCCGATGATCCCAATTCGCTCGCATCACGGATCGCGCAATTCGAAAGTAGCCTCATCACAGCGGCCAGTCGGCCCGACGCACCGGAACGGTTAGACAGTGCAGTGAACGCTGCGAAAGACTTGGCTACGTTGATTTCGACCGCGTCGAAAGACATTCAAGACGCGCGGAGCGAGGCCGATAGAAATATTGAGCTACAGATAAATCAGCTCAACTCAAACTTAAGCAGTGTTCAGGAATTAAACCGCCAAATAACCAGAACCACGGTACTTGGTGGCGACACATCAGCGTTAGAAGATAACCGTCAAGCGCTTGTAGATGAAATCAGCGCAATTGTACCTGTACGCCAAATTGATCGAGACAACGGACAGATCGCTCTTTATTCGACAGGCGGCGCAATCCTTCTCGATGGCGGCACTGCAGAAATTGAGTTCACGGCTGCCAACCGAGTTACAGCATATATGACAAAGTCCGGCGGTCAGCTGTCTGGGCTCACCATTAACGGTTACGATGCGCGAACAGGTAGTGAAAATGGTAGACTGGGTGGTGGTTCTCTAGGTGCACAATTCGAGATTAGAGATGAGCTCGGCGTTGAGGCTCAAACACAGCTAGATGCTCTTGCACGCGATATCATCGAACGATTTCAGGATCCCGCAGTGGACTCAACGCTCGCCACAGGCGACGCGGGTTTGTTCACTGATGATGGTGCCGCATTCGATTCCGTGAACGAAGTGGGTATTTCGGATCGCCTGGGGATCAACGTCGCCGTAGATAAACAAGAAGGCGGAGAGTCCTGGCGCCTGCGCGACGGCATCAACGCGGTGACGCAGGGTGACGTTGGCGATGCTAGACAGCTGCAAGCTCTTTCCGAAACGATGTTAGTCAACAGAACGCCGGCATCTGGTGATTTTGGGGCAGGTTCATTTTCGCTGATCGGCCTCGCATCGACCCTGACGTCACAACTCGGTGCAACTCGAGGGCAAGCTCAGCAAACGCAGGCATTTACCTCAACGCAGTACAATGAACTGAACCAACTTGTACTCGCTGAAGGCGTAGACACCGATCAAGAACTACAAAGGTTGATGTTGGTCGAACAAACTTACGCTGCCAACGCGCGGATGATCCAAGCCGTAGACGAAATGATGCAAACAATTTTGGGGCTATAGTAGATGTCAGCAACTTCTCTTGGCGATCTCGCGCAATCTTTCTTGTTTCAACGGCGTAGCATTTCGTTGCGGCAGGACTTAAATCGACTAACGGACGAACTCTCGAGCGGCAAAGTTTCCGACATCAGAGAAGTTATGTCTGGAAACCACGGATACCTGACTGACCTAGAGCGCTCTTTAGAGGTTTTGGAAAGTTACTCGGTCGCCAATATCGAAGCCGCTTACACAACCGATGCAATGCAAGTTTCATTGGAACGGGTTCAAGATTCAGGCGGTACCCTTGGCCTCGACCTTCTCTTGGCCAGTGCTGGGCCACTAGGTGTTATTTCAGGGAACCCATCCGAAAACGCAGCGACTCAGCTTGAGGGTGTCTTAAGCTATCTGAACGATGACGTCGCAGGACGGAGTTTGTTTGCTGGCACTGCAACCGATACGGCTCCGCTTCCAGATGCCGAAACACTTATCGCATTTGTAAGGACAGCCGTTGCGGGGCAAACGA
The DNA here is from genome assembly GCF_039970775.1 of Roseobacter sp. GTDB lineage: Bacteria > Pseudomonadota > Alphaproteobacteria > Rhodobacterales > Rhodobacteraceae > Roseobacter. Next base: position 103,332 of record NZ_JBDVLG010000048.1, read on the forward strand.
CACCCGAAGATGTTGTTACAGCGGCTGAAGCTTGGTTTGCAGACCCCGCTGGGTTTGATGCACTAGCTTATTCTGGTTCAACGACCGCTCTTGCGCCCTTCGCATTGTCAGATACCGAGAATGTAACACTCGACATACGTGCTGATGACGATGCGATCAAAGAACTCCTAACACACATAACGGTCGCCGCATTGGCCAGCGATGCGACACTGGGTTTCGAAGTGGATGAGCAGTCGGAATTATTTGGCCTAGCTGGACTGGGTTTGCAAAAAAACCAAGACAACCTGACAAGCCTGCGAGCGAGCATCGGTTTTGTCGAAGAACGCATCGAAATGATTTCCGCCCGAAATGGTGCTGAAGAGACCAGCATAGAAATCGCGCGCGGTGGGTTGCTCGCGGCTGATCCCTTTGAAACGGCGACTGAATTAGAAGCCGTTCAATTTCACTTGCAAAGCTTGTACTCGGTTACAGTTCGGAGTTCGCAACTTTCATTGGTAAATTTCTTATGAGAGTATTTTGGATTATTTTCGCGGCATTATTTTCTGTAATCACAGCCGCTGAAGCTGGCCCAGTCCGCATTAAAGATCTCGTAGAGTTCGATGGTGTTCGAGGCAATGATTTAGTCGGATATGGCCTTGTCGTTGGCTTAAATGGTACAGGTGATGGCCTGCGAAACTCGCCGTTCACCGAAGAAATAATGTCAAACATTCTTGAACGTCTTGGCGTGAACGTGACCGGCGAGCAATTCCGGCCGCAAAATGTGGCGGCAGTATTGGTAACCGCAGTACTTCCGCCCTTTGCCAGAGGAGGTGGGCAAATTGACGTCACTGTTTCCGCTATAGGAGACGCAAACAGCTTGCTTGGCGGGACGCTTATTATGACGCCTCTCAATGCCGCTGATGGTGAAATCTATGCCGTCGCACAAGGGACGATCATCGCCGGGGGAGCAGTCGCGGAGGGGGATGGCGCCATCGTTACTCAGGGTGTACCGACCGCTGGGGTGATCCCCTCTGGCGCACGTGTAGAGCGCGAAATAGAATTTGATCTCTCTACTCTAACCAATCCTAGATTAGCCTTACGAGATGCGGATTTCACGACAGCGGCGAGGATAGAACAAGCTATAAACGCAGATTTCAACCGACCCGTTGCGTTAATGCTAGACTCAGGAACAGTTCAGTTGGATATTCCGCTAACGCAAATGGCATCGGTGGCTCATGCATTAGGCCGCATCGAGAACATTTCAGTTTTGCCCGAACGCAAGGCCCGCGTGGTCGTCGATCAAAGGTCGGGCACGATAGTGATGGGCGAAGATGTTCGAATCTCACGCGTAGCGGTCTCCCAAGGCAATCTCACATTGCGAATTCAAGAAGCACCAATCGCAGTTCAACCGAACCCTTTTGCTGACGGCGAGACAGTTATTGTACCAAGGACAAACGTGGAAATCGAAGAAGAACCGGGAATAGGGCTTGCCGAAATACCCACAGGAACATCTCTTTCAGAAGTAATCTCTGGATTGAATGCGCTCGGCGTAGCTCCCAGAGATATGATAGATATCCTGAAAAGTATAAAAGCAGCCGGAGCATTGCATGCCGAGTTCATCGTGCGATAAACGCTGGGATTGTGGCGGCATTCTGAATAGCCCTTAGTTTCCGAGACACCTTCTTGGTTCATATTACGCTGCCTGTTTTCGAAGTCGACGGGCGACAGTATATCGTTCCTGACATGTTTGCGTTTCGGGTTATCGAACATTTCCATGTAGTCGAAGATGTCCTGTCTGGCTTGCTCGGGGGTTTTGTCGGTGCGGCGACGAATGCGTTCACGTTTGAGCAGATTGAAGAAGCTTTCGGCCACAGCATTGTCATGGCAATTTCCGCGCCTACTCATTGAATGTTCGGGGTTGTGGGCCCGCAGAAATGCGGCCCAGTCTCGGCTGGTGTATTGCCCTGACCACCGGGTCTGTCGCGATGATTCGAAACATTTTCCTCATCTTGCGATCGTCGAAGTAGACCTCAAGCAAAGCGGGACGAAGTTCTTGCGGTGTTCGTTCGTATTGTACCAAGCAAAAATCGTACGAAGTCATGATATATCCACTTTGGACCTGTCGCGATTTGATGCCGCTCCTTTGGTAGCATTTACTGCAACAAAGGAGACTGACTATGGGACTGAAACGGACGGACGAATTTAGCCAAACCAGAAGTGGGCTGGTGACATCAGCTACGTCTGGACGCGTGAGGGCTGGCTGTATCTTGCTGTCATTCTGGATTTGCATTCGTGCCGTGTCATTGGTTGGGCGGTCAGCAATCGCATGAAACGCGACCTTGCGAT